>JBHJOS010000167.1:0-24342 GCA_050329415.1 Kineosporiaceae bacterium
GTCGAAGATGTCCACCGCCGGGGTCCAGGCGGACCCCGACGAGACTCCGTCGCCGGTGGCGCGGGTGAAGAGCCGGTTCATCTCGTCGCGGAGCGTCGTGATGTCGCGGAAGGGGTCGAATCGGGCGACTGCGGGCATCGGGGTTCCTCCTCTCGTCGGGTTCGTCTGCGGGTCACGAGGCCTTGCTGGCGTCCTCGTCGATGACCTCGTACTCGGCGTCCTCGACCGTGTCGTCGGACGCCGCGCCGTTGCCGGCCGCCGTGTCCTGCTGGGCCGCCGCCTTCTGGTACACCTGCTCCGAGAGGCGGTGCAGCACGTCGGTGAGGCCGGCCGTCTTGGCCTCGATGTCGTCGGCGTCCTCGCCGGCGGCCGCGCTCTTGGTGGCGTCGATCGCGCCCTCGAGGTCCCGGCGGACCGTCTCGTCCACCTTGTCGCCGTTGTCCTTGAGCTGGCGCTCGGCCTCGTGCACACGGGCCTCGGCCGCGTTGCGCGCGTCGGCGACCCGGCGCAGGCGCTTGTCCTCGTCGGCGTGCGACTCGGCGTCGCGCACCATGGTGGTGATCTCGTCGTCCGAGAGGCCGCTCGAGGCCTTGATCTCGATCTTCTGCTCGATGCCGGTGCCGAGATCCTTGGCGCCGACGTGGACGATGCCGTTGGCGTCGATGTCGAAGGTGACCTCGACCTGCGGGATGCCGCGCGGGGCCGGGGCGATGCCGGTGAGTTCGAAGGTGCCCAGCGGCTTGTTGTCGCGGGCCAGCTCGCGCTCGCCCTGGAACACCTGGATGAGCACGGACGGCTGGTTGTCGTCGGCGGTGGTGAAGACCTCGCTCCGCTTGGTGGGGATGGCGGTGTTGCGCTCGATGAGCTTGGTCATGAGCCCACCCTTGGTCTCGATCCCGAGGCTCAGCGGGGTGACGTCGATGAGCAGGACGTCCTTACGGTCGCCCTTGAGGACACCGGCCTGCAGGGCGGCGCCGACGGCGACGACCTCGTCCGGGTTGACTCCCTTGTTCGGCTCCTTGCCGCCGGTGAGCTCCCGCACCACCTCGGTCACGGCGGGCATCCGGGTCGAGCCGCCGACGAGGACGACGTGATCGATGTCGGAGACGCTGACCCCGGCGTCCTTGATCACCCGACGGAACGGCGCCTTGGTCCGCTCCAGCAGGGAGGCCGTCATCGACTCGAACTGGGCGCGGCTCAGCGACTCGTCGAGGTGGACGGGGCCGTTCTCGGTCATCGAGAGGTACTGGAGCGAGATGTTGGTCGACGTGGAGCTCGACAGCTCCTTCTTCGCCTGCTCGGCCGCCTCGCGCAGCCGCTGCATCGCGATCTTGTCCTTGGCGAGGTCGACACCGGTCGACATCCGGACCTTGTTGAGCAGGTGCTGGACGATCGCGTCGTCCCAGTCGTCCCCGCCGAGGTGGTTGTCACCGGAGGTGGCGCGGACCTGGATCGTCGAGAACGCGTCCTCGTCCTTGCCCACCTCGAGCAGCGAGACGTCGAAGGTGCCGCCGCCCAGGTCGAAGACGAGGATGAGTTCGTCCTCCTGACCCTTGTCGAGGCCGTAGGCGAGCGCCGCGGCGGTCGGCTCGTTGATGATCCGCAGCACGTTGAGGCCGGCGATCTCGCCCGCCTCCTTCGTCGCCTGGCGCTGGGCGTCGTTGAAGTACGCGGGCACCGTGACGACGGCGTCGGTCACGGTGTCACCGAGGTAGGCCTCCGCGTCCCGCTTGAGCTTCTGCAGGATGCGGGCCGAGATCTCCTGAGACGTGTAGTCCTTGTCGTCGATGCTCGTGGTCCAGTCGGTGCCCATGTGGCGCTTGACCGACCGGATCGTGCGGTCGACGTTCGTCACCGCCTGCCGCTTGGCGATCTCGCCGACCAGGACGTCGCCGTTCTTGGCGAACGCGACGACCGACGGCGTGGTCCGCCCGCCCTCCGCGTTGGCGATGACCGAGGGCTCTCCGCCCTCGAGGACGGCGACGACCGAGTTGGTCGTCCCCAGGTCGATGCCGACTGCACGAGCCATGTGGAGATCCCTTCGTGGATGGGTGCGCAGCACAGGGTGCGACTTGAGCCCGGCCGTGTCAAACCGAAGTTGAGTCCACGTGGCTCACGGCGCTGCCCGTGCGAGTATCGGTCGATGACCGGGCGGTGGCGGATGCCGACGGTGACGGCCGCCGCCTGGCCGGCGCTCGCTGGCGTCCTCCTCGTGGGCACGCTCCCGCTCGAGGTCGCCGCGATGCTCCTCGCCGTCGGCCTGCTGGCCGCCGTGGCGCCGGTGGGGTGGATGGCTCGGCCCCGGCACGTGCCCGAGGCGCTCGGCACGGAGGGACGGACAGGAACGGCGCGGGCAGGCCTGCCGCCCTGCGCGGTGGTGATGCGCGACCCGGACGCACCCGGACGCGGCGGGCGGCCTCGGGCCCCCGGGGGACGGGCGCCCGCGCCCGTGCGCTGACCGACCCACACGGTCGGACCGCGGGCCGCGACCTCGCCCTCGCCCGTGCCCGTCCGACCGGAGGCCCCGATGCTGTCCGCCCTGTTCGACCCCGCGCTCACCCCGCTCCACACCGGCGTCGGCGCCCTCGCCGAGGCCCTGGATCCTGTCATCGGGGACCTCGCCGTCCCCCTGGCCCTCGTGCTCCTCACCGTCGTGGTGCGCCTCGTCCTCGCACCGCTGGCCCTGCGGGCCGCCCGCGCCCGGAAGGCCGTCGCCGCGCTCGGCCCGGGCCTGCAACGGCTGCGCCGACGCCACGCGTCGGACCCGGCGCGGCTCGCCCGGGAGTCGCGTGACCTCCACCGATCGGCCGGGGTGTCGCCGTTGTCCCCCGTCCTGCCGCTCCTGGCCCAGGTACCGGTGCTGCTGCTCGTCTACCGACTGTGCACCACACCCGTCGTCGGTGGTGCCCCCAACGCGGTCCTCGCCGGGAACCTGCTCGGCGCCCCGCTGGCCGAGCGGGGCCTCGCCCTCGTGACGGTGACGGGAGGGTGGCCCGCCGTGATCGTCGTGGTCCTCGTCGCCTGCCTGACGTTGGTGGCCTGGGCGTCGTCGGCGAGGGCGGTGCGCCTGCTGCGCCGGGAGACGACGGCCCCCGTTCCGCCCGTGTCGGTCCTCGTGGCGCGGGTGGCGCCGTTCGCGACGGTGATCGCCGTCGCGGTGGTCCCCCTCGCGGTGTCGGTGTACCTCCTGGCGTCCACCACCTGGTCGCTGGCCGAGCAGGCAGCGATCACGCGGATCATCGGCTGAGCAGGCCCCCGGTCACGACGATCCGGCGGACGGATCGTGGCTCTCTCCCGAGGCGCCCCGCTCGTTCAGGAAGCCGTCCACGGTCCACGCCGCGGTCCCCGCGAAACCGCCGGCCGCGGCGCGCACCAGGGTGACCGCGGCGTCCGGGAGTACCCCTGGCCACACGAACGGGGCGGCGACGCCAAGGAGCAGGATCGCCAGCGCCAGAACGAGGAATCCCCATGGCATCCCACGGTTGACCTCGCGCGCGAGCCACCACCCCGCTGCCCCGCCGACACTCAGACCGAGGACGCCGAGACCGATGCTGACCACCCTGTCGACGATAGGGCGCGCGGCCCTGCCCAGAGCGAGGCCGGGAACCGGCTGTCGCCGTCCGGACGTTGCCCAGGAGGACGAGAATCGGACCGGATCGACAGGACAAGGGAGAGACCACGAGCATCCTCAGCAAGGTTTTCAAGGGCGCCGCCGCGGCGAAGGCGATCGAGGTCGCCAAGCGCGAGGCCGCCAAGCCCGAGAATCAGCGCCGCGCGAAGGATCTCATCGCGCGCGTCACGGAGCGGGGTCGCGGGCGCCGGTCCTGACCCGCACGCCCGGGAAGCGGTCGGGGGAAGTCACGCAGCTCCCGTACGCGCTCGCTGACTCGCGCGGGGAGCTCCTTTCGCGCGGGGGAGCCGGCGCACTGGGACACTGACCAGGTGACTGTGGACGATCCTCGGCTGCGGCCAGCCGTGGCGGAGCTGCTCCGCCACGGCGCCGTCTTCGCCTACGTCCACGGCAGCCGGGCAACAGGATCGGCCCGCGCCGACAGCGACCTCGATCTCGCCGCCTGGTGGCCGGGGAGTGCACCTGCACCGTTCGAGGTGGACCTGCCCGTGGGCGTGGACCTCCTCGTGCTCAATACCGCCCCGCTGGAGCTGCGGGGTCGGGTCGCCGCCGAGGGCGTCCTCGTTCTCGAGATCGACGCACAGGCCCGCGTCCTGTGGGAGAGCACGACCCGGAAGATCTGGTTCGATGAGCGACCTCGTTTCGAGCGCGCGCACCGGGAGTTCGCGATCGCGCTCGCCTCGGGACGGCTGGGCTGAGCCGTGGTCGACCCCACCAGATTGCTCCGGCTGCTCCGCAGCGTCACCGACGAGGTCTCCGTCCTGGGACGGGAGGCGACCGCAGAGCCTTCCCGCCGGGAGGATGTCCTGTGGCTGCGGGGCGTGAAGTACGCCTTCGTCACAGCCATCGAGGCGTGCGTCGACGCGGCGCAGCACATCTGCGCGACGAGCGGCTGGGGTCCCCCCTCGGACAACGGCGACGCGATGCGGCTGCTGGGTGCGCACGGGATCCTCGAGCGTGATCACGCCGAGCGGATGGCTCGAGCGGTCGGGTTCCGGAACCTCCTCGTCCACGAGTACGCCCGGGTGGACGACGGCATCGTGGTCGCTCGACTGGAGGACCTGGAGGATCTCCACGAGTTCGCTCGCCGGACGGCTGCCCTCGCCCACTGAGGCGATCGGTAGCGGCCGGCCCACGGGCACCGGAGGATGGCTCCGTGCCCCACACCGTTCGCGCCCCGGGCCTGGTCCTCACCGAGCATGAGTTCGCCGTCCCTCTCGACCATGCGGACCCGGGCGGCGAGCGCATCACCGTGTTCGCCCGGGAGGTTGCGCGCCCGGACGGCCGGGAGCTGCCTTACCTGCTGTTTCTCCAGGGCGGCCCCGGCTTCGAGGCACCCCGCCCGACCGCCCCGCCGACCGGCTGGATCGAACGGGCGCTGGCCGACCACCGGGTGCTGCTGCTGGACCAGCGCGGCACCGGGCGGTCGACGCCCGTCGGCGACCTCCCCGGCCGGTCCCCACAGGAGCAGGCGGAGTACCTGGCCCACCACCGGGCGGACGCGATCGTCGCCGACGCGGAGTGGATCCGCCGCGAGCTCGACTCGCCGCCATGGGCGGTGCTCGGGCAGTCCTTCGGGGGCTTCTGCACGCTGACGTACCTGTCACGGGTGCCCGAGGGTCTGTCCGCCGCCTACGTCACCGGCGGCCTGCCACCCGTCGGGGGCGACCCGGACGACTTCTACCGGGAGACGTTCACCCTGGTCCAGGAGCGCAGCCGGCGGTACTACGAGAGCTACCCGCCGGACCGGGAGCTGGTGCGGGCGCTGCACGAACGCCTCGCCGCCGAGGACGTCCGGCTGCCGGGCGGGGACCGGCTGACCTCCCGCCGGCTCCGCCAGGCCGGCCAGGTGCTCGGAAAGAGCGACGGCGCCGAGGCCCTCCATCACCTTCTCGAACTGCCGCCCGACTCGCCGGCCTTCCGGCGCGACGCCGAGGGCGCGTTCTCCTTCGCCCGCAACCCGCTGTACGCCGCAGTTCACGAGGCCTGCGTCGCGGACGGCGGCAGCACCCGGTGGTCGGCGGAGCGGGTCCTGCCCGACGACCTGCGCGACGACCCGACCCTCTTCACCGGGGAGCACGTGTTCCCGTGGTTCTTCGAGGACTGCGCGGCGCTGGCCCCCCTGCGGGCGGCGGCCGAGCTGCTCGCGCACCGGGAGTGGCCGCGGCTGTACGACGAGGCGGTCCTCGCGGCGAACGAGGTGCCGGTCGCCGCGGCCGTCTACGCGGACGACATGTACGTTCCGAGCCGGTTCTCGCTGGCCACGGCGCGGCAGGTCCGCGGCCTACGGGTGTGGCTGACCAACGAGTACGAGCACAACGGCCTGCGCGCCGACGGCGGCCGGGTGCTCGGGCGACTCCTGGACATGGTGGCGGGACGGGTCTGAGGCTGGGTCGCGCAGCACCCAGGCTCAGACCGCAATGGCAGCACGATGGTACCGTGCTGCCATGCAGACCACGATCGACGCTGCCGGGCGCATCGTGGTGCCCAAGCAGCTGCGCGAGGCCCTGGGTCTGACGCCGGGCATGACACTCGACATCTCCTGGTACGGGGCCGGACTGCACCTCGTTCCCCAGGGCCGCACCGCCCGCCTCGTCGAGGAGGACGGCCACCTGGTCATCGACGGCACCACGCCGATCGACGACGACGTCGTGCACGCTCTCGTGGACTCGATCCGGAAGTGACCGGCGTCGTCGCGGTCGACACCAGCGTGGCGGTTCCCCTCCTGGTCCGCCCCCACCCGGCGCACGAGTCGACCCGGCAATGGGGCCGGGACAAGTCCCTACGCCTGGCGGGTCACGCCGCGCTCGAGACGTACTCCGTGCTCTCCCGCCTGCCCGGGGATCTCGCGGTGGATCCGGCCACGGCCCACGCACTCATCGACGGGTTGTTCGCCGAGCCGCTGACGCTCGACGCGCCGGCGCAACGATCAGCCGTCGCCCTGCTGGCGGCGCACGGCGTCGCCGGAGGAGCCGTCTACGACGGCCTCGTCGCTCTGGCAGCACTCGCGCACGGGGTGCTCCTGGCCACCCGGGATCGGCGGGCGCTGGGCACCTACCAGCGGCTCGACGTGCATACCGTCACCGTCACCTGACCGATGTCCCCGCAGAGCGCGCGGAAGAGACGAAACGCCGGCCGCCGGCGAGGCGTGAGGGAGTAGTCCACTCCACTCCGCCAGCTTCTCGGGAGAGACATGCCCTCCCCCCTCCGCTCCATGACCGTGCTGTCGGCCGCCGCGGCCACCGTCCTTCTGGCGGCCTGCGTCCCCACCGGCGGGACGCTGCCGATCTCCGCGCCGTCCTCAGGTGAGGCATCCGCGCCCCAGCCCTCTCCCTCGGTCCCGGCCTCGCCCACGGCGGAGCCGTCCCCCGGGCCCTCCGCCCCGTCGACCGAGGGGACCACGGCGGGGAACGAGCCCACGACCCCGGCCGCCGGGTCCGCGGCCGAGCAGCTCGCCCTCGTCCGGGCGTCGAGCCCGCGCAACACCGACCCCGACGGCCAGGAACACCGCGACACCCCGCAGGCCGCGATCCCCTTCGAGGACTACCTCGGCCCGTGGTCGGAGCACGTCGACAACTACGAGGGCAGTGTCCCCTTCCAGGGCATCGGGACCTCGCGCCTGCACTGCGAGTTCTCGCACTTCTCCTACGACGACCCACTGAAGTACCCGGGGCTGCCCGGGGCCGCCCACCTCCACATGTTCTTCGGCAACGCCGACGTCAATGCCTTCACGACGGCCGAGTCGCTGCGCGACTCCGGCGGCAGCACGTGCAACGGCTTCGTGCGCAACGGCTACTGGGTCCCGGCCCTTGTCGACAGCCAGGGCAACGCCCGGGTGCCCAGCATGATCATGGTCTACTACAAGGGCTACGGCGAGGACCTCGCCGGGATCCAGGCACACCCTGACGACATGGCGATGATCAGCGACAACGCGATCAACCTCGGCGAGGGGTCGGACGGCGACTCCGTCACCACCTTCCAGTGCATCAGCGCGAGCGCGGCGATCCGGACCTCGTCCGAGACGGTCCCCGAGTGCGTCGGGCAGTCGGACCCCCTCGCCGAGATGATCGAGTTCAACGTCAAGTTCGACAACTGCTGGAACGGCGAGGACCCGACGAACTGGGAGGACAACCTCGCCCCCACCCAGTACAGCTGGTACAGCGGCAACTGCCCGGAGACTCACCCCATCCAGCTGACGAACCTCGAGTACCGGATCCGGTACGAGCTCGCCCCCGGCGAGAGCACGGCCGGGTGGTACCTGTCGTCGGACGTGGACCCCATGACGAACGAGGTTCGGGCCGACCGGGGAGGGTCCGCCCACGCGGACTGGTGGGGGGCCTGGGACCCCCGGGTCGGCGACATGTGGCTGGAGAACTGCGTCCGGGTCGGCCTCGACTGCGCCAACGGCGCACTGACCCCCGTCACTCCGAGCACGACGGGCGACGAGGGCGTCACGGCTCTCAAGCGCCGGGTCGACTACACCGGTCCCACGTCGGTCCCGGTGACCGACCTCTTCGACCAGCTGTGCCGGTCCGGCCGGGCCGTCACCACTCCCGAGGAGGCGGCACACTGCGATGTCGGGCCGATGATGGCGGGCATGGGCCACTGACGCCGCCGGGCCCGCGCCGTCGGTAGCTCGATGGCCCTGTGATTCCGCGGTGTCGCGCTGATCAGACCGCCGCGACGGAACGCCAGCGCGACACCGCGGCCACGTACCGGGACATGGCCGGTGACCACAGAACGAGCAGCAGGGCGACCGCGAGGACCACCTCGGCCGCGCTCGCGATGGTGGCGACTGCGTCCGGGGGGGACAGCACTCGGTAGCCCTCGCTCGCGAGGTTGGCCGCCGCGAGAGCGGTCCCCGCCCACCGTGCCCAGGCGTAGCCGCGGCGGAACAGCCGACCGAAGATCATCCACAGGGCGACCTCGACCATCACGACCATGACCGAGAAGAGGATCACTACCCCGTACCGGAGTACGTCCGGCCCTGCGCCGAGGGCGCCGGCCAGCGCCGCCCGCTCGACCGCCGTTGCACCGACCACGGTCGTCACGCCACCCACGACGACGGCGAGGATCGCGCCCGTGTGCATGAGCCAGTACGCGACGCGGGCGACCGGCGGTGGATCCGGTCGCCGCGGGTCGGCCGCGTCTCCGGGGTCGGTCATGCGGCCTCCTCGCGGTCGCGGCCAGCCTAGGCCGACCGCGACGCCGGACGGCGACCTCCCGCCGCGGAACGCGCCGTCCCGGCGCCCGCCCGGTGGTCACCCGCCGGCCATGGCCCCCACGACGAGGACGGCTCCTCGCCCCGGACCACCGCGTCGGGCAGCGGGGCGTCCGGCGAATCGTGGGAGAGGTCGCGCCCGCACGCGAAGAACCGCACGAACGCCCGGCGCCGCAGGCCGTCCGAACGCGTCGGGATGCAGGAGCGCACCTGCTCGTTCGGCAGCGCGATGGTCAACTGGACGACGGGTCCGAGAACCGACCGACTTCGGGACCACTAGTGCGCACTTGCGGTTCGGACCAGTAGTGCATACCATGAATCCATGCCTCTGCCCAGGTTCTCGAGGCTCCCTTCCGCTCAGCGCCGCGCCATCCTTGACGTCGCACGTCACGAGTTCGCTGCTCACGGGGTCAACGGCGCCTCGTACAACAAGATCATCGAGATGGCCGGGATCTCCAAGTCCTCGGCCTATCAGTACTTCGACGGACGGGACGACCTGCTCGGCGCGGTCCTCGACGACGTGCGGACCAGGCTCGCCGGCCTGCTCGGTGACTGGTCACCGGCACCGTCGGAACCGGCGTTCTGGCGACAGCTACGGGACGGCGGTACCCGGCTGCACCGGCACCTCGCCGACCACCCCGACGATCTCGCGCTGGTGGACACCGCCCAGGACCGAGCGGGGCCGGATCCGGCGGCCGTCTGGCTGGAGCAGGTGATCGCCAACGGCAGGGCCCTGGGCGTGGTACGCGCCGACACCGACTCGGATCTGCTGCTGACGGCCACGGCCGCGGTGCTCCAGACCATCGACCGCTGGGCGATCAGGCGGCTCCAGGCCGATCCCAACGTCCCGCCGTCCGATGTCGAGCAGGCGTACCAGCTGCTCGCCGCGCTGTGGTCCGCCGCCCGATGAACGCCACCGTCGGCTCCGGCGCAGCTACCCGCCCCGGCCTGCTCGACCGGTTCATGGGCCCCGGACACACCCGGCCCGAACTGCTGCTGCAAGGCATCGGCGGGCTGCTCTGCGCCGGGCTGCTCGGCTGGTACCTGGCCGTCTCCCCGCAGCGGCCGGACTGGTCGGTCGGGCAAGTCGTCCTGGTGGCCGTGATAGCCCTCGATTTGGTCGGCGGCATCCTGACCAACTCCACCCAGGCTGCGAAGTCCTGGTACCACCGCCCCCTGCCCGGCGCCCGCCGCACCCGGCTGGTGTTCGTCGCCACCCATGGGCTCCACCTGGCCCTGGTGGGCCTGGTGCTGTTGGAGCGGGACTGGACCTGGCTGACGGTCAGCGGCATCCTGCTGATCGCGTCGGCGCTGGTGATCGAGTACTCACCACGCCGGGTGAAGCTCGTGGTCGCCACCGGCACCTATACGGCCGTCCTGCTGCTGGGGCTGATCCTGGCCCCGCTACCCGAGGCGCTGGCCTGGTTCCCGGCGCTCTTCTACCTCAAGCTGCTGGTCTGCTTCCTGGTTCCTGGTCCCGTGGCACGCGCAGCATGAACGACGACGCGGCGTGCCCCGCAGGTTGCCGGATCCTGATCGACCCGCCCAGCCGCGCGACCGCGGGCCTGCTCGCCACCGCTTTCGCCGAGGAGCCCGGGATCCGCTGGACCTGTGGGCCGGACCGGACCCGTCGCCACGTCTGGTTCGCTGCCACCGAGCGACTGATCGCCGGGCAACCGGCCTCCCGCCGCTACCTGCTGGAGCGACATGGTCGACCGGTGGGTGCAGCCTGGGTGACCCGATCCGTCGACCGGCCCGCGCCGACCGCTCAGCTCCGTTGGCTCAGCCGAGTGCTCGCCGGTTGCGGACCGGCCGTGGTGGCACGCACGGCCGCTTACCGTCGGCGGGAGAATGCCTACGTCCCACCCGCGGCGACGATCCTGGAGTTCGTGGGTGTGCTCGAGGAGGCCCGGGGAACCAGGCTCGGCGGCGCCCTGGTCCGCCGAGTCCTGGACGACGCGCTGAGCGGACCGGACGCCGCTGCCGTCCACCTCAGCACCGCGGATCCATGCAACGTCGACATCTACCGTCATCTCGGCTTCGAGGTCGACGGCACCTTCTCGCTCCCCGGTCTCCGGGTGACCGCGATGAGCCTGATGCCCGGTTCCTCGACGGCGCCCTGACCGACACCGCCCACGCGACCCAGGGGAAGGCTCACGCCCACGCGACCCGCCACGTCCCCGCCGCCACACCGGCCGCCGTGGCGACGCCCACCACGAGGACGGCACCCGCCAGGAGGACCACGTCGGCCGGTCCGAACCGGGACCGCCGGGACCAGGTCCGGCGTCCGGTACCGAGGCCGCGGGCCTCCAGGGCCAGCGACAGCGTCCGCGCCCGGCCGAGGGCGAGCGCCAGCAGGGACACCACCGCGGAGCTCGCGGCCCGTGGGGACGCCCACAGCGGGGCCGCCCCCCTCGCTCGGCGGGCCAGTCGCAGGGCCACGACGTCCTCGGCGACGATCGAGACCAGGCGCAGGCCCGCGAGTGCACCCAGGACGAACCGCGGGGGCAACGGAGTGTGCTGTTCGAGGGCGTCCGCGAGGTCGGTGGGGTCGGTGGTCGCGAGCAGCAGGACCCCGGGCAGCGCGACGGCGACGACGCGCAGGGCGATGGCGAGACCGAGCACCGCGGAGCCCTCGGTGACGGTGACAGGACCCCCGAGATCGACCAGCTCCCGACCCGAATCGGGACCGGCCCAGGCCGTGAAGGTGCCGATCGGGACCGCGACGGCCGCCACCAGCAGCAGCCGGTGGGCCAGCGCCCGCCCACCCACGCCCAGCCAGGGCAGAACCGCCACCTGCAGGGCGACGGCGACCCCGGCGGACACCGGGTCCACCGCGAGCACGAACGACAGCGCGAGCAGCGTCGCGGCGGCGAACTTGGTCAACGGGTTGGCCGCAGGCGGTACCCACCGCGCCCTCGCCCCGGTCACCGTCGGCGACCCGTCGGGACCGTCACCGTCGGCAAGCGGCGCTCCTCGGCGTCCAGAGCCGCCGCCAGGGGCCGGTCGTGCGTCGCCGTGACGACCGCCGTCCCGTCGGCCAGCAACTCGCGGAGCAAATGGACCAGGGCCGCCCAGGTCCGGGCGTCCTGCCCGAAGGTCGGCTCGTCGAGGGCGAGCACCCGCGGCCGGGTGGCCAGCGCGGTCGCGACCGAGAGCCGGCGCTGCTCGCCGCCGGAGAGTGTCCAGGGGTTGGCGGGCGCGAGCGCGGACAGGCCCAGGCGCTCGAGGACGACCCCGGCCCGTTCCCGAGCCCTCAGATCACCGGCGCGCCGCGGGCCGAGGGCGACCTCGTCGAGCACAGTCCCCGTGAGGAACTGGTGACGGGGCTCGGCGAAGACGGTCTGGATGCGGATCAGCAGGTCGCGAGAGGACCAGCGCCACGGCCGCCGGTCGCGGCCGGCCGCCAGGGCGGAGCCCGCTTCCAGGGCACCGGCCGCGGGCCGGACCAGACCGGACAGGACATGCAGCAGTGTCGTCTTGCCGCTGCCGTTGGGGCCGGTGAGGGCGAGGGCATCGCCGGCGCGCAGGTCGAGCCGGACGTCGGTCACCACCGGCTCGGGAGCCCGCGTGCCGGGCGAGGCCGGGCGGGCAGCCGCCAGGTCGCGGGCGCTGAGCAGGACCGGGCCCGGCGTCACCGCCCGGACGGACGGGCCGACCGGTGGCGGGCCGGGCAGCCACACCCCGGCGGCCACGAGCTGTGCCCGGCGGCGCTCGAGCACGCCTGCCGGGTCACCGTCGGCACCGTCGGCGATCATCCCGCCGGGACCGAGGACCACGGCCCGGTCCACGACCGGCAGCCACAGGTCCACCCGGTGCTCGACGACCACCAGCGTGGCCCCGCCCGCCGCCGCCCGGGCGGCCACGGCGTCGCGCAGCGCGACGGCCCCGTCCGGGTCCAGCATGGCGGTGGGCTCGTCGAGCAGGAGCAGGTCGGTGCCCGGGGCCAGCACCCCGGCCAGCGCGAGTCGCTGCCGCTGGCCCGTGGACAGCCGGGACGTGGGGTGATCCGGAGCGAGGTGACCGAGGCCCACCTGCGCGAGGGCCCGAGCGACCTCGGCGGGGATCCGACCGGCCGGGGTGCCCGCGTTCTCCAGGCCGAAGGCGACGTCGTCGCCCACCCGGGCCAGCACGGTCTGGGCGTCCGGGTCCTGGAGCAGCAGCCCGACCCGCCGGCCCGCCGCCCGCGCGCGGCGGGCCGGCAGCCCACCGACGAGCAGGGCGCCGGTCTCGGCCTCGGCCGGGTCGTCCCCGCCGGCGAGGTCCGGGTCGAGCAGGCCCGCCAGCCCGAGGAGCAGGGTCGACTTGCCCGACCCGCTGGGACCGAGCAACAGCACCCGTTCCCCCGCCGCGACCTCGAGGTCGAGGTCGCGAACGGCCCAGGCCCGCCGTCCCGGGTGTCGCCACCCCCAGCCACGGGCCTGCCACCCGACTCCCACGCGGTCGGTCAGACCCTGCGGGCGGCCCGGCCCGAGGCCAGGGCGTCGAGCGCCCCGGTCCCGGCCAGCGCTCGCGTCAGCGCCCATGCCCCGATCCCGGCCAGCAGCACCGCCGAGGCGATCCCGACGCCGACCCGCGCCGCCTGCTGGTCGACCCCGACACCGGCGTAGAAGAGCGGGACGGTGAGCACTGCCTCGCCGAGCGCGGCGGCGAGCGCGGCGAGGACCCCTGCCCCCGGCCCCCACCGGCGGTACCCGAGGGCCGCGAACGCGATCTCGGCCCCGGCCCCCTGCGCGAGGCCGTACCAGAGCGTGACGAAGCCCCACTGGTTTCCGACGAGCATGCTCGTAACGGCCGCGACCACCATGGTGAGCAGGGCAGCCCCGGGCTTGCGGATCACGAGGCCGCCGAGCACCGCGGGCAGGACGTAGAGGCCCGTGAGGATTCCCTCCAGCGGCGGGTACAGCGCGACGGGCCCGGCCGTCACCGGGCCGTAGAGGGTGTTCGCGGCGACAAGCAGCACGCCGCCGGCCACGCCGAGCACGGCGGCGCTCACGATGTCGACCGTGCGCCAGCTGCGGCGTCGGTGGGGCGTCGGGGTCTCGACGTCACTGCCACCGCTACTGGCGTCACTGCCGCTGCCGCTGGTGTCACTGTCCGTGACCATGGCGCGCTCCCTTCGAAGAGCGGGGATGCCGCCGAGCGGTCACCCGCACCGACGGTGAGCTCGACTCCCTTCGCCGGTGCTAACCGGATCAGGTTCGAGGGTCTGCGGAGGTCCCGCACTCTCAGCGCCCTGGTGGCGCTCCCCTGTCGTGCGGCCCATGCTACGCCGGTGAGGCAGCCGGCTTGCTCCGGCGCCTCACGGACGGCAGGCTCGTCGGGTGTCGGGACTCGCGTGGCGGCTGCTGGCCCTGCTCACGACCGTGGTGGCCGGGGCGGTGGCCCGACGGGCGCTCGCGGCAGCGTGGCGGGCGGCCACCGGGCGTCGGCCGCCTGGCCTGCCGGAGAGCCCCGAGACCCGGCTCGCGGAGGCCGTGGCGTACTCCATGATCGCCGGTGCAGTGCTCAACGTGGTCCGGGTGGTCGCCACTCGGCAGGCAGCCCGTTACTACGCCAGTCGCACCGGGGGTGTCATGCCCAAGGGCCTGAGGCAGGTGTCGCGCTGATGCTCAGGATGCTGAGGGCCGGATCGGGGCCCGGCGGGCGAGGTCTGGCAGTCCGGGTCGTCGCGGTGCTGCTGGTTCTCGGCCTGGTGCTGGGGATCGCCCCCTTCGTGGGAACGATCCTCGGGTGGGTGCTGGACGTCCTGTAGTTACCAGCGGGTAACCTCAGACGGAACCGATCCGAAGGAGTGCCATGGCGACCGGGTACACCGGGGTGCAGATCGCCCTCTTCGTCGTCGTGCTGGCCGTCACGGTCGTCGGTGTGTCGGCGTTCGCCGTCGGGGTGTCCCGGATCGTGTCCGTGGTCCGGCTGGGGGCCCCGGAGCACGGTCGGATGGCACGACCCTGGTCGCGGCTCGAGCACACCGTGGTGGAGGTCCTGGGACACACGCGCATGCTCCGGTGGTCGGTGCCCGGTGCCGCCCACTGGTTCGTCATGGTCGGTTTCGTCGCGCTGCTCGGCACCCTGGTGACCGGCTACGGGCAGGTCCTCGAGCCGAGGTGGACGATCCCCGTGATCGGGCGCAACGCGGTCTACGCCTGGTTCGTCGAGATCATCGCACTTCTCACCCTGCTCGGCATCCTCACGCTCGTCGTCGTCCGACAGATCGCCATGCGGCGCCGCCCGCCGTGGCGCTCCCGGTTCCTCGGCTCGACGACCTGGCAGGCCTACGTGGTCGAGGCGACGATCCTCGTCATCGCCGTCCTCGTGCTGACGCTGCGCGGGCTGGAGTACGCCCTCGACGAGGCCGCCGGGTCGCCGACGGCGGCGTTCTCCCACCACCCGGTCACCCTGCCGGTCGGAGAGGCATTCACCCGGCTGGCACCGGACACCCTCGGGGCACTGGTGTCCAGCCTCGCCGCCACGAAGATCACCGTCTCCATGGCGTGGTTCGTCGTCATCGGGCTCACCGTCACCATGGGTGTCGCCTGGCATCGCTTCACGGCTCCGTTCAACATCTTCCTCAAGCGCGACCCGGCCGGCGGAACGGCCCTCGGCGCGCTGCCCCCGTTGACGGTGGCCGGCAGGCCGGTCGACCTGGAGGCGCTCGAGGACCTGCCGGAGGACGCCTCGCTCGGGGCCGGGAAGGTCACCGACTTCTCGTGGAAGGCCCTGCTCGACTTCACCACCTGCACCGAGTGCGGCCGGTGCCAGAGCCAGTGCCCCGCCTGGCAGACCGAGAAGCCGCTGAGCCCGAAGCTGCTCATCACCGCGCTGCGGGATCATGCGTACGAGGCGGCGGGGCTGCTCACCGGTGAGCCGTTCGGCGGAGGCGACGGTGACGGTCCCGACGGCGACAGTTCCGACGGCGAGGGTCCCGACGGCCGCGGTGGAACGGGCACCGGCGGCCGTCCGTCCCCCCTCGACCGCCCGCTCGTGGCCCCGGCCCCGGGCGGCTACGGGACCGGGCCGACGGCCGCGACCGCCGGGCACGACGACGTCGATGCCCTGGCACTGGCGGGTGTCCTCGATCCGGACGTCCTCTGGTCGTGCACCACGTGCGGGGCGTGCGTCGAGCAGTGCCCCGTCGACATCGAGCACGTCGACCACATCGTCGAGCTGCGCCGCCACCAGGTCCTGCTCGAGTCGGCGTTCCCCACCGAGCTGGGGGGGCTGTTCCGGAAGCTGGAGAACCAGGGGAACCCGTGGGGTCTGCCGCCGCGGGCCCGCCTGGACTGGGCCAGGGGGCTGCCGTTCGAGGTCAGCGTCGTCGGCGACCCGAACGGCGTCACCGACCTCACCGAGGTCGACTACCTGCTGTGGGTCGGGTGCGCAGGCGCGTACGACGACCGCGCCAAGGGCACCGTGCGGGCCGTGGCCGAGCTCCTCTACACCGCGGGCGTGAGCTTCGCGGTCCTGGGAGACGGCGAGACCTGCACCGGCGACCCGGCCCGCCGGGCCGGCAACGAGTTCCTCTTCCAGCAGCTCGCCACCCAGAACGTCGAGACCCTGCGCGTGACACGCGCCCTGCACGTCGTCACCACGTGCCCGCACTGCCTCAACACGCTCGGCAACGAGTACCCCCAGCTCGGCCTCGAACTCCGGGTGCTCCATCACACCCAGCTGCTGGACCGCCTGGTCCGCCTCGGTCGCCTCGTCCCCGTGGCCGCCCCCGGTCGCGACGCCGCCACCGCCACCTACCACGACCCCTGTTACCTGGGCCGGCACAACGGGGTGTACTCCCCGCCCCGGGACCTGCTCGCCGCCTCGGGGGTCCAGCTCCGCGAGATGCCCCGCAACTCCGAGCGCTCGTTCTGCTGCGGAGCCGGCGGGGCCAGGATGTGGATGGAGGAGTCCGTCGGCACCCGGATCAACGCGAACCGCACGGCGGAGGCGGTCGCGACGGGGGCCGGCGCCGTGGCGAGCGGATGCCCGTTCTGCCGGATCATGCTGTCTGACGGGCTGGCGGCCGAGCAGACGGCCGGCCAGGCCCCCGAGGAGCTCGGCGTCGTCGATGTCTCACAGCTCCTGCTCGAGGCGGTGCGCCGCGGCGGGTCCGAGGAGTCCGCCTCCGATCACGACGGCCGGTCCTCCGGCTCCCGGACGGAGGCCGCGACCGGCTGAGGGCGATCCGGTCCGCGGCCCTCGGCCCCCGTGGCGAGTCGTTGCATCGTGCAACCTGCACGATGCAACGAGACGGGGGCGACGACCGTCGGCCGCCGCGGCGACGTCAGGTGACGGGCAGGTACTCGGGCGCCTGCAGGTAGTACCCCTGGAACAGATCGGCGCCGACGCCGAGGGCGCGGTCGTGGTCCGCCGCGCTCTCGACCCGCTCGATGACGACACTGGCATCCGGACGGGTGGCCCGGATGTCGCGGACGCACTGGTCCAGCCGGTCGGGCGACACCTGGTGCATGTCGATCTTCACGTAGTCGGCCTCGGCGATGAGGCCGTACCGTCCGTGGTCACCGTCCCAGTCGTCGACGGCGACCCGGTACCCGCGCCCGGTGAGGGCACGGACGCCGTCGAGCAGCTCGTCGTCCGGGACCACGTGTTCGAGGACCTCGACGACCAGCCGCTCCGGGGGCAGCGACAGCGGAAGGTCGCCAACGACGAAGGCTCGCGGAACGTTGACGAACAGCAGCGGGCCGTCGCGGTCGACGATCGGTTCCCGGTCCAGGAGCGCGCGGATGACCTCGGCGGTGGCGCGCTCGTGCTCGGCCTCGGTGGTGAGCGCCGGGGCCTCGTTCGCCGGGGGCAGTCGGAACAGGAGTTCGTACCCGACGACCAGGCCGTCGCGGTCGTAGATACCCTGCCGGGCCACGCCGACCCCGTCACCCACCCCCACGACCGTGCCGCCGCCCGCGGCAGCTGTGCCTGCCGTCGTCTGGGCGAGCCACCGGTCCCGGGTCACGCGCTCCAGTCAACACGACACGAGGACTGGGCGGCAGCCCCTCGGGTCGCCCGGTCGCGATCGGTCGGGACGCATCACAGCAGGTAGCGGTCCACGAGGAAGCCGTCGGAGTCCAGCACCACGCCGCCGCCCAGTTCGGCGAGCGTCCGGGCGACCGACTCGATGCGTCCGCGCACCCGCTCCCGGCACGCCAGAGCCACCCCGTCCAGCGCGTCGGCGACCCGCCAGGCGGGCTCCGGCGCGTGCCAGCGAACGTCGTACACCGCAGTCGGCGACGTGGCGTAGTCCTCTCCGGCCACGGCCGGCTCGAGCTGGGTCGCCACGCGGCCGTGGATCACGACCGAGCCTGCCGGGTCGAGGTCCAGGCTCACCTCGAACGGCATGCCGTCGGGGTGGGC
Source organism: Kineosporiaceae bacterium (assembly GCA_050329415.1). Classification (GTDB taxonomy): domain Bacteria; phylum Actinomycetota; class Actinomycetes; order Actinomycetales; family JBBAYJ01; genus JANNOG01. The sequence continues at coordinate 18,213 of JBHJOS010000167.1, forward strand.
CGACGGCTGGTCGAGAGGCCGTCCCTCGGCGGCCACCGTGACGCCGGCGCTCGCGCCGCCCTCGTGCCCGAGGATCGCCGCCACGTCGGCCGGCCTGATCCACAAGGGGCACACCACTCGCAGGTCGACGGCCGCCGCCAGGTCGGGCACCAGCACCTCCGGGGACCCCGCCGGCCGGACCCCGCCCCCGAGTCGCCGGGCAACGGCCATGAGGAACTCCAGGCCGGCCAGCTCACCTCCCGTCGGCAGTCCCGCGGGGAAGGCGCGGTGCAGCCCGTCGGGGCGGCGGGGCGGCGGGGGCGCGGCGCGGGAGCGGGGCGTGTCGAGGTCGTAGGCGACGACCCAGGGCGTCGGCACCTCGGCCGTGACGGCTTCCTCCATCGACAGCTCGTGCGGACCGGTCAGGACGCCGATGCCCGGCAGCTCCGTGCGGCCGGACGCCAGGTCGGTTCGCGGGAACCAGGTGCGGACCAGTCCGTCGAGGTCCAGGGGGTCGGTGGTCGTCGGGACCAGGAGCAGGTGCCGGTCCCGCAGCTCCAGGAAACGACCGGACGCCCCACGTCGTCGCAGCCCCGGCACGCCTACACCGCGATCCGGTGGAAGTCGCGAAAGGACCGGCTGGCGGTCGGCCCACGCTGGCCCTGGTACCGGCTGCCGCGCACGGGGCTGCCGTAGGGGTGCTCGGCCTCACTCGTGAGCCGGAAGAAGCAGAGCTGGCCCACCTTCATGCCCGGCCACAGCGCGATCGGCAGGGTGGCCATGTTGCTCAGCTCCAGGGTCACGTGGCCCTCGAACCCGGGGTCGATGAAGCCCGCCGTGGAGTGGGTGAGCAGACCGAGGCGGCCCAGACTGGACTTGCCCTCCAGGCGGGCGGCGAGTCCGGGACCCAGCCCCACGATCTCGACCGTGGCACCCAGCACGAACTCACCGGGGTGGAGGATGAACGCCTCGTCGCCGTCGACCTCGACGAGGCGTGTGAGGTCCGGCTGTTCCCGGGCCGGGTCGATGAGACCGTACTTGTGGTTGTCGAAGAGCCGGAACCACCGATCCAACCGCACGTCCAGACTGCTCGGCTGGACCATGGCGGGTTCGAACGGGTCGAGCCTGATCTCGCCGGCCTCCTGGGCGGCCCGGATGTCCCGGTCGGACAGCAGCACGGGTCGACCGTAGCGCCCGAACCCCCGAGGGACCGGCTCACCAGCCTCTTGCGATCCACTCCGGGAGGTGCGGGGCCTCGGTCCCGACGGTCGTCGTCGCACCGTGACCAGGCAGAACGCGGGTCTCGGGCGGCAGCGTGAAGAGCCGGTCGCGGATCGACGCGATGATCGCCGGGAAGTCGCCGAAGGGTGCCCGGGTGGCGCCGGGACCGCCGGGGAACAGTGTGTCCCCACTGAGCACCGCCCCGAGCGCGGGCACTCGCAGACACACGCTGCCCGGCGTGTGACCGGGTGTGTGACAGACCTCGACCTCGACCCCGGCCACCTCGAGGACCTGCCCGTCGGCCAGCGGACCGTCGGGCTCGGCGACCTCGTGCACGCCGCACCACACCGGCAGGTCCGCCGGGTGGAGCAGCACCGGGGCGCCGAGGCGACGCCCCACCTCGGGCGCCAGGCGGACATGGTCGCCGTGGGCGTGGGTGCACGCGATGGCCCTCACCCGGCGGCCGGCGACCGCCTCGACGATGGCGTCGGCGTCGTGCGGGGCATCGACGACCAGGCACTGCTCGTCGTCCCCCAGCAGCCACGCGTTGTTCTCCAGCTCGATCGAGCGGCCGGCCACGACGTGGGTGCTCCGGGTCACGACGAGGTCGAACCGGGGCACTGCGCCTGAGGCCACCGGGACACGGTACGGCGCGTCACGATGGCCCACACTGACCCGGTGACCGAGACCCACCTGGAGATCGAGACCACGTTCGACGTGGACGCGGATCTCGCGCTGCCCGACCTCGGCGAGGTCGACGGAGTGGCGTCGGTGGTCCGGGTACCGACCGTCCGGTTGGTGGCCACGTACTACGACACCGCGGACCTGCGACTGCTGCGGTCCCGAGTCACCCTGCGCCGGCGGACCGGCGGCGGTGACGCTGGCTGGCACCTCAAGCTGCCGGTCGCCGAGGGGCGGCTGGAGGTGCACCTGCCCCTGGGACGCCCGGCGACCCGGGTGCCGGCCGAGCTGGTCTCCCTCACCCGCTGCCTCGCACGGCGGAGCGAGCTGCAGGTCGTGGCGCGGCTGACGACCTGGCGCAGCGTCGAGCGACTGCTCGACGACGAGGGACGGGTCCTCGCGGAGGTCGCCCTCGACGACGTCGTCGCGGACCCGGTCGCCGCCGGAGAGCGCCGGGAGTGGCGCGAGCTCGAGGTCGAGCTGGTGGACGGCGAGCGGGCACTGGTCGATGTCATCGCGGGTCGCCTGGCCGCGGCCGGGGCCCGGCCGGCGGCGATCCAGTCCAAGATCGTCCGTGCTCTCGGCCGTCCGGCCGGCGAGCCGTCGACAGACCGCCCGGAGGCGGGACGCCATGGCGCGGGCGAGCCGCTCACCGCTGGCGCGGTGGCCGTGGCGTACTGCCGAGCCCAGGTGGACGAACTGTTCCGGGTCGACCCGCACGTGCGCCTCGACGCCGACGACGCCGTACACCGGATGCGCGTGGCCGCCCGGCGCCTGCGCAGCGCCCTGGCCACCTTCCGCCCGGTTCTCGACCGGCGTGCAGGGGATCCGCTACGAGAGGAGCTGCGGTGGCTGGGACAGGCCCTCGGGGAGGCGCGCGACCTCGAGGTGCTGGCCGGCCGGCTCGCCGCGCGGCTGGACCAGCTCAGCGAGAAGGACGCCTCCCTGGTCGCCGAGGGTGCGGGTGAGTTCCTCGCGACAGAGCTCGGGAGGCGTCGTGAGCGGGCGCTGGCGACGGCTCGGGAGGCTCTCGACTCTGAGTGGTACCTCGACCTGCTGGACCGTCTGGACACGTTCTGCGCCGACCCGCCGCTGACCCGCCGCGCCGGTCAGCGGGCACGGTCGATCCTGCGACCCCGGCTGGCCGCCGACTGCCGCCGAGTCCTGGATCGCGCGGCGGTGGCGGCCCGGGTCGACGGCCCAGATCATGAGGCCGCCCTCCACGAGGTCCGCAAGGCCGCGAAACGGGCACGGTACGCGGCCGAGGCGATGCGACCGGTGCTGGGTGACGCGGCGGCGCGGGCGCAGGCGAGGATGAAGCGCCTCCAGGAGGTGCTCGGAGGGCGGCAGGACCAGGTGGTGGCCCGCACCGTTCTGACGGAACTGGCGCGGGACGTGCCGGATGGGCAGTCCTTCACCTTCGGCGTCCTTGCCGGGATCGAGCGAGTCGATGTCGACATGGGCTCCTACGCCCGGGCGCTGCGCCGGGCCCGCCGGGCGGCCCAGGCCGTGTGAGGCCTCCCGCGCAACGGCTAGGCGGTCGCTCGGGCGCCGTTGCCCCGATCGCGCCCGGGAACGAGGTAGGAGCCGGCCGCCAGCCAACCGTCGAACTCGACGAGCGGCATCGGCGGCGCGAAGCCGGTGCCCTGGCCGAGGTCGCATCCGAGCTGGCGGAGCCGCGTCGCGATCTGGTCGTTCTCGATGCCCTCGGCGACGACGCGCAGGCCGAGGTGCCGTCCGAGCTCGATGGTGGAGCGGACGATCACCTCGTCGTGCTCGTCGGTGAGCATGTTGGCGATGAATCCACGGTCGATCTTGAGTTCCCGGACGGGCAGCCTCCGTAGGTAGGTGAGGGACGAGTAGCCCGTCCCGTAGTCGTCGACGGAGATCTGGACACCGAGTTCGTCGAGACGCTCCAGCGTGACCAGCGCCCGGCTGACGTCGGCCATGACCGAGGTCTCGGTGATCTCGATGGTGAGCAGGCCGGGGGGGACGTCGTGATGGTGGAGGTGCCGGGCGATCCGGTCGGCGAGCAGTTCGTCGAGGAGGCTGCGGGCCGAGACGTTGACGGCCACGCCGAGTGCCCACCCCCGGCGCTGCCAGGATCGGGCCGCCGAGAGCGCCGACGTCAGAATCCGGTCGGTGATGGTGTGAATGAGGTCCGTCTGCTCAGCCAGCCCGATGAAGCGGTCCGCGTCAAGGACGCCCTGGTCCGGGTGATCCCAGCGGACGAGGGCCTCGACCCCGACGACGGTCCTGGTCCCCAGTTGGACCTTGGGTTGGAACCAGGCCAGCATCTGCTCCTCGACGGTGGCGACCCGGAGGTCCTGCAGGAGCCGCAGCCGCTGCGAGTTGGTCCTCTCGAGGTCCGACCGGTAGAGCGACACGCCGCCACTGCGCCCCTTGGCGTCGTACATCGCGAGGTCGGCCCGGCGGAGCAGGGCGGCTGCATCCGCTCCCTGCTCCGGGCCCATGACCAGGCCGATGCTGCACGAGACCGCGACGGACAGTTCCCCGAGGTCGAAGGGCTCACGGGCGGCATGGAGGATCCCCGCCCCGAGCTCCGCGGCCTTGGCGCGAGGCAGCCCCTTGGCCAGGACGGCGAACTCGTCGCCGGCGAGTCGCGAGAGCACGGAGTCCTTCGGCAGGATCGACCGCATCCGCTCGGCGAACTTCTGAAGAAGCAGGTCGCCGATGTGGTGGCCGAGACCGTCGTTGACCTCCTTGAAACGGTCGAGGTCGAGCAGGAACACCGCGACCGTGTCCTCGTTCCCGAGGGCCGCCTGCACCTTCAACTCGAAGAGGGAACGGTTGGGCAGCCCGGTGAGACGATCGTGACTGGCGTCGTGCTCCAGCTGGAGGTGGAGGAGGCTCTTGCGGAGACTCACGGCCAGCTGATCGGCCAGCTGCCGCAGCCGCTCCATGTCGTCCGTCGAGAATCTCTTGAGCAGTCCGGTTCGTTCGGCGACGAGAAGGACACCGAGAACGCCTTCACCATCCGAGATCGGCGCGACCAGGGCGTCTGACCACCCGGCTTGGGCAGCCGGGTGGGCCTGACGACCGGACACTGTCAGGCGGAGGACGCGTTCCTCACCATGGAGGGTGTCCTGCCATGCCGGGTCGTCGACGGACCGCGGCCACCAGGTCGCCGCCATCGACGACTCCACGAGAGGTGAGGCGCCTGCGGGTCGGAACACGACGAGGCCGGCGTCCTGGGCTCGCAGCAGCCGTTGCGTCTCGCTCCTGGCAGAAGCGACAAGGGTATGGAGATCGAGAGCCTGACCGACCTCCCGGGCGAAGCCGTGCTGGGCCACCAGGTCCATGTGTCGCTGTCGCAACGCACCGTGACCCATGAGGAGCCACCAGACAACGACGATGGGCACGATCAGCAGCAGCACGAGCCAGGGATCAACGAAAAGGGGGATGACCGACACTCCGCCGAGGATCGAGCCGAGCGCCCACACCACGAATCCCTGCCGCAACTGATCAGGCAAGCGCTTGAAGAAGTTGCCCTCAAACTGAGCGATGACCAGAGCGACGAGCAGACCCCCTGCGGTCGAAGCGACCAGAAGAGCTGCGGCCACCGCCGCGACGAAGGCGGAGTCTGTCATCGGCAGCGAGGCCCTGGCCCAAGAAACGAGGGCTACCGCAAGCGACCCCTCAAAGATCATGAGACTGAGGTTGAAGAATTGCTTGAGGGTCCCGGTCCTCTTCGTCTTGAGCAGAAGTGGAACTGAACTTCCGACAAGACGAGCGACAACCACGAGCCATGGCGCGAAGAGCGCAAGCGCCAAAGCCGTCGGCACCTCAGAGAGGGAGAAACCGAAGGAGTTCCTTCGGTACTCAAGATTGAACATAAATCGCTCGGTCGCCAGGAAGGCCACACACACGGCGACGAACACTGGCCATCCGGCACCCTGGACGACTGGGGGGAGCGAGGGTGCCGTCACCAGGAGCAGCATGGAGAGGGCGAGGAGCAGCCCGCTGAGCGCCAGCGCTCGCGCGCTCCCGCCCTCGAGCCGCCACCGCCAACCGGTCACGTCGCCTATCACACCCGACGGACGCTCCCGCGTCCACGCTCGCCCGCAACAGAGCTCGCCGGCGAACGGGCAGCGCCGCCGTCACGCCTCGCCGGGATTGCCTCAGTTCCAGCCCGACCCGTTCCAGCCCGACCCGTTCCAGCCCGACCCGTTCCAGCCCGACCCGTTCCAGCCCGACCCGTTCCAGCCCGACCCGTTCCAGCCCGACA
>JBHJOS010000159.1:0-30959 GCA_050329415.1 Kineosporiaceae bacterium
AATTTCACGCAGGGTCGGCGACCGGTGGCATGGAGCACCGAACCGGGCCTCTAGCTCAATCGGCAGAGCAGCGGACTTTTAATCCGCGGGTTGTGGGTTCGATCCCCACGGGGCCCACCATCTCGCCTGTCCGGCGTGGCAGAAATCCGGGACGTCAAGATGCTGGTCCCGCGCGGCGCCCTGTCCGACGAGATGCTGCACGTCGATGACATTGCACTTGTCCGCCGACATCGCAGGAGGCGGGCGTGATGGAACACGGGGACGCTGCTGCGGAAGGTGACGACGGGACCGCAGCGGACCGGTCGTGTGAAGTCCGAAAGATTCTCGTTCGCCCCGGTGGCACCGTCGACGGGCTCACGTCGACTCGATTCGCGCATGAACTCGCCCCCACCGAGCCCATGACTGTCCGCGAGGGCCGTACGTGCGCACTCGACCAGGCCCCGAACCATGTCCCTGGATACTCGTACGGTTCCATGAGCTCGGCGCAGACAGCGCCGGACGTGACCCTTCAGGTCTTCCTCGGTCACGCCGACGCAGCCTGTCAGATCCGAGTGGACGGCACCCGGTCGGCCAGCAGACCTTCCCGGTGGGCGACGGCCACCGCCTCCGTCCGGCCGGTGTCGCCGAGCTTGGCGATGATGCGCGACACGTGGACGCTCACGGTCTTCTCGGCCATGAACAGCCGCTCGCCGATCCGCCGGTTGGTGAGGCCCTGCGCGACCAGCGCGAGGACCTCCCCCTCCCGCGGGGTCAGCGGACCCGCGGGCCGGGCCCCCGCGCCCATCCCGGCCCGCCGGGCGAGGGCGTCGAGCGCCGCCGCCAGCGGACGCGCCCCGAGCTCCCCCGCCACCCGGCGCGCCGCCGCCAGTTCCGTGGCGGCCTCGTTCCGGCGGCCGCCGGCCAGCAGCGCCGCCGCCAGTTGCCCCCGGCAGCGGGCGCGCTCGTACTCGCTGAAGCCTGCGAAGCCCTCGGCGGCCCGTCGCCACAACCCGACCGCGTCCTCCGCGTCGGGCGGGCAGGTCCGGGCGTGCTCCGCCTCCGCGCGGGCCAGCCAGGCCTGGCCCTCCGGCCCCAGGGAGCCGTGCCGCGCCCGGCCGTCCCCGTGCTCTGCCGTCGTCCGCGCCCGCTCGATGAGAGAGGCGGCCACCTGTTCCAGCGGCTCGCCATTGACGGTGCGGGCCGCTCCGGGCCGCTCGGCGACGTCCCCGAGGGCGCCGAGGCCCACCGCGGCCAGCCGGATCCGGACGAGGAACCACGACTGCGCGCGCTCGTCGATGTACGTCATCGCCCGGCGGATCGTCGCCACCGCGGGCTCGGGCCAGTCGCACCAGCGCTGGTGCTCGGCCGACGCCGCCGCCACCGTCAGCACCGTCCACGGGTCGTGATCCCAGGCCGTGACGAGGGACTCGGCCGTGGCGGCGGCAGCCGGGTCACCCTGGGCCGCCTGGACCTGCAGCGCCAGTGCCGCGAGGCGGGCCGCCATGGCGTCAGGCGGGCGGGACCCGGCCGGGCCGGCCGCGCGCAGTGCCCGATCCCAGTCGCCGCGCATGTAGTGCACGGTCACCTCCAGCGAGCGCAGCTCCAGCCCGTAGGGGCTCCACATGAGCCCCTTCGCCGCACACCACGCGAGCGTCGGCTCAAGGACCACCAGGGCCGCGGCCGGGTCCCCGGCGTCGTAGCGCGCGGCCGCCCGGCCGTAGGCAGCGCGCAACGCCGTCGCCGGGTGCCCCGCCTCCCGGGCCCGCGCCTCGGCCCGGGCGAGCGCCTCGTCCACACCCGCTCCCTGGCCCTCGGCCAGGTCCAGGGCAGCCAGGGTGATGAGGGCGTCCGCCTCGGCGCCCGCGACCGCCAGGTCGACGGCCAGCCCTCGGGCTCGCTGCGCGTAGTCCCGGGCCTCGCCCTCCCGGTGCAGGGCCATCAGCGCTCGGGCGGCGATGGCGGACGCCCACGCCGCGGTGTCGCCGTCGTCGGTGGCGGTCGCCAGATCGAGGGACCGCAGGGCCGCGGCGAGTGTCTCGTCATCCGGCGCGTCGGCGGAGAAGCGGTGCTTGGCGAGCTGGCGCAGGGCGAGCGCCGTCGTCCGGTCGGCGTCGGGGAGGTCGAGCCGCGGAATCCGGTCGACTGCCTCCTCGGCCAGGCTACGGGCACGCTGGAGCATCCCCGCCCGGCTGGCCGCATGGGCGGTGCGCAGGAGCAGGCGGACCACGGTGGTGCCGGTCCGCTCCGCCGCGTCCGGCACCACGTCCCACCACGACAGGGCCTGCTCCAACTGGTGCCACGCCTCGGCGGGCGCCTGCTGGGCGTCCGCCTCGTCCGCCGCGGCCACGGCGGCGACCAGCGCCCCTGGGAGGTCGTGCGACTCCAGGCGGTGGTGAGTGAGATCAGCGGCCGGGGCGAGGCGGGCACCCTGCTCGGCGGCCTCGGTGAGTGCGCGGGCGTAGGCCGCGTGCAACCGGGTGCGCTCGCCGGGGAGCAGGTCCGCGTACACGGCCTCGTGGAGCAGGGCGTGTCGGAAGGCGTACCCGTCCGTCCCGTCGGGCACCAGCAGGTGCGCGGCGACGGCCTCGCGCAGCGCGGCCTCGAGAACGTCGTCCGGCCGGGCGGCGACGGCGCGCACCAGCTCGTGGCGGACCCGGCGGCCCCCGACCGCCGCGAGGCGCACGACGTCGACCGCCGCCCCGGGCAGCGTCTCGAGCCGGGCCAGCACGACGTCGGCCAGCCGGGTGGGCAGGGTCCGGGGTTCGTCGTCGGCGGCCCCGCTCTCGAAGAGCTCGGCGGCGAAGTACGCGTTGCCCTCGGAACGCTCGTGGATCCGCCGGGCGGTGACCTCCGGCACCTCCCGCCCCGAGAGTCCCGACAGGTAGACCGCCATCTCGTCGGTGGTGAACGGGGAGAGGTCGAGGCGGTGCACCACCGGCAGGCGCACCAGCTCGGCGAGGAACGTCCGCAGCGGGTGACGCCGGTGCAGGTCGTCGCCCCGGTAGGACGCGACCACGAGCAGCCGCTCGTCACGCAGCCGGCGGAGCAGGAAGCCGAGGAGATCCCGGGTCGACCGGTCGGACCAGTGCAGGTCCTCGACGAGGAGGACGACCGGGCCGCCGGGCGGGGCAGCCGTCGCCAGCGCCGCGGCGACCCCCTCGAACACCTGCAGCTGGCCGAGATCCCCACCGGACTCGCCGGTGCGCCACGCGACCCCCGCGTCGTCGTCGGACCTCAGAGCGGCCAGGGCCTCGGTGAACGGCAGGTACGGCAGCCCGGAGTCGCCGAGGTCCGAGCAGTGCCCCACGAGGACCGTCGCGCCCGCCGCCCGGGCGCGCTCGGCCAGCTCGGACAGCAACCGGGTCTTGCCGACGCCGGCGTCGCCCTGGACGACGACGGCGCCCGGCTCCGCCGTGCGGGCGGCATCGAGCGCGTCGAGGAGGACCGCCATCTCCTCGGCACGCCCGACGAGCGGGGGCTGACCTCGGGCCACGTCGGTCATGCTGGCACGCGGGCTCCGCCGGGGTCCCGGTGCTCGGCGGGTGGCGGAGGCGCCGCCTCGGCGGACGTCCGGGGGCGCGGGACGGGCGGGCGCCGCCGCAGCTCGCGCCGCGCCCGGCGCGCCTCTCGGCGGCGCTCGCCGGCCGACCGGTCGGCATGGGCGCGAGCGGCCGAGTCGTGGATGCTGGCGAGTCGGTATGCGAGCTCGGGCTCACGGTCGAGCAGGTGCACGGTGTCTCCCGGTGGTCGGTGCCGCCGTCCCGGGGCGGGCGGCGACATCGACCACGCTCCGCCTGAGGGGGGCCCCGGGCATCGGCAGACCGCGCACGTCCTGCACCGGGGGCAGCCTCAGTTCCGGATCCCCCCGGAGGTAAGGCCCCTGCCCCCTCATGATCGAACTCATGCGACGTCAGGTTCGCGGGCCCGGGAACCTGACGTCGCATGAGTGGGATCACGAGTGGAGGGTTCTGCGGCTCCCGGATCGTCGGCGCCACAATGGGCGGATGATCCCCGCCGTGCCCGCCGACCTGCTGGCGGGGGTCGGCCCCGACCGGCGGGAGCTGTTCGAGCTGCGGGTCGAAAGGTGGTGGGCCGACCTCGCCGAGGGATTGGCGGACGTGTTCGGGCCGGACGTCGCGCACGCGACGGGCGAGCGGCTGCTGCGGGCGGCGGCGGCCGCGTACGCCGCGCGGGACCCGGCGCTGCACCGCTCGGACCTGGCGCGCACGCTGCGCCCGGACTGGTTCCAGGAGCCGGGGATGCTCGGCTACGCCGCGTACACCGAGCGGTTCGCCGGCACCCTGGCCGGGGTCCACGACCGCCTCGACCACCTCGCCGAGCTGGGCGTCACCTACCTGCACCTCATGCCGTTGCTGCGGCCGCGCGACGGCGACAGCGACGGCGGGTACGCGGTCGTCGACTACCGCGCGGTCCGGGCCGACCTCGGCACCATCGACGACCTGCGCGACCTGGCCCGCGCCCTGCACGCCCGCGGCATCAGCCTGGTGCTCGACCTCGTCCTCAACCACGTGGCCAGGGAGCACCCGTGGGCGGCGGCGGCCCGGCGGGGCGATGCCCGGTACCGGGACTACTTCCACGTCTTCGGCGACCGGACGATGCCGGACGCCTACGAGGCGACGCTGCCGGAGGTGTTCCCCGACTTCGCGCCGGGGAGTTTCACGTGGGACGACGACCTCGACGGCTGGGTGTGGACCACGTTCCACGCCTTCCAGTGGGACGTGAACTGGGCCAGCCCCGACGTCGTCGTCGAGTACGCCGAGATCGTCCTGTTCCTCGCCAACCTCGGCGTCGACGTGCTCCGCCTGGACGCCATCGCCTTCCTGTGGAAACGACTGGGCACCTCCTGCCAGAACCAGCCCGAGGTCCACAGCCTCGCCCGGGTGCTGCGCGCCCTCACCCGGATCGCCTGCCCCGGCGTGCTGCTCAAGGCCGAGGCCATCGTGGGCCCCGACGACCTCGTCCACTACCTGGGGCGCCACCGGCACCACGGTCGGGTCAGCGACCTCGCCTACCACAACTCACTCATGGTCCAGGTGTGGTCGATGCTGGCCGCGCAGGACGTGCGCCTGGCCGCGCGCGCCCTGGGCTCGCTGCCGCCGGCGCCGGCCACCACGGCGTGGATCACCTACGTGCGCTGCCACGACGACATCGGGTGGGCGGTGTCGGACGCCGACGCCGCCGCGGTCGGACTGGAAGGCAGCGCCCACCGGACGTTCCTGTCGGACTGGTATCGCGGGGCCTTCCCCGGCTCGTGGGCCCGCGGGCTGGTCTTCCAGGCGAACCCTGCCAGCGGCGACCGGCGCATCTCCGGCTCGGCCGCGGCCCTGGCCGGTCTGGTCGCGGCGCACGAGTCCGGCGATCCCGCGGAGGTCGACGCTGCGGTCACCCGGCTGCTGCTGGCCCACGCCGTCATCCTGGGCTGGGGCGGGATCCCGGTGATCTGGATGGGTGACGAGCTGGCCTCGCCCGGGGACCCGGCCTGGGCCGACGAGCCGGGGCACTCGGGCGACAACCGCTGGGTCCACCGGCCCTGGCTCGACCCGGAGGCTCTCGACGCGGCCGGTGACCCGACGACCGTGCCGGGGCGGGTGTTCGCCGGCCTGCGCCACCTCGCCCGGGTGCGGTCGTCGCTGCCCCACCTCCATGCCTCGGTGCCCAACCGCGTGCTCGACGTCGCCGACCCCGGGGTGCTGGCCGTCGCGCGCCGCCATCCCCTCGGCGACCTGCTCGCTCTCTACAACGTCACCGCGACGTGGCGGCCGTGGCCCGGGCACCGGCTGGGCGAGCTGGGGCTGCGCGACGGGTGGGACGCCCTGGCGGGACGACCCGTCCACATCGGCGGGGACGGGGACGTGTGGCTGGCGCCATGGTCGGCGGGATGGGTCGTGCGCCCGTGAGCCCGGGCACGGGCCGCCTCCTCAGCGGTTGGTCGGGAAGGTGAAGCTGGCGTCGGAGGCCTGGGTGGCCTGGGGCCAGCGGGCGGTGACGACCTTGGCGCGGGTGTAGAAGGCGATGCCTTCGGGCCCGTGGATGTGGGACTGGCCGAAGAGGGAGTCCTTCCACCCGCCGAAGGAGTAGAACGCCATCGGCACGGGGACCGGCACGTTGATGCCGATCATGCCGACCTGGACGCCGCGTTGGAACCGGCGGGCCGCCTCGCCCGAGCTGGTGAAGATGGCGGTGCCGTTGCCGTAGGGGTTGGCGTTGATCAGGGCGATCGCCTCGTCGACGGTGTCCGCCCGGACGACGGAGAGCACCGGGCCGAAGATCTCCTCGGTGTAGACGTCCATGTCGCGGGTCACGCGGTCGAGGACGGTGGGGCCGACGAAGAAGCCGCCCTCGTGCCCGGGGACGGTGCAGCCGCGGCCGTCGACGGCGACCCGGGCGCCCTGCCGCTCGCCGGTGGTGATGAGGCCCTCGATCCGCTGCTTGGCGGCGGCGGTGACGACGGGGCCCATCTCGCTGCCGTCGGCGCGACCGGGGCCGACCCGGGTGGCCTTGGCCAGCGACGACACCGCGTCGACGACCGCGTCCCCGGCCGCACCCACGGCGACCGCGGCGGAGATCGCCATGCACCGCTCCCCGGCCGAGCCGAACGCGGCGGCGGCGAGATGCCCCGCGGCGAAGTCGAGGTCGGCGTCCGGCAGGACGATCGCGTGGTTCTTGGCGCCGCCCAGGGCCTGGACCCGCTTTCCGTTCTCGGTGCCGCGACGGTGGATGTAGCGGGCGATGGGCGTGGAGCCGACGAAGGACACCGCCGCGATCCCCGGGTGGTCGAGAACGGCGTCGACCGCCGTCTTGTCGCCGTGGACGACGTTGAAGACGCCGTCCGGCAGCCCCGCCCGCTGCCACAGCTCGGCGACGAGATTGCTGGCCGACGGGTCGCGCTCACTGGGCTTGAGGACGAAGGTGTTGCCGCAGGCGATGGCGACCGGGTGCATCCACATCGGGACCATCGCCGGGAAGTTGAACGGCGTGATGCCCGCGACCACCCCCAGCGGTTCCCGGAACGAGAAGCTGTCGATCCCCGTCGAGACCTGGTCGGAGTACTCGCCCTTGAGCAGGTGCGGCAGCCCGCAGGCGAACTCGACGACCTCGAGCCCCCGCTGAACCTCGCCCATGGCGTCGGCGAGCGTCTTGCCGTGCTCGTCGGTCACGAGCCCCGCGAGATCCGCGGCGTGGGCGTTCACCAGCTCGCGGAACGCGAACAGGACCTTGGCCCGGCGGCTGAGCGACGCCTGCGACCACTCGACGAACGCCTCGCCAGCGACGCGGACGGCCGCGGCGACGTCCTCGGCGGTGCCGAGGCGGACCTCGGCCTGCTGCTGGCCGGTCGCGGGGTTCCACACCGGCGCAGTGGCGGTACCCGAGCCTGCCACCAGGTTTCCGCCGATCCAGTGGTCGATGGTCTTCATGGCGCGTCCTTCCGTCGTCGCAATGACCGCCAGCATCCTCCATCAGTCGGGAGACCGGGGTCCCTCCCGGACGGACAGCCTGGCGCCGGGCTGTCCCGCGGCGGTCCCGTCGTCAGAGGCGTCCTCGGTGGCCCGGGCATCGCCAGTGCCCGTCGGCGGACGTCCTCCCAGCTGGCCACGGGCGATGGTCGACGGGTCACCGTGGTCGCGTCCACCGGGCCCGCGCGTTCGACCCCCCGGCCTCGACCGCGGGGCCGACCGGTCGAGGCCTCGACGGCCCCCGGCATCGGCGCGGCTGACGGCGCCGGTCCCCCGCTCGCTGCTCGTCCACAGTCCGGCGACGGGCCGTGGGTCCCCACCCGACGACCCGTCCCGGTCCGCTGCCGGGCCGGATCTGGACAGCGTGTCCCGTGCCCCGCCGTCGGCCGGTCCGTCCTACCGCCGACTGCTGCGCGGGGTCCATCAGGCCGCGGACCTACCGGTCGACCACGGCACGATGATCGACGCAGTCCGCCGCAGCGGGGCCGGGGGCGTCCTGTGCGGGCCGAGCGCAGCCTGGGTCCATGGCTGCCGGCTCGCCGAGGCCCGCGACCCCGTCCACCTGATCACGGGCGACGACGGGTACGGCGTCAGCCTCGACGGGGTCGCCCGGCTGCGAGTGGATCTCGATGTTGGCGATGTCGTGGACACCGAGTTCGGCCCCAGCACCTCCCTCGCGCGAACGGCAGTCGACCTCTCGCGCGCGGCGTCGGGACCGGGGCACTGCCGTACCCGCGCACCGTGGCCTGGGTGGACGCCCTCGTCAGAGCCAGCCCGCTGACCAGTGCGGAGTCCCGCCGGGCCGGGGTCGCGGCGGTGGGGCTGCCCGGGATCGGCCGGGCCCGCCGGGAACTGCGGGCCGTGCGGGACGGGGTGGACCGCCCCAAGGAGACCGAACTGCGCCTGCTCGTCGTGCGACTGGGGTTCCCCGAACCGCAGGTTCAGTGCCCGGTCCGGGGGCTGGGGTGGCGGGTGATCCAGATCGACCAGTGGGGTCTGACCCACCCCGGGAGCTGGATCAGACAGCTCTCGACGCTCGTCCCCCGTCGATGATCCGACTCACCGGAGGGTTGCGCAGGTTCCGCCCGCCCGCCACGAGACATGCGCACCCCTCCGGTGAGTTGGATCATCAGCAAGAGGGCAGGCCGGGCAGGTCGCGACCGCGAAGCTGAGCGCCGAGGACCTCCACCCTCAGGGGGAGCCCACCGGGCAGAGGATCAGACCCGGGGCGGGTTCCCCGACGACGATCACCGTGGTGGAGTGCTCCCGGGTCGCCGACCGACCTGATCGTCTCGCCCGTGCAGCGCCCGCAGTGACCGAGGAGACACCGTGAGCACCGACGCCGCCGCCCCGACGCCGCCCCCGGCACGAGTCGCCCCGGTCGGCCCGACGAAGCACAGCGAGCGCTCACTGGCGCCGGACCTCGCCCGAGGCAGCGTCCTGCTGTTCATCGCCCTGGCCAACGTCTCCGTGTACCACTACGGCCGCGAGCTCGGCCTCGGCTACCGCCCGGCCGACGGCTCCGGACTGGACCGGACGCTGAACTTCCTCGTCGCGATGCTGATCGACGCCCGGTCGTACCCGATGTTCGCCATGCTCTTCGGCTACGGCATGGTCAAGGTGCTCGACCGGCAGCTGCGGGCCGGGCGCACCGTCGGAGCCGCACAGCGCCTGCTGGTGCGGCGCAACCTGTGGCTGCTGGCCTTCGGCGCGGTGCATGCGACCCTGCTGTTCCTCGGCGACATCCTGGGCCCGTACGCCGTGACCGGCCTGCTCGCGCTGCTGTTCATCACCCTGCGGACCCGGATCCTCGCGTGGATCGCCGGGGTGTCCCTGGTGCCGCTCACCCTGGCCTTCGGGCTGTCCCGCCTCCTCGCCTCGGACGAGGGCCTCCTCTCGACCGACGACTACCTGCTCAGCATGGCGATCCGCTTCGGCGTCTGGGTGAGCAACCTCGTGTTCATCGGGGGCTTCTTCGGACTCATGGCCCCGGTGCTGATCGGGGTGCTGCTGGCCCGGTCCGGACTGCTCGACCGGCCGTGGGAACACGTCCGCCGGCTGTCGCGGTACGCCGTCGCCGGAATCGGCCTGGGAGCGGTCGGCGGTCTGCCGTACGCCCTCCAGGTGGCCGCCTGGTGGGACGCGCCGCTGGGGCTGTCGGTCCTGACGGCGTCGCTGCACGCGCTCACCGGGGTCGCCGCCGGGTTCGGCTACATCTGCCTGTTCGGTCTCGTGGCCGCCGCCCTGCGGGGGCGAGGAGCCCCGGGGCCGCTGCGCCCCCTGGCCGCCACCGGGGAACGCTCCCTCACGGCATACCTGCTGCAGTCGGTCGCGCTGGCGCCGCTGATGTCGCCCTGGGGGCTCGGGCTCGGCGGGGAGATCAGCAGCGCGCAGGCGTACGCCCTGGCGGCCGGGGTGTGGCTGGCCACGGTGGTGATCGCGACGGGGCTCGCGGCGGCGGGCAACCGGGGACCGTTCGAGATCCTGCTCCGGCGCCTGATGTACGGCCGACCGAGGCCGGCGGCCCCGGTGATCGGGCCACCTGCCGCCTCACCCACCACGCCACCCGTCGGCGACGCCACGCCGGTGACACGCTCGGGCCCGTCCGCGACGCCACCGGTCGGGTGACGTCCGGTGATACGGTGACCGGCCGACGGGCGGCCACCCCCACGCCGCCCTCGGCCCCGGGCTCACCGGCCCGTCTCCCGGCCAGGACACCCCCGGCCCGTCCCGAGCCGCACTGACGCGCGCCCGGCCCCGCCGGGCAGATCGGACGACCCCGTGAGCCTGCACCTGCGAGAAGCCCCCGCGGCCCCGGCGCCCGCCACGGACCCACGGACCGTGTTCGACCTCCACCGCCGAGGGAAGATCGAGATGCGGTCCACCGTGCCGCTGCGGGGCGTGGCGGACCTCTCGCTCGCGTACACGCCCGGGGTCGCCGACGTCTGCCGGGCCATCGACGCGGACCCGGCCCTGGCGGACACCTACACCTGGCGTCGCAACGTCGTCGCGGTGGTCACCGACGGCACGGCGGTCCTGGGCCTCGGCACCATCGGCCCGGCCGCCGCGATGCCGGTGATGGAGGGCAAGGCA
Organism: Kineosporiaceae bacterium; assembly: GCA_050329415.1. Taxonomy (GTDB): domain Bacteria; phylum Actinomycetota; class Actinomycetes; order Actinomycetales; family JBBAYJ01; genus JANNOG01. Next base: position 10,548 of record JBHJOS010000159.1, read on the forward strand.
CTGCTCTTCAAGGAGTTCGCCGGGGTCGACGCGGTTCCCCTGTGCCTCGACACGATCGACGTCGACGAGATCGTCGACACGGTGGCGCGGCTCGCGCCGAGCTTCGGCGGCATCAACCTCGAGGACATCTCGGCCCCCCGGTGCTTCGAGATCGAGCGCCGCCTCGTCGAGCGGCTGGACATCCCGGTCTTTCACGACGACCAGCACGGCACCGCGGTGGTCGTGCTCGCCGCCCTGCGCAACGCGGCCCGGATCACCGGCCGCCGCCCGCAGGAGATGCGGGTCGTCGTGTCCGGGGCGGGCGCGGCGGGCGTTGCCGTCACCGGGCTGCTGCGGCGGGCGGGGACCGCCGACGTCGTGGTGTGCGACCGCCGCGGCGTCGTGCACCCGGACCGGACCGACCTGACGTCGGCCAAGCGCCACCTCGCGCTCGACAGCAACCCGCGCGGGGTGGCCGGCGGCCTGGGCGACGCCCTCGTGGGAGCCGACGTCTTCATCGGGCTGTCGGGCGGCACCATCGACGAGGCCGCGCTCGCCGGGATGGCCGAGGACCCGATCCTGTTCCCCCTCGCCAACCCGACGCCCGAGATCCCGATCGAGGTCGCCCGCCGCCGGTCCCGGGTCGTGGCCACCGGCCGCAGCGACCTTCCCAACCAGATCAACAACGTGCTGGCGTTCCCCGGGATCTTCCGCGGCGCTCTCGACTCCGGCGCGCGGCGCATCACCGAGGACATGAAGACCGCCGCCGCCACCGCCATCCAGCGCCTCGCCGACCCCGCCGACCCGGCCCGTGCGCTCGTGCCGAGCGCGTTCGACCGGCGGGTGGCGCCCGCCGTCGCCGAAGCCGTCGCGAGCGCCTGGGCCACCTCGCGAGCCTGACACCGGACACACCCCTGCTGGTTGCTCGTAGCTGGATTCTCAGGAGCGCGGCCGGACGGTCCGTCACGCGGACCCGCCCAGCGACCACGGCGTCGTCCGGGCGGCTGAGGCACCGGCACCGCGTCACAGGATGAGGTTGACCGCCGCGACGACGGTGAACACCAGGACCAGGCGCCCGAAGAGGGCCTGGCTGATGCGGTCGATCACCGCGCGCCCGGCGACCGCTCCGACGACGACCAGCGGCGCCAGCACGGCGTCGAGCAGCAGGGACTGCTCGGTCACGAGGCCCAGGCCCACGCTGAACGGCAGCTTGAAGACGTTGGCCAGCGCGGAGAACCACGCCATGGTTCCGAGGAAGGTCCGCTTGTCGAGGCGCGCGGCCAGCAGGTACAGCGACATCACCGGCCCCGCCGCGTTGGCCACCATGGTCGTGAACCCCGCCAGCCAGCCGTACCCGGCCGAGGCGAGCCAGCCGGCGGGCGTCAGCGCCTCCGCCCGCCACCTCGCCAGGGCCAGGTGCACGGCCACGAGGACGAGCAGGACGACGCCGATCGACCGGCTCATGACGACGTCGTCCGCGACGTACACGAAGCCGACCCCGGCCAGCACCCCGACGACGATCGGCAGCATGAGCCGGAGCAGCGTGGGCCGGTCGGCGTCCCGGCGGTAGACCAGCACGGCCAGGACGTCACCCACCATGAGCAGCGGCAGGATCACCCCCGTCGACTCCCGGGCCGGCAGCACGGTGGCGAACAGCGCGACACTCAGGGCGCCGACACCCGGCAGGGCCGTCTTGGAGACACCGATGAACGCGACCGCCAGCCCCAGCAGGGCGAGGTCGAACGGAGAGAGCCCGCCGATCACCCCGGGCACCGGCGGTCGCGCACGGCCACCATGCTGCCCGAGGCAGGCGCGTCACTTCTCCGGGGCCATGCTCTGATCGTGATCCCGGTGACCACTCGCTGAGACGGCACCCACCCGTTCGAGGGCAGGTTTCGCATCCGCCCAGGGGGCGGCTCAGGTGGTCCGGCCAGGGGGCCGATGATGCTCATCGTGACAGTGCTGTCATCCACCAGAGCGGGTTCGGGACTGCTCAGCTGCGCCCGGGGCGGCACTCCCGCGGACTGCTCCGATTGCCCCAGCAGCACGGTGTGCTTCGCTGAGTGGGTGAGGTCGGACATGTCCCGGGAGACCACCCGGGATCCCGAGCGCACCCCGGCCGGATCCGCCGGTCCCGAGGCCGTCAACCCGGACATCGGCGGGGGCGAGCCGACCGATCGCACGTACGACGAGCAGTTCTATCCGGCTCGCCCGCGGGGCCTGCGCCCGACCGGTCGGGGCCGGGGACGCAGCGGCGAGCGCCGCTCCGACGGTCCCGCCCGGGCCGACAACCCGGCGTACGTGACGTGGCTGGAGTCGGAGTCCATGCTCGGCGACGCCCGGACCCTGGTGGCGCAGTTCGCCGGCCAGGGAATCATGTGGCAGAACAGGTTCGCCGAGCCGGACCCGCGGGCCGCCATCCAGACCGCCTCGGTGTGGTTCACGGCGTACCCGATCTCGCTCATCACGGGCGGTCACCGGTCGTTCCTCGGCGCTCTCGGAGACCCCGCCCTGTGGCGGGCGTTCCGCGCGGTCGGGATCGAGGCGATCCACACCGGCCCGGTGAAGCGGGCGGGCGGCCTCGCCGGTTGGCACGACACCCCGAGCGTGGACGGTCACTTCGACCGCATCAGCACCCAGATCGACCCGGCCTTCGGCACCGAGGACGAGTTCCGCCGGATGTGCGACGTCGCCGGCCGGTACGGCGCCGCCATCATCGACGACATCGTCCCGGGTCACACCGGGAAGGGCGCCGACTTCCGGCTGGCCGAGATGAAGGTCGGCGACTATCCCGGGATCTACCACATGGTCGAGATCCCGGAACACGCATGGTCGATGCTGCCGGACGTCCCCGAGGGCAAGGACTCGGTCAACCTCGACCCCGAGACCGAGCTGCTGCTGGAGCAGGCGGGCCTCATCATCGGCCGTCTCCAGCGGGTCATCTTCTACACCCCCGGGGTCAAGGAGACGAACTGGTCGGCCACCCGCCCGGTGCCGGGCGTGGACGGGGTGACCCGGCGCTGGGTGTACCTCCACTACTTCAAGGAGGGCCAGCCGTCGATCAACTGGCTCGACCCCTCGTTCGCCGGGATGCGGATGGTCATCGGCGACGCCCTGCACGCCATCGCCGACCTCGGTGCCGGGGGCCTGCGGCTGGACGCCAACGGGTTCCTCGGGGTCGAGAAGCGGGCCGACGGCAACCCCGCCTGGTCCGAGGGCCATCCGCTGTCCGAGGCGGCGAACCACATGATCGCCAGCATGGTGCGCAAGGTCGGGGGGTTCACGTTCCAGGAACTGAACCTGGCCATGGACGACATCGCGCTGACGTCCGAGACGGGCGCCGACCTGTCGTACGACTTCGTCAACCGGCCCGCCTACCACCACGCGATGGCCACCGGCGACACCGAGTTCCTCCGGCTCACCCTCAACCTGTCCCTCGGGATGGGCATCCAGCCGGTGTCGCTGGTCCACGCCCTGCAGAACCACGACGAGCTGACGTACGAGCTGGTGCACTTCGCGGCCCGCCACGCGGACGAGCTCGTCGAGTTCCGGGGCGAGACCTTCAGCGGGGCGGACCTGGCGCAGGTGGTCCGCGACGACCTCACCCGCGCCCTCACGGCCGTCGTCGCCGAGGGCGAGGCCCCCTACAACCACCTGTTCACCCAGAACGGCATCGCGTGCACCACGGCCAGCGCGGTCGCCGCCGCGCTGCGGATCCCGCGCAGTGCGCTCACCGCCGACGACGCGGCCACCGGACGATCGGCCGAGGCCCGGGTGGAACGGATCCGGCGGGCGCACCTGCTGCTCGCGATGTTCAACGCGTGGCAGCCCGGTGTCTTCGCGCTCTCGGGCTGGGACCTGTGCGGTTCGCTCACGCTGGAGCCCTACGAGGTGGTGTCGCTCACCGCGACCGGTGACACCCGGTGGTTCAACCGCGGCGCCCACGACCTCATGGACGTGGACCCCGCGGCCAGGGCGTCCCGGGCGGGCATGCCGCGGGCCCGCTCGCTGTACGGCCCGCTGCCGCAGCAGCTTCGCGACCCGGACTCCTTCGCGATCCGGCTGCACCGGATCCTCGAGGTGCGGGCCCGGCACGGCATCGCGACGGCGCGCCAGGTGGACGTCCCCCCGGTGTCGCAGAAGGCGATGCTGGTCATGGTGCACCAGCTCGAGGACGGCAACGGCCAGGTGACGGTCCTCAACTTCGGCGAGGAGCGGATCGTCGGGGCGGTCCAGTCGAAGGACCTGGTGCCCGGGTCCCGGATCGACGACATGACAACCGGCGAGACGCTCGGGGTCGTCGACGACCTGTCGAGCTTCCCGGTCGCCCTGGGACCGTTCGAGGGCCGGTCACTGCTCGTCGTGCCAGCCACCTGACGCAGCGTGTCGGCCCTGGCGAGGGCGGGCGTCGCGGAACCCGGGAGCCACCCACCCCGGCGTGTCGCATGATGAGTGGATGACGACCGCGTCCGGCCCGCTCGCCCTGGTCCTCGGCGGCGGCGGCGCGCTGGGCGCCCGCCAGGTCGGGGCGATGGCCGCGATCGTGGAGGCCCGCCTGCGGCCGCACCTGCTCGTCGGCACGTCCGTCGGTGCCCTCAACGCGGCAGCGGCTGCGCTCGACCCGGCGAACGCGGTGGACCGCCTGCGATGGATCTGGGGTCGGATGCGAGCGATCGACCTGTTCTCGGTGCACCGGCGCCGCGCCGAGCGCGCGCCCGCGATCTGCGACGCCACGGGCCTCGCGCGGATCATCGCGGAGGGCATCGGCGACGTCACGTTCGAGGACCTTCAGGTGCCCCTGGTGGTGGTGGCCACCGACCGGCGGACCCGCGAGCGCGTGCTCATCGACTCGGGCCGGCTGGCGCCGGCCCTGATGGCCAGCGCCGCCATCCCGTTCGTCTTCCCCGCGATCGACGTGGGGGGCCGCACCCTCGTCGACGGCGGCTTCTCCGACGTGCTGCCGGTCCAGGTGGCCGTCGCCCGGGGCGCGGCGCGGGTCCTCGCGGCACCGGCACGCACCACCGTGCCCCCCGCGCAGGCCCACCTGCACGACCACGCGCCCGGCCGGGTGCTCCGGCTCGCCGCGCCCCGGCGGGAGCGGCTCGGGCCCGCGGCCACGTTCTCCTTCGCCCTCACCGAGGCCCTCATGACGGCCGGCGAGCGCGAGGCCCGCGAGGCCCTGCGCCGCACGGCGTGACGGCTGATCGGCGGCCTGACGACCGCCCCTCGGTCACGGCCCGGGCTGCCTCATCTGCAGCGGCTGGACGCCCTTGAGGACGCAGGTGGAGGCGCATCGTTCGATAGACGTCTCCCGTGACGTCGGCCGTTCAGCCGCGATCACGGTCCTGCCTCGTGCAGATGCGACCCGCGGAACTCATGGACGGTGTCGCAAACGGACGCGACCGAGGGGTCGTGGGTCGCCACCAGCACCGCCGTCCCGCCGGTGGCGACGGCGTGCAGCAAGTCGATGATTCGTCCCCCGGTGTCGGAGTCCAGCGCTGCGGTGGGCTCGTCGGCGATGAGGAGCGCAGGGCTCTTGACGAGTGCCCTCGCGATGGCGACCCGCTGACGCTCGCCGCCCGACAGCGTTGCGACCTTCCGTCTCGGCGAAACGTCCAGAGCGGCGCGGGACAGCACGCGTTCGACGATGTCAGCCCGCTCGCGACGATCGGGTCTTGCACGACCGAAATGGAGTGGCAGAGCGACATTGTCAGACACCGATTCGTCCTCGAGGAGGTGATGTTCCTGGGACACGAACCCGATGCGGTCCCGTCGAGTCCGGGCGATCGTCTGGTATTGCCCGTAGTCCCACTCCACACCCTCGAACGAGATGGCGCCGGCGTCAGGGCGTACCAAACCCGCCATGATCTGCAGCAAAGTCGTCTTCCCGCATCCGGACGGTCCGGTCACTCCCACGATGCGCCCCGAGCAGACCTCCAGGTCCACCCCGTCGAGGACGACACGGGTGCCGTCACCGTCGGGGTAGCGCTTCCGCAGGCGGTCGCCGCGAGCGATCAGCGTGGTCCGGGGGTCTGCCGTCGCCTCGACCTCAGGCAAGGCGGCCCCCTGAGGAGCGAGGGCGGCACAGCAGATGGACCCGGAACGCGATCCCGGCACCCACAGCGGCCTGGAGGATGACGGCCAGCAGCGGAATCACCGGACCTCCCGACGGTGGCCAGGGCGGCGGGGGCTGGGAGTTCTGGATGAAGGCATCGACCAGGAGGAACGCCACCAGGGCCGGGGCAGTGATCGCGAGGGCGGTGATGATCTGTTGCCGGAACTGGAGACCCACCTCCCCCGCACCGCAATGCCTCTCGACAGCATAGTCCCGTTCCCGACGGCGCCACAGGAGGAGAGTCGCGGTGGCGGCGAACACGACCACGCTCAGTCCGGTCGCCGCCGGGAAGACGGCCAGGAGGACAGCCGTGACCGCCAGGGACCGCTCGGAGGGGCCGATCAACCCCTCGTAGGAGATCGCGTAGAAGATCCTGCCCGATCGCGAGCGCTGCTCCTCCTCGGTCATGTCAGCCGCCAGCGGCGCCAAGTCGTCGACAGTGCAATAGCATGTGACGTACTCCATGAGATCGGCGGCGGAGTACGAGAGGTAGACTCCCAGCTCGTCAGCCTGCCTCGGTGACAGCAACAGCAGCTCCTGGCGTCCGGTCTGGCTTCGGTAGCCGTTTCCGGCGATGTATCCCCGTTCCGGCGGCTCCTCGTCGACCCGCCGCACCGCGACGGGCCCAACACTGCGGTCGTCGATGCCCGGGAGAGGTGTCACGTGTCCCCACAGCGACGCGCGGTCCGCGGCGACAGGCGAGTCGCTCAGAAACGGGGGATCCGAAGCCACCACGACCTCCCCCGAGAGCGCCGGCTGGGGGAAGACCCGAGGATCCGAGGTCACGGCGCCGAGCGGCATCACCATGAAGAGCCGCTCCTCGCGGGTCATCCGCTCGAGCAGCACCGACATGCCAGGCGTATCGAGTTCGTCCTGGAGGTCGTTGATCGACTCGACGTTCGTCACGATGTCGGCATCCGGATCCACAGCGCGCAGGAAGCTCAACGGCTCACGCGGAGCGTCCGGGGACAGAGTCCCCCGAGCCAGGCCGTCGAGACCGAATGCGGCCATGTACGTCGTCAGTCCAGAGATGGCGAACGTGGCGACAGCCACGATCGTCAACCAGACGCGGACCCCTCGAAGGTCAGCGCTCAGCCGCCTAGCGTGGTAAAGCACGGCCTCGTCTCCTCCCCACGACCCAACTCACGGTCATGGTGAGTACGCCCCACACCGTCACGCAGACTCCGAGCGCGGCACCGACGGCGGACGCCATGACGCCCGGGGACGTGAGCATCGATCCACTGAGCACCGCAGCCAGGACCGTCACCACCCCGGCTCCGGCCAGCGTCCCCACCGTGGCGAGGGGAACCAGTCTGCGAAGGGCCAGGAGGGAGAGGTCACGCGCCGTGGCGCCACAGAGCACCGCGACGTCCAGCCGCCCGCGATCGAGTGACATGAAGATGTTCGTCACGAGGAGAGCCGCGACCACGGACAGCGACGTGAAGGCGATGACGACTCGGCCGAAGAACGACGACAGGACGTGGGAGAGGGTCGCCGGCTCCTCGACGTCCACGCGGACGACGTCCATGGCCAGATCACGGAACAGGACGTCCACGGCTTCCTCGTCACCGGGACGCAGACCGGCGAAACGGAAGACACCGCTGCGCGGCGGTGCCGCCGCCAGGTTTTGAACCAGTACCGGGTAGTAGTCATCGAATTTGACTTCCGGAGTCACGACCCCCAGCAGTTCCACGCCGTCGGGGACGAGGTCCGATGGCTCGCGCCCGGCCCCCTGGATCGCCGTCGAGAGCAGCGCCGCCGGCGTCGAGCCGGAACGCCGCAGAGCCGAGAAGGAGTGATCGTCGGGGTGCGTAAATCTACCGCTCGGATCATGGATGCCGATCGATCTCACGTCCCCGGACGCGAACGCCACCGACGCTCCCTCCCGTTCACAGAATTCCGCCAGAACACGGGAACGATCCTCAGGCTGACGCGCGGTCATGCTGACGGCCACGACCCGCCAGGTCTCGCCGTCATATCCCAGGTTCCGCACCGCAGCGCCCCGGGTACTCTCCACCAGATAGAGGAAGAATGACGCGACGGCCACGCACAGGAGAGCCGCGCTGATTGCCGGAGCGAGACGCCACGCACTCAGCATCTACCCGTGCTTCCCTCGGGCTCAGGAGGCGTGGCGTCCCGCACGCGGCGTCGCATCACTTGCGAACTTGACCGGAGAATGCTGTCTCAGCAGACGTTCGGGTTGATGCGCGACGTGCTGTACCGGAACCTCGTCGGGGGTGCATTGGGGTCCAGCGTGTCCCGCACAGTCGCGGTGGCCACCGACCCTCCACTCCAAGTGCAGTTGCTCGACCGGGCGTTCGAGTACCGCCACGAGATCAGATCCGCGCCGTCCCGGGTGTACTTGAAACCGACACGGATGATCCGCTCGGAGCCGTACCTGTTGCCAGCGGCGTAAGCCGAGCCGTCGTACCAGTACTGCAGGCGTTCCCGACTGCGTGCGTAACTCGATCCCCAGTCGTAGCTCACGTTCCTCAGGGTGGCGCCTCCAGCGCTGTCCAGAGGAAGCTCCCCCTCCTCGACGACGAGGCCGTCCTCGGGGCCGTAAGTTCGGCCGTCAATCACGATGTCGGACTCCTCGACGGCATCAGCGGTGGCCGTTGGGGTCAAACCTGCGATCATGAGTCCTGCGATCATCACGATCGCCGACGCTGAGCGTGTGCGCATCCTCGCTTCCCCGTTCAGAGTATCGATGACGATCTCCGCGTCACCATCGACGACTGTGAGTCTATGTCACGCGCCCGGCAGGTCAAGGGGTTGCATCACTCCGTTGACCAGGCCGTGGTGGGCCAGCAGCCGGCGTGCGGTGTCGACGTCGGCGTCGCGCAGGTCCGGCGGCGACAGCACGGCGGCCCCCGGCCCGGCCACCGCCACCATGAGCCCGACCCGGTCCCGGACCGGGGGGACGACATGGGCGGTGAGCTCGACGTCCTCGTCGTCCGCCCGGCCGCGCTCGATCCGCTCCGCGAACCGCTCGACCACCCACTCCCGGTCGAGGGGGACCAGCAGCCGCACCGCCGTCGTCCGCCGGCCGCGCGCGATGGCCTTCTCGACGTCGGGCGGCGGGGTGAAGTGCTCGTCGAGCTCCTCGAGGTCCCGGATGCCGGCGACCAGGAAGGTGCGCACCGCCCCTTCCCGGTCCAGGGCGGCGCCGTCCAGCTCGAAGCCGCGGCGGGTGCTGGTCAGCCGGTACGGCTCCACGACCCGGGTGTGCACGCCCGGGTCCCAGGCGCGGGCGTAGGTGAAGCGCACCCGGTGCCGGCGCCGGACGGCCGCCGCGAGGCGCGCCGCGAGGTCGGAGCCGGGCGGCGCGGCGTCGTCGGCGGTGTGCGGCAGCAGGGTGTCGCGCAGCCGGTCGACGGTGCGGCGCAGGACCTCGTTGTCCGGCTCGGTCCGGGCCATGTCCCAGGCCACCCGGTGGAGCAGCCCGAGCTGGTGGGCGTCGAGCAGCTCGACGCCGAGCTCGCTCAGCGGGTCGTCGCTGACCAGGCGGACCCGGGTGGCCCGGGCGGCGTCGGCGGCCGTCCCGTCCGGGCCGGCGAACTCGATGACAGAGGACCGGACGCCCCAGGCCCGGTCGGCGACGTCGGCGACGAAGAAGGTCGTGAGCTCCCGGCGGAGCTGGGCCTCGGGGACCCCGACCAGCTCGGCCAGCCGCGGCAGCGGGAGCCCGTCGGGGTGGTGCCGGAGCAGGTCGAGCACCTGGGGGACGGCGGCGAACCGGCGCGCGTACTCCATCTTCCGGCCCACCGGCGCACTGTAGGTCGCGCAGGTGTGGCGCGGCCGGGCCATCGCGGCGGGTCGCGGGCCGTCAGCGCAGGCCGGTGACGACGGCGGCCAGTTCCGCCCGGACCTCGGCGCGCAGCTCCTCCGGGCCGAGCAGGCGCACCCGGGTGCCGAGTTCGTAGAGGCGGGCCCGGAACGCGGCGCGGTGGGTGACCGGGATCCCGAGGACCACCGCCCCGTCCGCCTCGTCCCGCCGGGTCGACGGCCGACCCACGAGGTCGATGACATGGGGCACGTGCTCGGCCGAGGTGGCGACCTCGGCGGTCAGCGGCGGATCCCGGTGCCAGGTCACCGGGTCGATGGAGACCCGCTCGCCCTCCGGCTCGGGCGCCAGCGCGGTGCCGGGCTCGTCGGAGCGGGCCTGGCTCATCCGGTCGAGCCGGAACAGCTTCGCGGGCCCCGGGGCGCAGGGATCCGGGGTGTCCTCCCGGCCCCGCAGATACCAGCCGCTGGTCCGGGGGTGCAGGGAGTCGGGGTGCACGGCCCGGGGCGCGTTCCGGTACCGGAACCTCAGCAGGCAGCGGTTCTCGACGGCGTGCAGCGCGAGGTCCAGCGGACCGGGGTCCGGAGCGACCGACACCACGGTGGCCTCGCCGGGGGGCGCGGGAGCCCCGGCGGCGGAGACCATCCGGGCCACCCGCGGCAGGCCCGCCACCCGGGCGACGCGCTGCAGCTCCGCCTGCTCGTCGGGGGCGAAGCGCACCCGGAACCTCAGGTCCCCCGTGACGAGGCGGAACCGGGCGTCCTCCCCGGGGCCGGCCTCGTTGCGGATGTCCCAGCCGGCCCCGCGCAGCTGGTCGAGGTCGCGGGCGAGCTGGCGGCGCCGTCCGGCGGCGTCGCCCGCGCGGTACCCGGCGACCCGGATCAGCTCGGCGGCCGGCACCTGCCCCCCGGCCCGGGTGAGCACGAACAGGAGCTGCACGAGGCGTTCGCTCGCTCCGGTCGCCGGCGACGGGGAGATCGTCACGGGACCAGCCTGACATCCGGTGGCCCGGCAGGCCCGGGTTCTCGATCCTCGGTCGTCCGATGCCGAGGCTCTGATGCGCACCACGGTGGACATCTCGGCCGACGCGGCCGCCGAGCACGACCGGTCAGCCGGCGGCGACCTCGACCAGGCGCTCGACCGGCACCGACCCGACCAGGACTCGGCCGTCGTCGGCGACCAGCACACTGACGAGGGCGGTGCGCAGCGCCTGCCCGCCGTCGACGGGCTCGAGCAGGCCCCCGAGAACGGCCTGGACCTCGGCGTCGTCACCGGTGGAGGTGGCGTCCGGGCCGTCGGGCGCCCCCGCCGTGGCCTCGCCGGGCTCGCCGAGGACGGCCACGGCCGACCAGCCCTCACCGACGACCTCGACGCCGCCATGGGCCTGGTCGCCCGACCGGTCGGGCCGCTCGGTCTCGTCGTCGCGGGCCTCGTCCGGTCCGGGCAGGACGTCCAGCCCCTCCAGGCCGAGGAGGTCGCCGAAGTCCCCCACCTCCGCGTCACGCACCGTGGCGCCCTCGGGGAACGCCTCGTCGAACACCTCGTCGCCCGGGGCGGCGAACTCGACGTCGGTGAAGCCGGTCTGGAACGCCGGACGACGCTGGTCGACCGCGAACACCTGGAAGCGCAGCGGGAGCCCGGTGTCGGCATCGACGGCCAGTACCATCCGGTCGACCAGGGTGGCGTCGTCGCGGGGGTCGGCCACCAGGACGTAGGCGTCCCGCCCGGCGACGACGGTGGGATCGTCGAGCCGGATCTCGGTCGACCCGTCCGCCTCCGCGACGAACCGTTCGGCCGCCTCGAGCGGCGTGAGGTCCTCGATCCCGGCGGTGGCGGTGTCGTCAGGTGCGGTGTCGTCAGGCAGCGCCCCGGCCCCGGGCGGGGTGAACCGGGTCACCGTGCCCGGGTCCGACGCGCCCCAGAACGACACGGCGTCCCCGTCGCGCACGACGGAGGCTCCCGCGATCGGGTCGTCGAGGTCGGCCCGGAACCGGTCGCCGGGGCCGTCGACCCACACCCGGAGCGAGTTCTCGCCGCCGAGCAGCCGGGTGAGGACACCGGCCGGGGATGCCTGCGAGGCCGGGTCGCCGGTCGCGCTCTGCCCGGAGTCGGTGCCGGTGTCGGAGTCGGTGTCGGTGTCGGTGCCGGCGTCCGCGGACGGCCCGGCGCCCGGCAGCTCGAAGCCCTCGGGCAGCTCGGGCAGGCCGAGGTCGGCGTCGGTTCGGACGGTCCCGCTCACCTGGTCCACCTCGGTCTCGACGACGAGCGCGAGGACCTCGGCGGCCGTCCGGTCGGCCAGGTCGGGGGACGAGGCGGCGGCGGCCGTGTACGCAGCGCCTCCGGTCACGAGGGCGATGACACCCAGCGGTGCCACCCAGGCCAAGGTCTGTCGCATGACCTGACAGTACGTCGCCCGCCTGCGAGGATCCCTGGGGTTGTCCCCCGGCCGGGCCTGGCGGCAACCGGACAGGTGGTCCTTCGGGCATCACGAGGGCGCTCGCCCGGCGGGACTCACGGACGCAGGAGCGAGCCGGCGATCCCGGTGAGGACCCGCCCGGTCAACAGCCCCCGGCCGAGACCCAGTTCGACGAGGTCGTCGAAGGCACGCCGGTCCCGGCCCGCCGCTCCCAGGCCCGCACCCACGACGCCGGGCACCCGGGCCAGGGTCGCGGTCGCGGTTGTGTGGCGCAGGTGCCGGCCCAGCAGCCGACCCAGGTCGACCCGGTACCGCCGGCCCGGGTCGGCCGCCGTGACCGCCGCCCGGCCCGCGTGCGCGCCGGACAGCACGGCGTAGTAGATGCCCTCCCCGGTCATGGGGTTCACCAGCGACGCCGCGTCCCCGGCCAGCAGCACCGGCCCGTCCGGCTGCCGGGGCCGACGCGAGGACAGCGGAAGGTGGTGGGCACGCCACCGCTCGCCACCGGCGAGGGCACCTGGCAGCAGCCGGTCCAGACCGTCGAGCAACCGGGCCCGGGTGAGTCGCCGACCCCCGCGCAGCACCTCCCCGTAGCCGACGTTGGCGGTCCCGTCACCGACCGGGAACGACCACGCGTACGCCGGCCAGTCCCGGGCGGCGAAGACGATGCGCTGCTCCCCGGCCAGGTCGGCGCGGACCGGCGCGTACCCGCGGATGGCGACGGCGGTGTGGCCGTCACCGTTGCCGGCGAACCCGAGCCTGCGCCGCAGCGTCCCGTTGGCGCCGTCGGCGACGACCACCGCCCGGGCCGCGACCTCCGCGCCGCCGGCGCTCACCGTGACCCGGGTGCCATCCGGCGCCGGGGTGAGGCGGAGGTCCCGTGCCGTCGCGCACCGCCACTCGGCGCCAGCGTCCAGGGCCGCGGTGACGAGGCGCGCGTCGAGGACCTCCCGCGGGACGACGTGGGCGGGGCGGGCCATGTCGCCGGCGACCTCCGGCCCCGGGCGCTGCGCCGTCCCGGCGTACCCGAGGTGCAGCCGGGCGACCGGCGGGTGGCCCCGGGTGATGTCGCGGACACCGAGCCCCGCGAGCACGTCGAGGGCGTGCGGCGCCACGCCGTCGCCACACGGCTTGTCACGGGGGAAGTCGACCCGGTCGACGAGCAGGACGCGGGCCTCGGGGCGGGCCTGCCGGGCGGCGACGGCGGCGGCTGCACCCGCCGGGCCGGCACCCACCACCACGAGGTCCCATGCGGTCCGGCGACCTGTCCGTCCACTCATGCCGCTCATGGTCGCCTGGTGGGACCGGATCGTCCCCGGCGGGTCGGTCGCCCTGCGTCATCCGGGACGTCGTGGCGGGCCCGGAAGCCGGTGGGTCCAGCCCCGGCGGCTGTGCGCCATCAGCGCCCCCGCCGCCACGGACGCCACGAGGGCCACGACGATCCCCGCCAGGAGAACCCCCTGACCGCCGACCGTCACGGCTGCCGCCGGAACCCTCGTGGACCCGACGTGGACACCGGGGAGTTCCCCGGAGGTCGTCAGCGTGGACACCCCCAGGACCGCTGCGGGGTCGATGGCCGGGGCGGCACCGTCCGTCGCGGCGGAACCGGCGGGGGCGCCCGCCGCAGACCCGGCCGGAGGTTCGTTCCCCCCGGGCGGGACCGGCCCGCCTCGCCCGGGCCCGGCCTCCGGGGAGGCTGCCGTCGTCGGCCCCGGCGTGGTCACCGGGGCGGTCGGCGACGGCAGCGGAGCGGCGGGGGGCGGGTCCGCGACCTCGTCCCGCCCCCCGGGGCCACCCGGCCCGGGAGCCCCCGGACCGCCCGTCGACGTCGGCTCCACCGGCCCGGCATCGGTGTCCGGTGGCGGATCCACCAGCACGGCCACGGTGTCGGACGAGCTGTCGGACGAGGTGTCGGGCGAGGTGTCGGACGGGGACTCGGACAGCGTCGCGGCCACGGCGGCGAGTGTGATGGGGCCCGGGGCGGCGACGGGGCTCCCGGACCACCCGGCCAGCAGCACGAGGGCCGAGCCGACCAGCACCACGATCAGGACGGGACGCCGCCCCACCCTCGCTCCGCTGCTCCGTCGCATCCGACTCTCCATCGCTCTGCGTGGTCGACGGTGCGACAATAAGTGAAGTTGTTCCTCTCGGAGGGGATTTCCGAGGCGGCGGGGCGATCAAGTCCCGACCGACGCCCCCGGGGGCTCCCGCCGCAGCATCCGGTCCGCGATCGGGTCCGCCGCCTTCATGAGGAGCGGGCCGACGACGGCCAGGACGAGGACGTAGCAGGCGGCCAGGGCGGTGAGGACCACGCCCTCAGGTCCCAGCGCCGGAGCGGCCAGGCCCGCGATGATGATGCTGAACTCGCCCCGAGCCACCAGCGCCGCTCCTGCCCGGACCCGGCCCCGGACGGCAACGCCCGCCGCGCGGGCCGCCTGCCAGCCTGTGGCGATCTTGGTGATGGCGGTGACCGCGGCCAGGATCAGGGCGGGTCCGAGCACCGGGCCGAGGGAGCCCGGGTCGATCTGGAGGCTGAAGAAGACGAAGAACACCGCGGCGAAGAAGTCCCGCAGCGGGGCGAGCACCTCCCGCGCGGCGTCCGCCACCTCCCCCGACACCGCCACCCCGACGAGGAAGGCCCCGACCGCCGCGCTCACCTGGACGGACTCGGCCAGGCCGCCGATGAGCAGGGTGAGCCCGACGAGCACCAGCGACAGCAGCTCCGGGCGGGCCGGGAGCAGACCCGACAACCGCTCGCCGAACTTCAGGGTGACGATGAGGACGGCGATCAGGGCGCCGAGCGCGGCGCCGACCAGGCCGGCCCCGGCCAGCCATCCCGCGCCGGCCAGCGCCACCGTGAGGATCGGCAGGTAGACCGCCATCGCGAGGTCCTCCAGGACCAGCACGCCCAGGACGGCGGGGGTCTCGCGGTTGCCGAGCCGGCCGAGGTCCTGCAACGCCTTGGCGATGATGCCGGAACTCGAGATCCAGGTGATCCCGGCGAGCGCGAGCGCGCCCAGCCACCCGAGGCCCAGCACCAGGCCGGCGACGAACCCGGGCGTGGCGTTGAGCACAAGGTCGACGACGCCGGTGGGCGCCTGCCGCCGCAGGCTGCCCACCAGCTCGTCCGCCGTGAACTCCAGGCCCAGGGCGAGCAGGAGCAGCAGGACCCCGATCTCGCTGCCCACCCGCAGGAACTCCTCGCTGGCGTCGAACGCCACGATCCCGCCCTCGCCGAAGGCGAGGCCGGCCAGGAGGAACAGCGGCACAGCCGGCAGGTCGAAGCGGGCCGCCACCGCGGCCAGGATGGACAGGCCGAGGACGACCAGGCCGAGTTCGAGCAGGAGCAGGCTGAGCCCTTCGGACCCCGCGGCGAAGATCATCCGCGAATGATCTCGGTGAGCTGCTCCACCCCGCGGGGAGTGCCCACCACCACGAGCACGTCCCCGCCCACCAGCACCGACGCCGGCCCCGGGGCGGCGGACACCTCGGCGCCCCGCAGGATGGCGACGATCGAGGTGCCGGTGCGGGTGCGGGCGCGGGTGTCGCCCAGCGGCCGGCTGGCGAAGGGGCTGGCGACGTCGACGTCGATCCGGGAGACGGTGATTCCGGGGACGTCGGCGACCGCGTCGTCGAGGTGCGCGACGATCTCCGACGCGCCGAGCAGGCCGGCCAGGGCCGCGGCCTCGTCCTCGGTGAGCACGACCACCTCGGCCGCCTCGTCTTCGTCGCGGCCGGAGTACAGCAGCAGCTCCCGACGTCCGCTGCGGTAGGTGACGAGGCCGACGTGGCGACCCCGTTCGGTGCGGAAGTCGTGCCGCAGCCCGATGCCCGGCAGGCGGGCCTCGTCGATGCGGAGGGGGCGGGGATGGCCGGCGCTCACGGGCGGCAGTCTGGCAGTGGCGACGGTGTCCTCCGGGCGCACCTCGCGCCTGATGCGCGGTCTGGCCGCCACGACCAACCTCTCGTCAACTACACCGTCCACCGCTTCTGGACCTTCGGGCGGAGCCCGGCCGACGCCATCAGGCCCCCCGCCCGCGCGCCGAACCTAGCCCGGCAGCATGACGGACTGACCGCCGTCCAGCACGACCGTCTGCCCGGTCACCCAGGAGGCGTCGTCACTGAGCAGCCAGGCGACCGCTCCCGCGACGTCGTCCGGGACACCGAGGCGCCGCAACGGGTAGGCGGCCGCAACGGTCTCCTCGCGCCCCTCGTAGAGCGCGGTCGCGAACCGGGTCTTGACGACGGCCGGGGCGACGGCGTTGACCCGGACCGCGGGCGCGAGCTCGGCCGCCAACTGCCGGGTGAGGTGGATGAGCATGGCCTTGGAGGCGCCGTACATCCCGATCCCGGGCGACGCCCGGACCCCGGCGATCGAGGCGACGTTGACGACTGCGCCGCCGTGCCCGCCCATCCCGGCGGCGTGGGCCGCCTGCGTCCACGCCAGCGCGGCGAGGACGTTGACCTCGACGATCTTGCGGGCGGCGGCGAGGTCGACCGTCAGCAGCGGCCCGTGCACGGGGTTGATCCCGGCGTTGTTGACGAGCAGGTCCAGGTGTCCGAACTCGGCGAGGGTCCGCTCGACCGCGGCCTGGCGGTGGCCCGGGTCGTCAGCCCGGCCCGCGACGCCGATCGCGGTCCGGCGACCGGCGGCCGCGTCGAGCTCGGCCACCGCTTCGGCCAGGAACTCCGCGTGGCGCGCGGTGAGGCACACCACGGCGCCCTCGGCGACGAGCCGGCGGGCCACCGCGAGGCCGATGCCCCGGCTGGCGCCCGTGACCACGGCCGCCCTCCCGGCGAGCCGCCCGGATGATCCCGGGGACCGCTGCCCGCCCGGGCCCCGGGCGGGCGGGTCAGTGATTCCCGGCTCTGTCGGATCGGGCACGGGCCCTCCCTCCGTGACGACGGCTCGCGCTCGGCACGCCTACTGTCCCCGGTGAGTCAAGGGAGGGCGCAACGTGGCGATCGAGCACGGGAGCGGTCCGCCGGACCTCGATGCCGGTGCCTTCGAGGCCTGGCTGGGCGAGCGGGTGACCGTGGCCGGACCCCTCACGTGGTCGCTGCTGGCCGGGGGCCGGTCCAACCTCGGCTACCTGCTGGAGGTGCCGAGGGCGCGCTACGTGTTGCGCCGCCCCCCGCTGGGCCACGTCCAGGCCACGGCCCACGACATGGCCCGCGAGCACCGGGTGCAGTCGGCGCTGGCCGGGACCGGGGTGCCGGTGCCGCGCATGATCGGGCTCTGTGAGGACCCGTCGGTCGCGGGCGCGCCGTTCTATGTCATGGAGTACGTCGAGGGTCGGATCGTCCGCGATCCCCGCGACGCCGCCGGGCTCGGCCCCGGGCAGCGGGGGGCGGCTGCGCTGGCCATGATGGACACTCTCGCCGGGCTGCACCTGGTCGAGCCGGCGGCCGTCGGCCTCGACGGTTTCGGCCGGCCCGAGGGCTTCCTCGCCCGGCAGCTGCGCCGCTGGTGGACGCAGTACGAGGGGTCGCGCAGCCGCGAGGTGCCGGGCATCGACCGGCTGCCCGGGCTCCTGGGGGCGCGAGTGCCGGAGCAGCGCCGGTCGACCGTGGTCCACGGTGACTACCGGCTGGACAACCTGGTCCTCGGCGACGACGGCGGGGTCCGGGCCGTGCTCGACTGGGAGATGGCCACCCTCGGCGACCCGCTGGCCGACGTCGGGCTGCTGCTCGCGTACTGGGAGGGACTCGGCGGCGGCGAGCACGGGGTGGTCCCGGCGCCGGGACTCGTGCCCGGGCCGGGCTCCGGGTTCCCCCCGGGCCGGGACCTCGTCGAGCGCTACGCCGGCGCCGTCGGCGCCGACGTGGCCGACGTGGCCGACCTCGCCTGGTACGTCGCCTTCGGGTACTTCAAGATCGCCGTGATCCTCGAGGGGATCCACCGCCGGCACGCCCTCGGGCAGACCGTCGGCGCCGGTTTCGAGGGCATCGGCGCCCTGGTCCCGCCGCTCGTGGGGGCGGGGCTGCGGGTGCTGGACGAGGGGATCTGACATGGACTTCGCACCGGACTCGGTGACCGCCGAACTGGCCGCGGACCTGGCGGACTTCCTCACCGGTCAGGTCCTGCCGGCCGAGGCCGTCGCGGACGAGCAGGTGAGCGAGCAGACCGCGGCCGGCCGGCCGTTCGCCCGGCCGCCGGTCATGGCCGAGCTGCAGGCCGAGGCCAGGGCCCGGGGGCTGTGGAACCTGTTCCTGCCCGACCTGCCGGACGGGCGGCGCCTCGGGGCCGGGCTCACGACGCTGCAGTACGCCCCGCTCGCCGAGCTCACCGGGCGAAGCCCGCACCTGGCGCCGGAGGCGCTCAACTGTGCGGCGCCGGACACCGGGAACATGGAGCTGCTGGCCCACGCCGGCTCACCCGAACAGCAGGAGCGCTGGCTGGTCCCGCTGCTGGCGGCGCGGATCCGGTCGGCGTTCTGCATGACCGAGCCGGACGTCGCGTCCTCGGACGCCACGAACATCCGGCTGCGGGCCCGCCGCGACGGCGACGGCTACGTGCTGGACGGGCGCAAGTGGTGGTCGACCGGGGCCATGGACCCGGCGTGCGAGCTGCTCGTGGTCATGGCCCTGACGGCCTTGACCGAGGACGGCACCGTCGACCCGCGGCGGCGGTGGTCGATGCTGCTGGTGCCGCGCGACACCCCGGGGGTCCGGGTGGTGCGGCCGCTGCTGACCTTCGGGATGACCGACGCCGGGCACGGCGGCCACGCCGAGGTGGTGTTCGAGGGCGCCCGGGTGCCGGGGTCGGCGCTGCTCGGGGCCGAGGGCGAGGGGTTCGCCCTGGCCCAGGCCCGGCTGGGGCCGGGGCGGATCCACCACTGCATGCGCCTGATCGGCACGGCGGAGCGGGCGCTGGAGCTGATGTGCCGCCGGGCGGTGTCCCGCCGGGCGTTCGGGCAGCCCCTGGCCCAGCTGGGGGCGACGGCCGACCGGATCGCCGACGCCCGGGTGGCGATCGAGCAGGCGCGCCTGCTCGTGCTGCGCACGGCGTGGCTGATCGACACCGCGGGGGCGAAGGCCGCCCACACCGAGATCCAGGCCATCAAGATCGCGGTCCCGGCGGCGGTGCAGCGGATCGTGGACGACGCGATCCAGGTCCACGGCGGCGCCGGGCTGTGCCAGGACACCGTGCTGCCGCAGCTCTGGCTGCACGCCCGGGCGCTGCGACTGGCCGACGGCCCGGACGAGGTCCACCGCGCGTCCCTGGCGAGGCGCGAGCTGCGCCGGTACGAGTGAGGGTGCGTCACGGCGGGGCTGCGTCGAAGGCCCCTCACCCCAGAGCCACGGTCAAGCGGACAGGACTCATCGACTCTCAGTACGGCGACGCGAGGTGAGGAACCATCGGGAAGTGACGCACGTTGCGGGTCCACAGGTCCGCCTCCAGCTCGTACGCCGTGGCCGCGATGACGTAGTCCACGACATCGATGGTCGAGTGCGACGCGCGGTAGACCCGTGCGTATCGGCCCGCTCGCTCGGCAACCTCGTCCGACACGGGCACCCACGTGAGTACGGAGACCAGCCGTCGGACGGCGGACCGTTCGTGAGATCGCATCCCCGCCAGCAGTTCGGTCTTCGTCAGTACCGACGCGGCCACCTGGTGGCCGGCACCGGCGGCCTTCGCCAACGCGACGCGCGCGTCGATGTTCCCGCGGAGCTGGTCGATGAGGACGGACGTGTCGGCAACGATCACCGACACCTCACCCGAGCCCGTGCTCGACGGTCCGACGGGCCAGCCCGCGACGCTGCTGTTCCACGTACTCGGCTCCGTCCAGCCCGTCGAAGTCGTCCGGTTCGGCCGCACCGAAGGACTCGTCGAGAGCCTGCAACAGATCCTGGGTCCGGGCGGACAGGTAGACCTGCTCCACGGCGGCCCGGACGAGGTCGCCGATGGATCGTCCGGTGCGAGCCGCCTCGTCCTTGAGCCGCTCGTACTGGACGTCCTCGAGAAGGATCTGGGTCCGGTGCATGATGTAACGCTACATCACAGACCGGCGGCGGCCGCCAACGCGGCGTTCAGGTCCTTCCAGAGGTCCTCGACGTGCTCGCAGCCGACGCTCAGCCGCAGCAGCCCGGGCGGCACGTGCTCCTGACCGG
>JBHJOS010000060.1:0-14566 GCA_050329415.1 Kineosporiaceae bacterium
GACGCCGTGTCCCCGCCCAGGACGCCGTAGGCGTACGGGAAGTTGACGGCTCCGAACACCGCCACCGGGCCCAGCGGGAACTCCACCCGGACCAGCCGGGGCCGTCCCTGCGGCGGGGCCCCCGGCACCGGCCCGTCCTCGGTGCGCCGCCCCAGCCGGGTCGTGGCCGCGCGCGACAGGGACCGGATCTGGTACGTCGTGCGGGCCAGCTCGCCGATCAGGCGGGCACGGTCCAGGCCGGTCTCGCGCCCGGTCAGGGCGACGAGCTCGTCGGCCGCCACGTCGACGGCGTCGGCCACGGCGACCAGGGCCGCCTCCCGGGCCGCTGCCGGGGTCCCGGCCCACCGATCGGCCGCGGCCGCTGCGGCGGCCAGCACCGGCTCCAGGTCGGCGGTGTCGGGGTGGTCCGGCCCGAAGGCCTCGCCGGTGCGGGGGTCCACGGACGTCGTCATGGCAGTGCCTCCGGTCGCAGCGTGCGGGACGGCCGTTCCGTCCCGGTTCGCCCCTTCCCAAGCCCTGGGAGCCGCGCTAGGTTCGCACCGCATCACTGGTCTGACCAGTGGACCACATGACGGGTGCGCCCCTCGGCCCCACCGAGTCCCTCCCCGGAGGAGCATGTCGACCGACGGTCCCCCGCTCCAGCACCAGCGGCGCGTCTGGGGGTGGCTGCTGGCCTCACCGGCGGTGGCGGCCGGCGTCGTCGTGTCGCTGTACCCGCTGGCCTACCTCCTGGCGTCCAGCGTGTCGCGCTCCACCCTGAGCCAGCCGTTCCAGGAGTGGATCGGCGGCGAGAACTACGCCGAGGCGCTGCAGGACCCCACCTTCACGGGGTCGCTGCTGCGCTCGGTCGTCTTCGCCGTGGTCACCGCCGGCCTGCAGACCGCGCTCGGCGTCGTCACCGCGCTGCTGCTGCGCGACATCGCGCGCGGGCGCTCGGTGCTGCGCGCGCTGGTCCTGCTCCCCCTGGTGACGCCTCCGGTGATGGCCGCCGTGATGTGGCGGCTGCTGCTGGAGCCGAACGGCGGCCTGCTCAACGCGGTGCTGCGGGAGTTCGGGCTCATCGACGCGCCGCTGTCCCTGCTCGGGTCACAGACCTGGGCGATCGTCATGATCGGGCTGGCCGACACCTGGCAGTGGACGCCGTTCGTCACGATCCTCGTCCTCGCGGCGCTGCTCGGGCTGCCGGGCGAGCTGCTGGAGGCGGCCCAGGTCGAGGGGGCCGGGGGCTGGGCGACCTTCCGCTACGTGATCCTGCCGTTGCTCGCCCCGACCCTGCTGACGGTCTTCCTCATCAAGCTCATCCTGTCGTTCAAGGTCTTCGACCTCGTCTACATCCTCACCTTCGGGGGACCCGGCGGGGCATCGACGACCTCGGGTTTCCTCGTGTTCCGGACCGCGCTGCGGGAGTTCGACGTCGGCTCCGCCGCCGCCCAGACCGTCCTCTTCCTCGTGGTGGTGACGATCGTCATCCTGCCGATCACCCGGCTCGTGCGGCGGTCCCACGCATGACCGGGCTCCTGCCGCCGGCGCGGGACGCGACCGCGACGCCCGCCGGGACCTCCGTCCGGCGCCGCCTGCCCCGGCGGATCCGGCGCCACCGGGCCCGGTCCCTCGTCGTCGGCCTCCTCACCACCGTCGTGCTCGGCCTCGCCATGCTGCCGCTGGCCTACCTCACGACGCTGGCATTCATGCAGCAGTCCGACATCCTCGACGGCGGTGTCCTGCCGAGCACGCTGACCCTGGACAACTGGCGCGACTACTGGGAGCGCCTGCCCCTCACCGGGTTCTTCGTCAACTCGATGATCGCGGCTGGGCTGGGCACGCTGCTCTCGCTGGCGGTCGCGACCCCCGCGGCGTACGCCATCGTCCGGTTCCGGACCGGCGGCTCGGTGCTGCCCGCCTTCGTCCTGTCGGCGTTCATCGCCCCGCCGGTCGTCGCGATCGTCCCGATGTTCTTCCTGCTGCGCTGGATCGGGCTGCTCAACGACCCGGTCGGGCTGGCCGTGGTCTACGGACTCGTCAACGTGTCGGTGGCGACCTGGCTGCTGCAGAGCTTCGTCGCCCGCATCCCCGTCGAGCTCGAGGAGGCCGCCCGGCTCGACGGCGCCGGGACACTGCGGACGCTGGTCAGCGTGGTCCTGCCCCTCATGACGCCGGGGCTGGTCGCCACCGGCATCGTGCTGGCGATCCTCAACGTCAACGAGTTCCTGCTCGCCCTCACCGTCACCCAGAGCCCCGGCTCGCAGACCCTGCCGGTGGCCATCTCACTGTTCCAGGGCGACCGGGGCGTCCAGTTCGGCCAGATGGCGGCGGCGTCGCTCACCGCCATGCTCCCGGTGTACGTCGGGGCCGTCCTGGTCCAACGCTGGCTCGTCGACGGGCTCGCGGACGGAGCCGTCAAGTGACCGCTACGGTCGCCGAGGTCGAGTTCGTCGGCATCCGGACCCCGCTGGACCCGCCCGCCGTGTTCTCGTGGGGCCGGGCGGGCGAGCGCAACGTGGGCCTGGTGCGGGTGCGGAGGTCCGACGGGATCACCGGGTGGGGGGAGACCAGCGTGACCTTTCCGCTGTGGTCGTTGGAGGAGCGGCGGGAGACCGTGGCCGGTGGGATCGCCCCGCTGGCCACCGGGCTGCCGTGCGAGTCCCCGGAGGACATCGCGGTCGCGGTGGCACGGGTCGGTGGCGCGCTCGGGCGGCTGCGTCACCTGTGGTCGCCGGTCGCGATCAGCGCGGGGGTCGCCGCCCTGGAGATGGCCCTGGTCGACGCCTGGGCCCGGGCGCACGGCGAGCCCGCCTGGCGGTTGCTGGGCGGGCGAGGCGACCCGGTGCCGCTGTACGCCGTGGGGTTCCCGGGATCAGCCGAGGAGATCGTGGCCGGGGCCGCGCGGGCCGTCGCCGACGGCTACCGCGCCGTGAAGCTCCGGGTGGGCTTCTCCGACCAGGCCGACCTGGCCCTCGTCCGGCGGGCGGTCGCCGAGCTGGGAGCCGAACGGGTCCTGCTGGACGCCAACATGGCCTGGGACCGGGACCATGCCCTCGACATGGCGGTCCGGCTCGCGGGGATCGGTGCCGGGTGGCTGGAGGAGCCGGTCGCCCGCGACGACGTGGCCGGGCTGGCCGCCGTCCGGCGGGTCGGCGGCCTCCGGGTGGCCGCGGGGGAGAACTGCTACAGCGGCGCCGAGCTGCAGCACCTCCTCGACGCGGATGCCGTGGACGTGCTGATGCCCGACCTCGCCCGCT
Source organism: Kineosporiaceae bacterium (assembly GCA_050329415.1). GTDB lineage: Bacteria > Actinomycetota > Actinomycetes > Actinomycetales > JBBAYJ01 > JANNOG01. The sequence continues at coordinate 3,240 of JBHJOS010000060.1, forward strand.
GCGGGAGCCTGCGGGACGGGCTGAGGGCGGCCCGGGCCGCGCTGTCCCGCGGGCTGGCGTACAGCCCGCACCACTACGCCTCCGACCTCGGGTTCGCCGCGGCACTCACGGTCTGCGCGGTCGCCGGGCCGTCGGAACCGCTGCTGCGCGACGTCAGTCACTGGCCCGTCCGCCGCGAGCTCCTCGGCGAGCCCCTCGACGTCCGCGCCGGGCTGGCCCACCTGCCCACCACCCCCGGGCTCGCCCCCGCCCCGGACCCCCGGGTGATCGAGCGGAGCCGGGTGCTGTGACCGGGTCGCCGTACACCCCGCTGACGCCGAGACCGCTGTGGAGCGCGGTCGCCGACCAGCTGCGCGAGCTCATCGTCTCCGGTGTGGTCCCGGTGGGCTCCCGGTTGCCGCCCGAGCGGACGCTGTGCGCCCAGCTCGCGGTGAGCCGGGTGCCGCTGCGGGAGGCGCTGCGGGTGCTCCAGGCGTCGGGCTACGTCGAGACCCGGCCCGGCTCCGGGACCTACGCCCGCCTCCCCGACCCCCCCGCGCCCACCTGGATCGACGAGGACATCCACGTCGTCGAGCTGTTCGAGCTCCGGCTCGTGGTCGAGCCCAATGTCGCCGGCCTCGCCGCGCGCCGCCGGAGCGGGAACGACCTGGCGCGGCTCGCCGAGTCCGTGACCGCCCTCCGCGACGCCGGCGCGGCCGGGGATCGCGAGGCGGCGGTGACGGCCGACGCCGGGTTCCACGCCCTCCTCGCCGCGAGCGCGGCCAACACCGCCCTGACCCGGCTCATGGACCGGATGCAGGAGCTCACCGGCACCGAGCGGCGGATCTCGCTGGATGTGCCGGGACAGATCGAGCGGGCCGTCGCGGACCACCAGCGCATCCTCGAGGCGGTCGCGGCCGGGGACGCCGAGGCGGCCGGGGACGCCATGGCAGCACACCTGCGAGACGCCGTCGACCTGGTCGGCGAGCACCGCCACCCCCGACCGTTCGCCCACCGACCCCGGTTCCGCGAGGTGATGCCGAGATGAGAGCGACCGCCGCCCACGACCCCGCCGGTGACGCAGCCGCCGGTAACCCGACGCACGACTCCGCCGGCCGCCGCGTCGTCGTCCGACCCCGCGAGTTCGGCCGCGGCGCCCCGATGGAGGTGGGGCGCGAAGGAGTCCGCGACCTCAAGGTCATCTACCCGGAGACCGGGTTCGACGCCGCCACGCTGTGCTTCGGAATCGTCGAGATCGACCCGGCTCGGCACAGTCCGCTCCATCGGCACCGGTGTGAGGAGATGTACTACGTTCTCCAGGGTGCCGGTGAGGTCGAGCAGGCCGGAGCACTGTTCCCGATCGTCGCGGGCGACGCCGTGCTCAACCGACCGGACGTCGTCCACCGTGTCCACAACCGGGGGGACGTGACCCTTCGGCTCGCCGTCGTGGCCGGGATCATGCTCGTCCCGTTGTTGGCGGCGTGGCCCACGCCCAGCCCCTACGAGATCCTGGAGTGAGGGATGCCGTCACCGACGCCACCATCTGTCCTCGCCACGCAGACCACGGTCCGGCTCGCCGACGTCCTCGACGCCGTCGCCGACACGATGATCCCACCCGAGGGCGACTGGCCGGCGCCGAGCGCCCTCGCGGTGGGAGCCGACCTGGCCGACCAATTGCGCCACGAGCACCTCGCCCTGATCTCCGACGCGGCGGGCACGCTGCCACCGGGGTTCGCCGAGGCCTCGCTCGTCGTGCGCACGGTCGTGCTGCGCCGGCTGGAGCAGACCGACCCGGCGTCCTTCGACCTGTTGCGCCGGGCCTGCTACCTGGGCTACTACGCCCGGCCCGAGGTCGTCGCGGTGCTTCGGGCCCGGGGCCACGACGTCTCGGAGTCACCGCAGCCGAACGGGTACGCCATCGCCCCGGTCGACCTCGCGACGATGCCCCGGACCGGTCGTGGCCGGTACGTCGCCACGTCCGACGTCGCGGCGGCCGCGGGAGGCGCGGGAGGCGCGGCGGAGCCGGGAACGGAGCTGCCCTCATGATGAGACTCCCCCCGGTCGACGTCCTCGTCATCGGTGCAGGCATGGCCGGCGGCGCCATCAGCTGCACCCTCGCCGAGGCCGGCGTCCAGGTGACCTGCCTCGAGCAGGGCCGCCGGATCCCCCATCACGAACGCCCGCACACCAGCCGGTTCTACGAGGTCGACCGCGCCTTTTCGTGGAACACCGCGCCGAACGTCCGGGGGTGGGCCTCGGACTACCCGGTGACCAGCGACACCATCCAACCGCTCATGTTCAACGCGGTCGGCGGATCCACGGCGATCTACACCGCCGCGTGGCCGCGGTTCCGGCCGTCCGACTTCCGCAAGCACGACGAGCACGGCATGGCACCGAACTGGCCGCTGAGCTACGAGGATCTCGCTCCGTGGTTCGCCGAGAACGACCGGTCCATGGGCGTCAGCGGCCTGGCCGGCGACCCTGCGATGCCGCCGCACGACGACTACCCGAACCCGCCGCTGCCGCTCGGGCGGGGCGGGGAGCGCTTCGCGCACGCCTGCGGCGAACTCGGCTGGCACTGGTGGCCCTTCCCCATGGCCGTGGCCTCGCGGGACTACCGAGGCCGTCCCGCCTGCAACGGCTGCGGCGCCTGCCAGAGCGGGTGCAACCGGGACAGCCTCGCCGGCAGCCACAACACGTACTGGCCGCGGGCACTCACGGCCGGCGCCGAGCTGCGCACCGGCTCCCGCGTGGAGCGGATCCTCACCGACGGCCGGGGCACGGCCACGGGAGTCGTCTACGTCCGCCGCGACACCGGCCTGCGGTACGAGCAGCCGGCCGGGACCGTCGTCGTCGCGTGCAACGGCATCGGAACCCCCCGGCTGCTGCTCATGTCGGCCGACGACGAGCACCCGAACGGTCTGGCGAACTCGACGGACCAGGTCGGCCGGAACCTGATGTTCCACGGCCTCGCCATCGTGGAGGGATGGACCCCGGACGTCCTGGAACCCCACAAGGGCGTCATCTGCGCCAGCGCCTACACCGCGGAGTTCGCCGAGACCGACCCCGACCGGGGGTTCGTCAACGGATTCACACTGCTCGCCTGCGGGATGAACGGCCCCGGATATCAGGCGATCGGTTCCCACTCGGGAAACGTCGCGCCCTGGGGGGCCGGCCACCACGCGTGGTTCGAGGAGCACTTCGACCGCGGGATGTGCCTTCTCGTGCAGTCCGAGGACCTCCCCGACCCCGAGAACCGGGTGACTCTCGACCCCGACCGGGTCGACTCCGACGGGCTGCCGGCGCCCCACGTGCGCTACCGGCTGCACCCCAACGACGACGCCCTGCTGGCCTTCGCGTGCGAGCGCGCGGCCGAGCTCCTCCGCGGAGCGGGCGCCCGGGACGTCACGGTCAACCGGTTCCTGGACGCCTCCGGTACGTACCGGCCCCCGGCGTGGCACCTCATGGGCACGGCCCGGATGGGCGACGACCCCGCGACCTCCGTCGTCGACCCCGAGCACCGCGCCTGGGACGTGCGCAACCTCTACGTCTGCGACGGCTCCTCGCTGCCCACCGCGGGCGCCGTCAACCCCACGAGCACCATTGGCGCCGTGGCCCTGCGCTGCGGCGACGCCATCCGCCGTCATCTCGGCGGCTGAACCGGACGGAGGCAGACACCGTGACCACCCCCGCACCCGCCAGGCCGGCCGCCGGCACCCGCCGCATCCCGGGCCACTTCGTCGCCGGGCAGTGGACAGCACCCCGGCGAACCACCCAGATCGACGTCCACGACTCCAACACCGGCGAGGTCATGGGCAGCGCCCCGGACGGGACCACCGACGAGGTGGCGGCCGCGGTGGCCGCAGCCGCCGGTGCCCAGCGGGAGTGGGCCGCGAACACGCCCGCTCAGCGCGCGGCCGCACTGCGCGCGGTCGCCGACCGACTCGAGACCCGGCTCGACGAGCTCGCCGACACCATCGCCCGTGAGGTGGGGGCCGTGGCGGGCGTCGCTCGCGGGCCCCAGGTCCACGCCCCGCTCATCAACCTGCGCTCGGCCGCCGACATCGCCGAGGGTTACGCCTACCGCTCCGAGCTGGGACCGACCCTCATCGCCCGGGAACCGATCGGCGTCGTGGGGGCCATCACGGCCTGGAACTTCCCGTTGCACCTCGTGACGGTCAAGGCGGCGCACGCGATCGCGGCCGGCAACACCGTCGTGGTCAAGCCCAGCGAGGTGGCGCCGCTGTCCATCGGGATTCTCTGCGAGGCGGTCGCCGCCGCCGGACTGCCGCCGGGGGTCTTCAACGTGGTCTTCGGCACGGGCCCGGAGGCCGGGGAAGCCCTCGTCCGTCACCCGGCCGTCCGGATGGTGTCCTTCACGGGCTCCACCCGGGCCGGGCGCCGGATCGGAGAGCTGGCCAGCCAGCAGATCAAGAAGGTGACGCTCGAGCTCGGCGGCAAGTCGCCGCTCGTCGTCCTCCCCGGTGCAGACCTCGAGGCCGCGGTGCGGTTCGGCGTCACGGACTGCATGCTCAACAACGGCCAGCGCTGCGACGCGCTCACCCGGATGATCGTCCCCCGATCGACGCTGGCCGAGGTCGAGGAGCTGGCGACCGGGATCGTCGCCGGCCTCACCGTCGGGTCGTCGGTCGACGAGGGCACCGACGTCGGCCCCCTCGTGTCAGCGGCCCAGCTGGCGCGGGTCCGCGGGTATCTCGCGACGGGCGTGGCGGAGGGGGCCCGGCTGCTCGTCGGCGGCGTCGAGCCCCCGGCGCTGCCGCGCGAGCTGCAGGGTGGGTACTTCGTGCGGCCCTCGCTGTTCTCCGACGTCGACCGGCGCATGACGATCGCGCAGGAGGAGATCTTCGGCCCGGTCCTGGCGGTCCAGGCCTACGAAACCGTCGACGAGGCCGTCGCCCTCGCCAACGACACCATCTACGGGCTGCACTCGGCCGTGTACGCCGACACTCGGCCGGAGGCACTGGACGTGGCCGCCCGGCTGGAGTCCGGCATGGTGAGCGTCAACGGTGGCCAGCTCAACATGCAGGCGCCGTTCGGCGGGTACAAGCAGTCCGGACTGGGGCGGGAATTCGGTCCCTTCGGCTTCGACGAGTTCCTGGAGGTGAAGAAGGTCGAGGTGTCGCCCTGACCGGCGTCAGCCGAGCGGCTCGACCTCACCGGCCACCGGGATCGACAGCGCCTGCGCGTTCGACACCACGACGAGTTCGGGCTCCGGGCGATCGGCGACCCGCCACTGACCGCCGACCAGCGGGAGGGTCGCCACGTTGCGGACGGGTCCGGAGTTCCAGTCCAGGGGACCGCACACGGTGTCGAGCGACATCGAGGCCAGGGCGTCCGCGACGCCTTGGCGGTCGTCGGGTCCGTCGGCCGCGGCGAGGGCGGCCGCAGCGACCTCGAAGAGGGCGTGGACCAGGCCGAGGGGCTGGATCCACGCCTCCCCGGAGCTGTCCCGAAAGGCCTGGGCCAACTCAGCCGCGGTCTGCCCGGTGAGGGAGGACCGGAACGGATGCGCCGGCGACCACGACACGTCCGTGGCGAGATTGTGGCCTCTGGCCCCCAGCGCCTGCACTGCCGACGGAAACTGCAGCGCCCGCCCCACGGTCACGAGAGTCGGACGGAAGCCCTCCTCGTCGGCCTGTGCCCAGAAGGTCGCGAAATCCGGCGCGACGGGGACGCCCAGCAGGAGCTGGACCTGTTCGTCCCGGAACTCGGCGACGAACGGAGAGAAGTCCTGCGCCTCGTTCTGGTAGAAACCCGGATCACTGATCTGGTACCCACGCGACGTGAGCAGGGCCGGCAGGCCCCGGGCGGGATCACCCCAGGTCGTCCCCTCGATGTCGTCCGGCCAGAGGGCACCCACCCGCCGGTTCGAGCCGACGGCTTCGCCCATGTCGAGGAAGACCGCGGCCACGTCCGCCAGACCCCAGTGGAAATGGTAGGTCCACTGAAAGGTCGACACCACCGAGGCGCCGCGGGTGACGAACCACGATTCCCACGGAGCGCCGGTGGAGATGCAGGGGACCCCAGCCGACTCGCAGACGTCCGAGACCGGGTTGATCGTTCCCGGCGAGGCCGCCACCACGACGAGGTCCACCTGGTCCTGGGTGACGAGTTCGGTCGCCACCTCCCCCGCCCGCACCGGGTCCGACGCCGTGTCCTTGACGAAGAGGCTGAGACCGGCGCGCCCGGCACCGGTGGCCAGACCCTGCTCGTCCGCGTACGCCTGGATCGCCGCCGTGACGAAGGCGTCGGCAGCGGCGTACGGGGCGAGGTCCCCGGTCTGCGGCGTCGCGTACCCGATGCGGAGCGGGCGGACGTCGCCACCGACCTCGCCGACCCCGGCCTCGGACGCCCCGCGGCCGCAGGCGGCCAGCGCCGACCCACCGGCGAGCGCGACGGCCGAGGCCCCGGCTCCGCGCAGCAGGGTGCGGCGTGTCATCGCGGAGTCCGGCGGTCGCGCCCCCCCGGCGTCGCCCGACGGGTCTGAACGGAGCATCCGGCCCTCCCGGTTGATGGGGTGCGTGGACGAGCGACCCGACTACGAGCGCCGCACCATACCCAAGTCGGACATCCGCGGGAGAAGTACGCAGCCACGTTCAGTGAGCGACCGTGGCTGAACGTAGCGGGAGTGACTGGGGGCCGTCCCCCCGGCCGGAACCGAACGACCGGTCCGATTCGGCCGCTTCGCGGCGGCGGCGAACCAGTCCGGATCGGCACGCACCGGACGCTTCTCGCGCGCAGCACGGCCTGCTACGGTCGCGAGCCGTCGATGACTTGTGACACCCCGTCGACGATGTTGCACTCCGGGTCGGACCGAAGGAGTCACATGCCCCACCGCGGCGTCTTCCCCAGGCGGGACTTCCTCGGGCTGGCGGCTGCCGGCTCGGTGGCCGCCACGCTGTCGGCCTGCGGCGGGGAGGACGACGAGGACCCCGCGCCGACCCCGGCTGCCGGCACCGCCCCGGAGTCCGCCGCGCCGGTGTCGTCGGCCGCCGCCGGGGCCAGCCTCAACGTGCTGTACATCGAGCCCCATGCGGGGGCGTCGGAGCAGTTGGCCGCGGAGTTCCGGGCGCGGACCGGGGCCACGATCAACGCCACCATCATCCCCTACGACCAGGTCGAGCAGCGGGCGATCGACGACGTGCGGTCCGGGGCGCCGACGTTCGACGTCTTCGAGGTCTGGTACGTCAGCGTCGGCGCCCTCGCGGCCGCCGGGGTCATCGACCGCCTCGACGGCCTGGCGGTGACACCGGAGGTGGACTCGCCGGACTTCATCCCCTCCATCTACGACCCGTACTCCCTGTACGACCGGGGCCGGTACGCGTTGCCGTTCGACGGGGACGCGCACGTGCTGTTCCACAACACCGAGATCCTCGAGCGGAACGGGCTGAAGCCGCCGCAGACGTGGGACGAGTATGTCCAGGCGGTGCAGCAGATCACCGAGGCGGAGAGCGCCGACGGGGTGTACGGCGCAGCAGTCATGGCCCAGAACGCGCCGATCATCATCGTCTCGACCTTCGCCAACCGCCTCGCCGGGTTCGGCGGCGGGACATTCCTCGACGACGCGGGGCGGCCGACGGTCAACACCGAGTCGGCGGTCTCCGCCGCCCAGTCGCTGCTCGACGTCGCCCCCTTCGCGCTGCCGACCCCGACGGAGACCGCGTTCGACCAGGCACTGCCGGCCTTCCTCGGTGGCCAGGTCGCCTTCGCGGAGTTCTGGACCGACCTCGGGGTGTTCGCGGAGGACCCCGAGCAGTCGCGCATCGCCGGGAAGTGGGGCGTCACGAGGCTTCCGATCGGAGGCCGCGCGACGGCGAGCCGGGCGGCACTCAACGCCGGGTTCGGCATGGCGGTGTCGGCGGCGTCGGCGAACAAGGACCTGGCACGCCAGTTCATCACCTACGCCACCAGCCGCGAGACCAACCTCTCGCTCATCACGACGACCGGCTCCGGGATCGACCCCACCCGGCTGTCCACCGTGCGCGACCCCTCCTACGCGTCCTTCGCCCCGCAGGTGCAGGAGGCGGCCACCGCCGCCCTCGACGGCGCCCTCGCCTGGCCCACCAACGAGCAGGCTCCGGAACTTCTCCAGACCCTGGCAGACGCCCTGTCCACCATGCTCCTCGACGAACGCGATCCGCAGGAGACCATGGACGAGGTCCAGAACCAGTGGGAGGACATCCTCGGTTGACCCGCCGGCCGCCTTCTCCTCTCCCATACTTCCGACCTCACTTCATATCGTCAACCACTTTGTGCGACCGTGGCCCAGGGCTTTCCTTCGAAGCATTCGAGTGTTACCGTCCAGCTCACCGTCAGGTCAGCCACCCATTCTCAGTCATGACGGTCACACGATGAGCCGAAGGAGTTTCATGTCCCACGGTAAATCTCATCTCGCGCGGCGCGGTTTCCTCGGCCTGGCAGCGGCGGGCTCCGTCGCGGCCACGCTTTCCGCCTGCAGCGGCGACGACGGCGGCAGCGAAGCGCCCGCGACCCGGGCCGGCGAATCCGGCGCCTCGCCCGGTGCGGGCGGCTCCCTCAACGTCCTCTTCATTCAGCCTCACGCGGGAGCCTCGGAACAGTTGGCCGCGGAGTTCGAGGAGCTGACCGGAGTCACGGTCAACCCGACACTCATCCCCTACGACCAGGTCGAGCAACAGGCGATCCTCGACGTGCAGTCGGGAGCCGGTACCTACGACGTCTTCGACATGTGGTATGTCAGTGTCGGCGCCCTGGCCGCCGGGGGGGTCATCGAACCCCTGGACGACCTCATCGAGGCCGAGGACACGGCGGCCGACGACTTCATCGAGTCCATCTACGACCCGTACTCCCTGTACGACGGCAGCCGGTACGCGTTGCCGTTCGACGGGGACGCGCACGTGCTGTTCCACAACACCGAGATCCTCGAGCGGAACGGGCTGCAGCCGCCGCAGACCTGGGACGAGTACGCCCAGGCGGTGCAGCAGATCACCGAGGCGGAGAGCGCCGACGGAGTGTACGGCGCAGCGCTCATGGCGCAGAGCGCACCGATCATCATCGTCTCGACCTTCGCCAACCGCCTCGCCGGGTTCGGCGGGACCTTCCTCGACGAGTCCGGGGCACCCACGCTCACCAGCGAGGCCGCGGTCGCCGCCGCCCGGTCGATCCTCGACGTGGCGCCCTTCGCGCTGCCGACCCCGACGGAGACCGCGTTCGACCAGGCGCTGCCGGCCTTCCTCAGCGGCCAGGTCGCCTTCATGGAGTTCTGGACCGACCTCGGAGTCCTGGCGGAGGACCCGGAGCAGTCCCAGGTCCAGGGCATCTGGGGCGTCACCAGGCTCCCGCGGGGAGGCGACGCCACCGCGAGCCGGGCCGCGCTCAACGCGGGGTTCGGGATGGCGGTGTCGACGGCGTCGGCGAACAAGGAGCTGGCGCGGCAGTTCGTCAGCTACGCCACCAGCCGGGAGACCAACCTCTCGCTCATCACGACGACCGGCTCGGGGATCGACCCCACCCGCTTGTCGACGCTCGAGGACGCCTCCTACGCGTCGTTCGCCCCGCAGGTGCAGGAGGCGGCCACCGCCGCCCTCGACGGCGCCCTCGCCTGGCCCACCAACGAGCAGGCTCCGGAACTGCTCCAGGCCCTCGCCGACGGGCTGTCCGCCATGGTGGTGGACGAGGGCGACCCGCAGCAGGCGATGGACGACGTCCAGAGCCAGTGGGAGGACATCCTCGGCTGACCCGGCGGCGTGCCCGGCGCCCGCCCGGTCTCGTCCTCCGGTCCACCCGCCGGCGGAGGAGACCGGGCGGGCGTGGTCGTTCCACGGTCCGGGACGGCGTCCGCGGCGGGTGGACGACCGGGGCACGGCCCGGCTGATGACCGGCGATTACGGGTCGTCGCTGGTCAATAGCCCACTGCTCATGACCCGTCGCGTATTGTGTCTATTCTGACGAGTTGGCGGTAGGTTGCGGCGAGACGAGCGCCTGACGAACGGGAGGCGGGACCGACGCATGTCGAACTCGAGCAGCACCGGGCGCAGCCCGGGTGCGGGACACGACAGGTCGCCCCGCTCACGCCGCCTGGCGGGCTTCCGGAACTGGCCGGTGCGCGCCAAACTCATCGCCATTCTCCTGGTCCCGGCGATCGCCGCCGTGACCGTCGGCGTGGTGCGCGTGGGCGATCTCCTCTCCGAGGCCGCCGTCTTCGGCAACGACGCCGACCTGTCGGCCGCCCAGCGGGCCGTCACCCGGCTCGTGGCCGACATCGGCCAGGAGCAGCTGGCCGTCACGGCGGCCGTCGGCAACGCCCAGGGAACCGACGCCGTGCTGTCGCCGCGGGAGGAACTCGCGCAGCGCACCGACGCCAGTGCCGCCGAGGCCCTGCAGTTGGTCGAGGCCGCCGGCGCGACCGGTGACGTCACCCGCCGGGTGCAGGGGCTCCAGGAGGGCCTGCGGCGCCTGGAGGAGATCCGCACCAGCACCGCGTCCGCGCCCGAGGAGTCGTCGCTCGCCCCCGCCCAGGTCATCCGTGCTTATCACGAGATCTCCGGCAACGCCGCCGCCCTCGGCGGTGCCCTCGCCCAGTCGGTGACCGACAACCAGCTCCGAAGCGTCGCCCTCAACGTCCAGGCCCTGGCCGAGACCAACCGGTTGACCGCACTCGAGGACAGCCTCGTGCTCGCGCTCGCCGCCACCGGCTCCCTGGCCGTCGATCCGGCCGAGCTGCGGACCGCCGTCGACGACCGCACGGCAGCATTCAACGAGTTCGAGGCGACCGCGACGGACGACCAGCGCGCACTCTTCTCCGGCGCCTTCATGTCAGACGAGGGCACAATGCGCTCGGCCGTCTTCAGCGAGATCCTCCGCGAGGTCATCGAGGGGCGCGAGCCCAGCCTCACCGCCGCGGACTGGCTGTCCGTCGCGGTCCCCGCCGCAGCGGCCACGGAGGGCGTCCGCGCGGAACTCAGCGACCGGCAGGTGGACCGTGCCGGTCAGCTCCTCGACGACACCCGGCTCCGGGCGGCCCGCGACGCCACGATCGTCCTCGTGCTCCTGCTGGCCGGCCTCGTCGTGACGGTGCTGGCGGCCCGGTCCATCCTGTTGCCGCTGCGGCGGTTGCGCGCCGACGCCATCATGATCGCGGAGGAGCGGCTACCGGCGGCGATCGGCCGGATCCGCGAAGCCGGGCCGGACTCCGACATCCAGGTCCACCCCGTCGACGTCCGCACCACCGAGGAGATCGGCCAGGTCGCCCGCGCCTTCGACGCCGTCCACGTCGAAGCCGTCCGCCTGGCCGCCGACCAGGAACAACTCCGCCGCAACGTCAACGACCTCTTCGTCAACCTCTCGCG
>JBHJOS010000071.1:0-29904 GCA_050329415.1 Kineosporiaceae bacterium
CCGGGCACGACATCGTCGAGCATGCGCTCACGGCGCTGCGCAACCTGGACCATCGCGGCGCGGTCGGCAGCGAGACCGACTCCGGCGACGGCGCCGGCATCCTCACCCAGGTTCCGCACGCCTTCCTGCGGTCCGTCGCCGCCGACCTCGGCATCCGGTTGCCGCCCGCCGGCGGCTACGCCGTCGGGACGGCCTTCCTTCCCCGGGACGACGACGGGCGCGCCCTCGCCGAGGCCGCGGTGGCGACCGTCGCCGCCGAGGAGGGCCTGGAGGTCCTCGGCTGGCGGGACGTCCCGGTGGCCCCTGACCTCGTCGGCCCGACCGCCCGCGCCGCGATGCCGGCCTTCCGCATGCTGTTCGTGGCACCCGCGTCCGGTGGTCCCGTGGCGGGCGCCTCGGGGATCGAGCTCGACCGCGTCGCCTTCTGCCTCCGCAAGCGGGTCGAGAACCAGGCCGGTGTGTACTTCCCGTCGCTGTCGTCGCGCACCCTGGTCTACAAGGGGATGCTGACCACCAACCAGCTGGAGCCGTTCTTCGCCGACCTGTCGGACCGGCGCTACACCACCGAGCTGGCCCTGGTGCACAGCCGGTTCTCCACCAACACGTTCCCGTCGTGGCCGCTGGCCCACCCGTACCGGCTGATGGCCCACAACGGCGAGATCAACACCGTGCGCGGGAACCGCAACTGGATGCGGGCACGGGAGTCCATGCTGGCCAGCGACCTCATCCCGGGCGACCTCGAGCGGCTGCTGCCGGTCGTCAACCCCGACGGCAGCGACTCGGCCAGCTTCGACGAGGTCCTCGAGCTGCTCCACCTCGGCGGGCGGTCCCTGCCGCACGCCGTCCTCATGATGATCCCCGAGGCGTGGGAGAACCACGTCGAGATGGACCCTGCGCGCCGGGCGTTCTACGAGTTCCACAGCTCGATCATGGAACCGTGGGACGGGCCGGCCTCGGTGACGTTCACCGACGGCGACCTCATCGGTGCCGTCCTCGACCGCAACGGCCTGCGCCCCGCCCGGTACTGGGTGACGACGGACGGCCTCGTGGTGATGGCGAGCGAGGTCGGGGTGCTCGACATCGCCCCGGAGCGCATCGTCCGCAAGGGCCGGCTGCAGCCGGGCCGGATGTTCCTCGTCGACACCCGCCACGGGCGGATCATCGACGACGCCGAGGTCAAGGCCGAGCTGGCGGCACAGGAGCCCTACGAGCAGTGGCTGTCCCAGCACCAGGTCCACCTGCCGGACCTGCCGGACCGGCCGCACATCGTCCACACCCCGGCCTCGGTCACCCGTCGGCAGCAGGCCTTCGGCTACACCGAGGAGGAGCTGCGGATCCTGCTCGCCCCGATGGCCGCGACCGGGGCCGAGCCCATCGGCTCGATGGGCACCGACACCCCGCCGGCGGTCCTGTCGCAACGCCCCCGGCTGCTGTTCGACTACTTCGTCCAGTTGTTCGCCCAGGTGACCAACCCGCCGCTGGACGCCATCCGCGAGGAGCTCGTCACCAGCCTGCGCAGCACGATCGGTCCCGAGGGCAACATCCTCGATGCCGCACCGGGGCAGTGCCGCCAGCTCGTCCTGCCCTTCCCGATCGTCGACAACGACGAGCTGGCCAAGATCGTCCATCTTCGGCCCGGCACGGTGGGTCTGCCGGAGGGCGTCCGGCCGACCGCCGTCGTGCGCGGGCTGTACCCGGTCGCCGGGGGCGGCGCCGCGCTGGCCGAGCGCCTCGACGCGGTGTGTGCCGAGGTCGACGCCGCGACCGCGGCGGGTGCCCACCACGTCGTCCTGTCGGACCGGGACGCCACCGCCGACCTCGCCGCGGTGCCCTCGCTGCTGCTGACGTCCGCCGTCCACCACCACCTCATCCGCAGCCGCACCCGGACCCGGGTCGGTCTGCTGGTCGAGGCCGGTGACGTCCGCGAGGTGCACCACGCGGCCCTGCTCATCGGCTACGGGGCGGCCGCGATCAACCCCTACCTGGCCGTGGAGACGGCGGAGGACCTCGTCCGGCGCGGCACGGTGTCGGGGGTCACCCCCGGGCAGGCGGGGCGCAACGTCCTCGCCGCCCTCGGGCGCGGTGTCCTCAAGGTCATGAGCAAGATGGGGATCTCGACCGTGGCCTCCTACGGCGGGGCCCAGGTCTTCGAGGCCATCGGCCTGTCCCAGGAGCTCGTCGACCGGTACTTCACGGGAACCACCACCCGCCTGGGCGGCATCGGCCTCGACGTCGTCGCCGAGGAGGCGGCGCGCCGCCACGCCCGGGCGTACCCGACCGACGGGACGGCCCACGACCGCCGGCTCGCGGTGGGCGGGGAGTACCAGTGGCGCCGGGATGGCGAGATCCACCTGTTCGACCCCGAGACGGTGTTCCGGCTCCAGCACTCGACCCGGTCCGCCCGCGAGGACGTCTACCGCGACTACAGCCGCCGGGTGGACGACCAGTCGCAGGGCCTCGGGACGCTGCGCGGCCTGCTGCGGCTGCGCGAGGACCCCGCCCAGGCGGTCGGCGTCGACGAGGTGGAGCCGGTCGAGTCGATCCTGCGCCGGTTCACCACCGGCGCCATGAGCTTCGGGTCCATCAGCCCCGAGGCGCACGAGACGCTCGCGATCGCCATGAACCGGATCGGCGGGAGGTCGAACACCGGCGAGGGCGGCGAGGACGTCGACCGGCTGCTCGACCCCGAGCGCCGCAGCGCCGTCAAGCAGGTGGCGTCGGGCCGGTTCGGCGTCACCAGCTTGTATCTCACTCAGGCCGACGACATCCAGATCAAGATGGCCCAGGGCGCCAAGCCCGGCGAGGGCGGCCAGCTGCCCGGCAAGAAGGTGTACCCGCTCATCGCCCGGGTCCGGCACTCCACCCCCGGCGTCGGGCTGATCTCGCCGCCCCCGCACCACGACATCTACTCGATCGAGGACCTGGCCCAGCTCATCCACGACCTCAAGAACGCCAACCCGGGGGCGCGGATCAACGTCAAGCTCGTGAGCGAGGTCGGGGTGGGGACGGTGGCGGCGGGGGTGGCCAAGGCCCACGCCGACGTCATCCTCGTGTCCGGCAACGACGGTGGCACCGGCGCCTCGCCGCTGAACAGCCTCAAGCACGCCGGGGGGCCGTGGGAGCTGGGGCTGGCCGAGACCCAGCAGACGCTGGTCCTCAACGGCCTGCGGGACCGGGTGACACTGCAGGTCGACGGGGCCATGAAGACCGGGCGCGACGTCGTCCTCGCGGCCCTGCTGGGGGCGGAGGAGTACGGCTTCTCCACCGCCCCGCTCATCGTCTCCGGCTGCATCATGATGCGGGTCTGCCACCTCAACACCTGCCCGGTCGGGGTGGCGACCATGGACCCCGCGCTGCGGGCGAAGTTCAGCGGCCGACCGGAGTTCGTCGAGCAGTTCTTCCGGTTCGTCGCCCAGGAGGTGCGCGAGCATCTGGCGGCCCTCGGCCTGCGGAGCCTGGACGAGGCGGTCGGCCGGGCGGACCTGCTCGACGCCCGCCGGGCCGTCGACCACTGGAAGGCGGACGGGCTGGACCTGGCGCCGGTCCTCGCGGTGCCCGGGCCACCGGCGGTGGCGGCCGACGCCCCCCGGCGGCGGATGGTCGATCAGGACCACGGGCTGGAGAAGGCACTGGACGTGAGCCTGATCCAGCTGGCCGAGGACGCCTTGGACCACCGGCTGCCGGTGCGGATCGACATCCCGGTCCGCAACATCAACCGCACCGTCGGCACCATGCTGGGGCACGAGGTGACGCGCCGGTACGGGGTCGACGGGCTGCCCGACGACACCATCGACGTCACCCTCACCGGGTCCGCGGGTCAGTCGCTCGGGGCGTTCCTGCCCCGGGGCGTCACGCTGCGGCTGTGGGGCGACGCCAACGACTACGTCGGCAAGGGATTGTCGGGCGGGCGGATCGTCGTGCGCCCGCCCCGCGACACCCGCTTCAACACCCAGCGCAACATCATCGCCGGCAACGTCCTCGCCTACGGCGCGACCTCGGGGGAGATCCTGGTCCAGGGCGAGGTCGGGGAGCGCTTCTGCGTCCGCAACTCCGGGGCGACCGCTGTCGTGGAGGGCGTCGGCGACCACGGCTGCGAGTACATGACCGGGGGCGTGGTCGTGGTCCTGGGCCGGACCGGCCGCAACTTCGCCGCGGGGATGTCGGGCGGGGTGGCGTACGTCATGGACGTCCGCCCGACGCGGGTCAACACGTCGATGGTCGACGTCGTCGACCTCGACGGCGAGGACGTCCACCTGCTGCTGCCGCTGCTGCGCCGGCACGTCGAGGAGACCGGGTCGCTGGTGGCGGAGGACCTCCTGGTCGAGCCCGACCTGCTGTACAGCCGGCTGCGCAAGATCGTGCCCCGGGACTACCGCCGGGTGATGGGCATCCGCGCCGCAGCGCTGGCGGAGGGCCTCGACCCGGACGGCGAGCAGGCCTGGCTGCGGATCGCGGCCGATGCCTGAGGCGTCCGGGCGCTCCGTGCAGCGGGTGCCCGGCCGCTAGGTTGTCGTCATGCGACGCGCGAAGATCGTCTGCACGCTGGGGCCCGCGACGTCCGGCAGCGACCGGATCCGCCGTCTCGTCGGGAGCGGGATGGATGTGGCCCGCATGAACTTCAGCCACGGCTCGCGGGACGACCACCGCAACAACTACGCCGACGTGCGTGCTGCGGCGGCTGCCGAGGGTCGTTCGGTGGCCGTCCTCCAGGACCTCCAGGGCCCGAAGATCCGGCTGGGCAGGTTCGCGAGCGGCCCCGTGAAACTGGTCGCCGGGGCGTCGTTCGTCATCACGACCGAGGACGTCCCGGGCGACGCCACCATGGTGTCCACCACGTACCGGGGCCTGGCCGGCGACGTGAAGCCCGGCGACCCGCTGCTGGTGGACGACGGCCGGATCCGGCTGCGCGCGGTCGAGGTGGTGGGTCCCCGGATCGTCACCGAGGTGGAGGTCCCGGGCGTCGCCTCGGACAACAAGGGCATCAACCTGCCCGGGGTCGCCGTCGGCGTGCCCGCGCTCACCGAGAAGGACGCCGAGGACCTCCGGTTCGGCCTGCAGCTGGGGGTGGACCTCGTCGCCCTGTCGTTCGTCCGCAACGCGGTGGACGTCGACGAGGTCCGCAAGGTGATGGCCGAGGTGGGGGTCCGGGTCCCGGTCCTGGCGAAGATCGAGAAACCGCAGGCCGTGGAGAACCTCCGGGAGATCATCGACGCCTTCGACGGGATCATGGTCGCGCGGGGGGATCTCGGCGTGGAACTCCCGCTGCAGGACGTCCCCATCGTCCAGAAGCGAGCCGTCGAGATCTGCCGCCGCCAGGCCAAGCCGGTGATCGTCGCCACCCAGATGCTGGAGTCGATGATCAGTGCCCCCCGGCCGACGCGCGCCGAGGCGTCCGACGTCGCCAACGCCGTCCTCGACGGGGCGGACGCGCTCATGCTGTCCGGTGAGACCGCGGTGGGGGAATACCCCTTCGAATCGGTCGAGACCATGGCGCGGATCATCACGGCCACCGAGGAGCAGGCACTCGACCGCATCCCGCCGCTGGGGACGCGACCGCGGACGATGGGCGGCGCCATCACGCGGGCCGCCGGGGACGTCGCCGAGCTGCTGGGCGTGCGTTACCTGGTGTGCTTCACCCAGAGCGGGGACTCCGCCCGGCGGATGTCCCGCCTGCGCGGCCGGATCCCGCTGGTGGCCTTCACTCCCGATCCCTCGGTGCGCAGCCAGCTCAGCCTCTCGTGGGGGATCGAGACCTTCCTCGTGCCGCCGGTCAAGCACACCGACGACATGGTCCTCCAGGTGGACGAGGCGCTGCTCGAGATCGACCGGTGCCGCCGCGGCGACCTCGTCGTCATCGTCGCGGGGTCCCCGCCCGGCACGCCCGGCTCGACGAACGCCCTGCGGGTGCATCGGATCGGGGACGCCGTCGACGCCCTCGCGCCCGCCTACGGCTGACCCAGGGACTGCTCGGCCGCCGCGACGCTGTGCTTCACCCGCAGGAAGCTGTCCGGGGTCACCGAGATCGAGTCGATGCCGGTCTCGACGAGCAGGCGGGCGAACCCGGGGTCGTCGCTGGGGCGCTGGCCGCACAGCCCCACCGGCCGCCCCTTGCGGTGCGCGGCCGCGACGAGCGCGTCGATGCTCCGCGTCACCGCGGGGTCGCGCTCGTCGAACAGCGCCGCCAGCGGCGCCGAGTCGCGGTCGACGCCGAGGGTGAGCTGGGTGAGGTCGTTGCTGCCGATGGAGAAGCCGTCGAACCGCTCGGCGAACTCCTCCGCCAGCACGATGTTGGACGGGATCTCCGCCATCACGTAGACCTCCAGGCCGTCGCGGCCCCGGACGAGTCCGTGCCGGGCCAGGGCCTCGAGCACGCGGTCCGCCTCGCCCAGGGTCCGGCAGAACGGGATCATGACGACGGTGTTGGTGAGGCCCATGTCCTCGCGGACCCGCCGGACGGCCCGGCACTCGAGTCCGAACCCGGCCGCGTAGCCCTCGCTGTAGTACCGGCTGGCGCCGCGCCAGCCCAGCATGGGGTTCTCCTCCGCGGGCTCGAAGGCCCGCCCGCCCACGAGCCGGGCGTACTCGTTGGTCTTGAAGTCGCTCATCCGGACGATCACCGGGTTCGGCCAGCCGGCGGCGGCGATCCGGGCCAGCCCGTCCGCGAGCCGCTCGACGAAGAAGTCCGCCGGGTCGGCGTGCGGCCGGGTCATCTCGGCGATCCGCGCCTGCGTGGCCTCGTCCGGCACCCGCTCGGGATGGACGAGAGCCATCGGGTGGATCCCGATGGAGTTGCCGACGATGAACTCCATGCGCGCCAGCCCGACCCCGTCGGCCGGGAGCCGCCACCACCGGAAGGCCGCGGCCGGGTCGGCGAGGTTCAGCATGACGCGGGTCCGGGTCCGGGGGATCCCGGCCAGGTCGATGTCCCGGCTCTCGTACGCCAGGCGCCCGGCGTACACGTGCCCCTCGTCGCCCTCGGCGCAGGACACCGTGACCTCGTCGCCGTCGCGCAGCCGGCGGGTGGCGTCCCCGGTGCCGACCACGGCGGGCACCCCCAGCTCCCGGCTGACGATGGCGGCGTGCGAGGTGCGACCGCCGTGGTCGGTGACGATGGCGGCGGCGCGCTTCATGACCGGTTCCCAGTCGGGGTCGGTGATCCGGGTGACGAGGACCGACCCGTCGACGAAGCGACCCATGTCGTCGGGACCGGCGAGGTTGCTCACCGGCCCCGCGGCGACGGCGTCCCCGACGGCGAGACCGCTCACCAGGCGCGTCCCCCGGTCCAGGAGGCGGTACGAGCGCAGCGTCGCCGGGCCGCGCCGCGCCTGCACGGTCTCCGGCCGGGCCTGGACGATGACGAGGCGGCCGTCGCGGCCGTCCTTCGCCCACTCGATGTCCATGGCGCAGCCGTAGTGGTCCTCGATCGCCACCGCCCACCGAGCGAGCGCGAGGACCTCGTCGTCGGTCAGCACGAGGGCCGCGCGTTCCGCCTCGCTCGTCGGCCTGGTGCGGGTGGGCTCACCGCCGGGGTCTCCGTACCCGATCGCGAGGTCCTTGGCTCCCCGCTTGCGCGAGATCACGGGGACCACCCCGGGCTCGGCGAGCAGGGGTGTGAAGACGAGGTACTCGTCGGGGTCGACCCGGCCGGAGACGACCGCCTCACCGAGGCCCCACGAGGCGGTGACGAGGACGGTGCGAGGGAAACCGCTGTCGGTGTCCAGGGTGAACATCACGCCGGCGGCGGCGAGGTCCGAACGGACCATCTCCTGCACGCCGATCGACAGTGCCAGGTCGGTGTCGTCGAACCCCTGGTCCTGGCGGTAGTGGATGGCCCGGTCGGTGTAGAGCGAGGCGAAGCAGCGGCGGCACGCGGCCAGGAGGGCGTCCTCCCCGGTGACGTGGAGGAACGTCTCCTGCTGGCCGGCGAAGCTCGCCTCCGGCAGGTCCTCGGCGGTCGCGCTGCTGCGGACGGCGACGTCCGGGGCGTCCCGCCCCAGCCGACGGCCGAGCTCCCGGTAGGCCGCGGTGATCTCCTGCGCGACGTCGGGGGGCAGGTCGGTCGCGAGCATCATGCCCCGGATCGCGGCCCCCACCTCGGCGAGGTTCACCCCGGCGGATCGCCGGGCGAGCTCGTCGCGGATCCGGACGCGCAGGTCGCCGGCGTCCAGGAACCTCCGGTAGGCGGCCGCCGTCGTCGCGAACCCCGCGGGCACGCGGACACCGTGCGATGACAGAGCGCGGGTCAGCTCGCCGAGGGAGGCGTTCTTCCCGCCGACGACGGCGACGTCCGCGGCCGACAGGTCCTCGAGCCACCGGACGACATCGCCCCCCGGGCGGCTATCGGAGGGGTCCTGGGTGGTCCGGATCGCAGTCATGGCGTCACGCTCCCGCCGTCGTCGGCGGAACCACGATCGCTCCCAGGGAGTCCACGCTCCAGGTGCTTTCGTCCCGAGGCCCGCTCAGGCGTTCCCCGAAGCACGGTGCCGGGTGCGGGACTCGAACCCGCACGCCCATCGGGCAGCGCATTTTGAGTGCGCCGTGTCTGCCGATTCCACCAACCCGGCGGTGCAGGGCAGGCCGTCCCGCCCCGCACCACGGTAGCGCGCGCGAGGCATCCCGTGGCGACGGCTACCCTCTGCTGGTGAGCAGCGACGGAGCCGTTCCTGCAGCAGACTTCCTGCCGCCAGACCCGCCGCCAGACCCGCCGCCGGACCCGCCGTCGGCCGATGGGGCCGGGACCGCGGCCGGTGCATCGGTCAGGTCCGGGCGGCGGGTGGTGGTCGCCGAGGACGAGGCCCTCATCCGCCTGGACCTGGTCGAGATGCTGACGGAGGCGGGGTACGAGGTGGTCGGCGAGGCCGGCAACGGCGAGAGTGCCCTGCGCCTGGCCGAGGAGCTGCGCCCCGACGTCGTCGTGCTCGACATCAAGATGCCCAAGCTCGACGGCATCTCGGCGGCCGAGCGGATAGCGGCGGCGCGGATCGCGCCCGTGGTGCTGCTCACCGCCTTCAGCCAGACCGAGCTGGTGGAGCGGGCCCGCGACGCCGGCGCCATGGCCTACGTCGTCAAGCCGTTCACCGCTGCCGACCTGCTGCCGGCGATCGAGATCGCGGTCAGCCGGCACGGCGAGCTGGCCCAGCTCGAGGCCGAGGTCGCCGACCTCACCGACCGGCTGGAGACCCGCAAGCTGGTGGAAAGGGCGAAGGCCGAGCTGCAGACCAGGTACAAGATGAGCGAGCCCGAGGCGTTCCGCTGGATACAGAAGACGTCGATGGACCGTCGGCTCTCGATGAAGGAGGTCGCGGCCGGCGTGCTCGCCGCCACCGGCGCCAAGTCGGTGTCGCGGCCCGGGGCGGGCGCCGACGCCGGGGAATCCTGAGACCGGGTCGGCACAGACCTGCCCACAGTGGTCACGACTCGGCAACGGTCCTGGCCAGAGGCGAGGATCGTCATCTCGCCGTGACAGTCCTTCGGTACCGTCGCCAGCCGCAGCCGCATGCTTCCGCTGCGGTTCGACCCGAAGGAGACCATCGATGATCCGACGCGCCCGCACCTGGCGTGCTGTCGCCGTCCTCGGCGTCGCGGGCCTCGCGCTCGCCGCCTGCGGCGGCGACGAGGCCACCGACGACGACACCGACGCGCCCGCCGAGACCACCGAGGAGATGACCGAGGAGACCGGCGCCGCCGGTGGCGGCGAGGGCGACGGCGTCCTCACCCTCGGGACCCTGCTGCCGGAGACCGGCAGCCTCGCCTTCCTCGGCCCGCCCGAGTTCGCCGGCGTCGAGCTGGCCGTCCAGGAGATCAACGAGAACGGGGGCGTCCTCGGTGCGGACGTCGTCAAGATCGACTCCGACTCCGGCGACACCACGACGGACATCGCGACCCAGTCGACGACCCGTCTGCTCGGCGAGGGGGTCGACGCCATCATCGGCGCGGCGTCCTCGGCGGTGTCCTTCACGGTGATCGACCAGGTCACCGGTGCGGGAGTGGTCCACTTCTCGCCGGCCAACACCAGCCCGGACTTCACGGACTACGACGACAACGGCCTGTACTTCCGGACCGCCCCGTCGGACGTCCTCCAGGGCCGCGTCATGGGCGACCTGCTCGTCCAGGACGGCAACCTCAACGTCGCCCTGCTGGTCCTCGACGACCCCTACGGCACCGGTCTGGCCGAGAACATCCAGATCTCGCTGGAGGCCGGCGGCGGCCAGCTCGCCCTCGACCCGGTCCTCTACCCGGAGGGCACGGACAACTTCTCGGCCCAGGTGACTCAGGTCGCCAACGCCGCCCCGGACGCGGTGGTCCTCATCGGCTTCGCCGAGACCGCCCAGATCGTCAACGAGATGATCGCCCAGGGCGTGGGACCGGACGCGCTGCCGACCTACTTCGTCGACGGCAACCTCTCCAACTACGGCGAGGACCTGCCGGCCGGTGCGCTCGAGGGCAACAAGGGCACCCTGCCCGGCGCCGAGGCGTCCGAGGAGTTCCAGCAGCGCCTGCTCGAGGTCGACCCCGCCCTCGAGGACTTCTCGTACGCCGCGGAGTCCTATGACGCGGCCGTCGTCATCGCGCTCGCGGCCATCGCCGCGGACAGCGACGCGGGCACCGACATCGGGGCAGCGATCCCGGACGTCACCCGCGAGGGCGAGCCATGCACGACGTTCGCGGACTGCGTGGCCCTGCTCGAGGCGGGCGAAGACATCGACTACGACGGTATCTCGGGTCCGATCGAGCTGAGCGATGCCGGTGACCCCAGCGAGGCCACCATTGGCATCTTCCAGTACGGCGCGGACAACAACTACACCCGCATCGACTCGCTGTCCGGCACGCTCTGACAGCTCGGCCCCCCGCCGGCCGGCGGGGGGCCGACACACCGAGGGGCCCCCGTCCATGCGGACGGGGGCCCCTCGGTGTGTCGGCGAAGGAGTCACTGCGCCTTGGCGAGGGTCCCCAGGTAGAGCTCGATGACCTTGGGGTCGTGGGCGAGCTGGGCGCCGGTTCCCGTGTAGGCGTTGCGGCCCTGGTCGAGGACGTACCCCCGGTCGCAGATCTGCAGGCAGCGCCGGGCGTTCTGCTCCACCATGACGACCGAGACACCGGTCTTGTTGATCTCGCGGGTGCGAACGAAGACCTCGTCCTGCTTGGCCGGCGACAAGCCGGCGCTCGGCTCGTCGAGGAGCAGGACGCTGGGGTCCATCATGAGGGCGCGCCCCATGGCGACCATCTGGCGTTCGCCACCTGACAGCGAACCCGCGCGCTGGCTCCGCCGCTCCCTCAGGGTGGGGAAGAGGTCGGTGACGACTGCGAACCGCTTGGCGAAGAGCCGGGGGTTCTGGTAGCAGCCCATCTGGAGGTTCTCCTCGATGGTGAGCGAGGGGAACACGTTGTTGTTCTGCGGCACGAAACCGACGCCCTTGGCCACCAGGCGGTTCGCCTTGAGGCCGGTGATGTCCTCGTCCCGCAGGGTGACCGTTCCCTCGCGCACCTTGACGAGCCCGAACACCGCCTTGAGCAGGGTCGACTTCCCAGCACCGTTGGGGCCGATGATCCCCACCAGTTCGCCCTGGCGGACGAAGAGGTCCGTGCCGTTGAGGATGTTGACTCCGGGCACGTACCCGGCGACCAGGTTGTCGACCCGCAGGAGCGCGCTGGCGGCGCCGGCCAGGTGGACATCGCGACCCACGACCTCGGACCCGCGGGCCAGCTCCACCGGGTCGGCCGGCGTGACGGCGGCGGGCGGGTCGGCGGGGGAGGCGGGGACGGGGACGGCGGAGGCGGCGGTCGGCTCGGTCATGGGGTGGTCACCTCGTCGTCGATGAGTGCCTGACCGTGGTGACCGCCGAGATAGGCGTCGATGACCGACGGATCGGCCATGACGTGCTCCGATGGGCCCTCGGAGACGATGCGCCCCTGGGCCATGACGATGACCCAGTCGGAGATGTCGCGCACGGCGTCCATGTCGTGCTCGACGAAGAGCACGGTCATCCCCTGCTCACGCAGGTCCTTCACGTGCCCGAGGAGCGACTGCGTGAGTGCCGGGTTCACGCCGGCCATCGGTTCGTCCAGCATGACCATCTCGGGTCGGCTCATGAGGGCCCGGGCCATCTCGAGGAGCTTGCGCTGACCGCCGGACAGGCTGCCGGCGAAGTCATCCCGCTTGGCGGCGAGACGAAACCGCTCGAGGAGTTCCTCCGCCTGTGCCGTGATTTCGTCCTCCTGGCGCCGCCAGATCGGCTTCACCAGAGCGTTGAGGATGTTCTCCCCCCGCTGGCCCTGGGCACCGAGGCGCATGTTCTCCATGACGGTGAGGCGGGAGAGCGCCTTGGTGAGCTGGAAGGTCCGGACCATGCCCCGCCGGGCCACCCGGAACGCCGGGACGCCGGCGAGTGACTGGCCGTTGAAGGCCCACGACCCGGAGTCGGGTCGGTCGAAGCCGGTGAGCAGGTTGAAGAACGTCGTCTTCCCGGCGCCGTTGGGGCCGATGAGGGCCGTGATGGCGCCGCGCTGGATCTCGACGTGCTCGACGTCGACCGCGGTCAGACCGCCGAAACGGCGGACGACGTGGTCGGCGACGAGGATGGGGTCGGGTTTCGGGACTCCCGGCCGGCGCTCGACGTCGGCGAGGGCGGCCACGGTCGCCTCGCGTTGCGGTCCCGCGCCTTCGGTCGTCCTGGTGTCATCGGGCATCGAGCGCCAACTCCCTCCGGTCGCCGAGGATCCCCTGTGGCCGGTAGGCCATCAACAGCATGAGCGCCAGACCCACCAGGATGAAACGGACCTGTCCGACCTGGACGCCGTCCATCAGCCAGGTGGGGATGATCCCGCTGCTGACCCCGGACCGCAGGACGGTGTCGGTCACGGCCAGGGTGACCCAGAGGATGACCGCGCCGAGGACCGGCCCCATGACCCGAGCCGCCCCGCCCAGGAGCAGCGCGGTATAGGCCAGGAAGGTGAGCTGGGTGGCGTAGTTGTCCGGCTGGACCGATCCCCGGGACAGGGAGAGCACGAAGCCGGCCAGGCAGCCGAACACGCCGCCGAGGACGAGGGCCTGCATCTTGTAGCTGAAGACGTTCTTGCCGAGGCTCCGGACAGCGTCCTCGTCCTCCCGGATTCCCTTGAGCACCCGGCCCCAGGGGCTGCGGATCAGCAGGGCCACGACAACCAGTGAGAGGGCGATGAGCGCGATGGCGACGATGCGCAGCCAGAGGCCCCGCTCGCTGTAGGTCCACGGCCCGAACCCGTAGGTGCCCTCGGGAAACGGGTTGAGGGCGTAGAAGTCACGGGCCATCCCGTTGATGCCGTTGGAGCCGCCGGTCCACTGGTCGAACGCCGACGACCGGACGACGAAGCGGAAGATCTCGGCGGTCGCGATCGTCGCGATGGCGAGGTAGTCGGCACGCAGTCGCAGGGTGGGGATGCCGAGCAGCAGCGCCATGACGACCGTGGCGGCCAGGGCGACGAGGATGCCGACCCCGAGCGGCAGGCCGAGGATGGCCACGCTGATGCCGATGCCGTAGGCGCCCAGGGCGACGAAGAGGGCCTGCCCGAAGTTCAGCAGTCCGGTGTACCCGAAGTGCATGTTGAGCCCGATCGCGGCCAGGACGTAGACGAGGGTGTCGACACCCAGGATCTGCCCGGCCGCGAAGGAGAGGGTGTTGAGGACGTCCATCGCGCGTCTCCTCTCAGCCGACCCGCTCGCGTCGCCCGAGCAGGCCCTGGGGCCGCACGAGCAGGATGATGATGAGGACGGCCAGCGCGCCGACGTTCTTCAGCTCGGGTGGGATCACCAGCGTGCTGACCTCGATGAGGAGTCCGACGCTGAGGGCGCCGACGATCGCGCCGAAGGCGGTGCCGAGGCCGCCGAGGACCACGGCTGCGAAGATCAGCAGCAGGATCTGGAAGCCCAGCAGCCAGTCCATGCCCTGGGACAGACCCAGGAGCATCCCCGCGAGCGCAGCGAGGAAGGTCCCGGCGATCCACACGACCCGGATGACCCCCTCGACGTCGATGCCGCTGGCCGACGCCAGCGCCGGGTTGTCCGACACCGCCCGGGTGGCCTTGCCGATGCGGGTGTAGAGCAGCGCGAAGGCGACCGCGAGCAGGATGACCACGGCAAGGCCCATCGACACGAGGTCGAGGGGGCGGATCCGCACGGGGCCGAGGGCGAGGCCGGCCTGGCCGCTGAAGTCGCGGTAGAAGACGGTGTCGCCGCGGAAGAAGTACAGGAACCCGTAGCGCAGGAAGAAGCTGAAGCCGATCGAGAAGATCATCATGGCGATGAGCCCGACCCCGCGCCGTCGCAGCCGGGACCAGATCACGGTGTCCTGCAACCATCCGAATCCGACGGCGAGCGCGAGCATCAGCGGAGCCGCCACGAGCAGCGGGAGACCGGCCACGACGTGCAGCGCGAAGGTGATGAGTGCGCCGAAGGTGACGAGCTCGCCGTGCGCGAAGTTCGTCAGCCCGGTGGTGCCGAAGACCAGCGACAGCCCGATGGCGGCCAGCGCGAGGACGAGGCCGAACCGCAGCCCCGACACGACGAGCTGGGGCAGGGTGTTCCAGGGGATGTCCGCGACGGGCCCCGGCACGTCGACACCGCCCTCGCCCGCACCCTCGACCAGTCGCAGGGCCACCGTCCGCGGCGTCCCCGGGTCCACCCGGGTGGTGAACGGGTTCTGCGCCAGACCCAGGCCCGCGTAGTCCTCGGGCAGGGACTCGATGTCGACCTCGATGTCGTACTCGCCGGGTTCGGGGACCGAGAAGCTCGCCAGGCCCTCGGCGTCCGTCTCGACCTCGTCGAGCACCTCGCCGCCCTGGAGGACGCGGATCGTCGTGTCCGGTACGGGCTCGCGGGTCTCGTCGTCGAACAGGCGGACGTTGATCGTCTCGCCCTCCGGATCGACGTCCTCGACGGTCGCCGCGGCCGTGGCGATCGGCAGCACCAGGAACAGGCCGAGCGTCACGATGAGTGCCCTGAAGGCTCGGGTCACGCCGCCTCCTCGTCGTCGGGGTCACACCGGGGTGGTCTCGGGGGGTCTCCCGGGCACATCCCGGGGACGGCCGGGGGAGCATAGCCGTCCGCCGCTGGTCAACGTCTATTCCCGCGTTCCTGGCCAGGACCAAGGCCGCGGTGGGCCGACCCTAGGGGGTGGACTGTTTCCCTGCGGTTACGCGCGACGACGCAGAGTGGACATCGCAGTCATCCCGCCGGGGGCGAGTCGCGGACGACGCAGGTCAACCGCGCCGTGCACACCAGCCGCCCGGCATCGTCGCGGACCTCGATGCCGTAGGTCGCCACCGTTCCCCCGCGGTGCAGGGCCGTCGCCACGGCCGTCACGGTGCCGGCCCGGACCGCGCGGTGGTGGGTGGCGCTGAGGTCGATGCCCACGGCGGCCCGGCCGTCACCGGCGTGCAACTGGGCCGCGAACGACCCGACGGTCTCGGCCAGGGCGGCGCTCGCGCCGCCGTGCAGCAACCCGTACGGCTGGGTGTTCCCGGCGACCGGCATCCGCGCCACGGTGCGCTCGGCCCCGATCTCAAGCAGCTCTATCCCCATCCGCTCCATGAGCGTCCCGGCGGTCATGGCGCGCAGGGCCGCAGCGTCCGGCTGCGACGGCGCAGCTCCGGTGTCGGTCACCGGTGCAGTCTACGGACGCGCCGTAGGGTGACCGGGTGGCTGACCCGGCGGCACGGCTGCTCCTCCTCGACGGTCATTCGCTGGCCTACCGCGCCTTCTTCGCCCTGCCGGCGGAGAACTTCAGCACCAGCACCGGCCAGGTGACGAACGCCGTCTACGGGTTCACGGCGATGCTCATCAACGTCCTGCGGGACGAGCGGCCGACCCACGTGGCCGTGGCGTTCGACGTGTCCCGGGCGACGTTCCGCACCGAGCAGTACGCCGAGTACAAGGCCAACCGCTCGGCGACGCCGACGGAGTTCGCCGGCCAGGTCCCGCTCATCAAGGAGGTGCTGGCGGCCATCGGCGTCCCGGCCCTGGAACGGGAGGGGTTCGAGGCCGACGACGTGATCGCGACCCTCGTCCGACTCGCCCGCGCGGGCGGCGCCAGGGGCGCTCCCCTGGACGTGGTCGTCTGCACGGGGGACCGGGACTCCTTCCAGCTGGTCGGCCCGGACGTCACGATCCTGTACCCGAAGCGCGGCGTGTCCGAGCTCTCACGCATCGACCCCGCCGCCGTCGAGCAGCGCTACGGCATCGGGCCGGGGCTCTACCCGGACCTCGCCGCCCTGGTCGGCGAGGACAGCGACAACCTCAGCGGGGTTCCCGGCGTGGGGCCCAAGACCGCGGCCAAGTGGCTGCTGGCGCACGGCGGCCTCGAGGGCGTCGTGGCGAACGCCGACCGGATCACCGGCAAGGCGGGGGAGAGCCTGCGGGCGCACCTCGCGGACGTCCTGCGCAACCGGTCGCTCAACCGGCTCGTCGACGACCTCGAGCTTCCGCTGGGCATCGATGACCTCCGCTGGCACGGCTGGGACCGGGACGCCGTCCACCGCGTCTTCGACGGTCTGGAGTTCCGGGTGCTGCGCGACCGGCTGTTCGTCACGCTCAGCGCGCCGGAACCGGAGGTCACCGGCGGCTTCGCTGTCGAGTCCGACGCGCTGGACGCCGAGGCGGTGCAGGCCTGGCTGGCCGCCCACGCCCGGGGGCGCCGGGTGGCGATCCAGGTCGCCGTCACGGGCCGAGGCATGGCAGCCACCGCGGCCGGGCTCGCGGTGGCGACCGGCGAGGGCGACACGGCGTATCTGGACCTCGAGGTCTCGCAGGACGAGGTGGCCGCCTGGCTCGCCGACCCCGCGACGGCCGTCGTCTGTCACGATGCCAAGCCGCAGCTGCACGCGCTGCAGCGGGCGGGCTTGGCGACCACGCCGCTGGCCGGGGACACGGCGCTGGCCGCCTACCTGTGCCGGCCGGACCAGCGCTCGTACGACCTCGCCGACCTCTCGGTCCGCCATCTGGGGCGCGAGCTCACCCTGGAGGGGCCCGCCGTGGCCGGGGCCGAGGCGGCCGGTCAGCCCGACCAGCTGGACCTCGGGCTGGACGGCCCGGATCCCGAGGCCGAGGCGGCGGCAGCGGCGGCGGCGGCACGGGGCGAGGCCGTGGTCCGGGCGGCCTCCGTCGCGGCCCTGGACGGCGTCCTCTGTGCCGAGCTGGCGGAGCGTGAGGCGACCGCCCTGCTCGACCGGGTGGAGCTGCCGCTCGTCCCCGTGCTGGCCCGGATGGAGCGGATCGGGATCGGGGTCGACACCGACCACCTGTCGGACCTGGAGTCGCACTACGCCGCGATGGTGGCCGAGGCCGCCAAGCACGCCTTCGAGGTCATCGGGACCAAGATCAACCTCGGCTCGCCGAAGCAGCTCCAGATCGTGATCTTCGATCAGCTCGGCCTGCCCAAGACCAAGCGGATCAAGACCGGGTACACCACCGACGCCGACGCGTTGCAGGACCTGTACCTCAAGACCGAGCACCCGTTCCTGCTCCACCTGCTGGCCCACCGCGATGCCAGCCGGCTGCGGCAGACCGTCGAGGGGCTGCTCCAGTCGGTGGCCGACGACGGGCGGATCCACACGACGTTCAACCAGACCATCGCGGCGACCGGGCGACTGTCCAGCGTCGACCCCAACCTGCAGAACATCCCCATCCGCACCGACGAGGGCCGCCGCATCCGGGCGGGCTTCGTCGTCGGCTCGGACGACCGGGGGCCGCTGGAGAGCCTCATGAGCGCCGACTACTCCCAGATCGAGATGCGGATCATGGCGCATCTCTCGGGTGACGGCGGCCTCATCGAGGCGTTCCGGTCGGGGGAGGACCTCCACCGCTTCGTCGGCTCCCGCGTCTTCGCCGTCCCGCCGGCCGAGGTCACCCCCGCCATGCGGGCGAAGGTCAAGGCGATGTCGTACGGGCTGGCGTACGGGCTCAGCGCCTTCGGGTTGTCACGGCAGCTCACGATCGAGGTCGACGAGGCCCGGGGCCTCATGGACGAGTACTTCGAGCGCTTCGGCGGGGTGCGGGACTACCTGCGCGGCGTCGTGGCCGAGGCCCGGCAGACCGGGTGGACGGCCACGCTGCTGGGCCGGCGCCGCTACCTGCTGGACCTCACGTCGGACAACCGGCAGCGCCGCGAGATGGCCGAGCGGATGGCGCTGAACGCGCCCATCCAGGGTTCCGCGGCCGACC
The DNA here is from genome assembly GCA_050329415.1 of Kineosporiaceae bacterium. Classification (GTDB taxonomy): domain Bacteria; phylum Actinomycetota; class Actinomycetes; order Actinomycetales; family JBBAYJ01; genus JANNOG01. The sequence goes on from JBHJOS010000071.1 coordinate 18,194, forward strand.
TCGTCAAGATCGCCATGCTCGGGGTGGACGGCGAACTGGCCCGGCGCGGGCTGCGCAGCCGCATGCTGCTCCAGGTGCACGACGAGCTGGTCCTCGAGGTCGCGCCGGACGAGCAGGACGAGGTCGAGTCGCTGGTGCGGGAACGGATGGCGGGGGCGGCGGAGCTGGCGGTGCCGCTGGAGGTGTCGGTGGGCGTCGGGCACTCCTGGTACGACGCCGCGCACTGACTCGTCACGGGCGCTCGCACACGAAGATCGCCGTCCCGGGGATCCGCTCCCCGCGCAGCCGGCTCCAGCCGCCCCACTCCTGCTCGTGATCGGTGGGCCACTCGGGCTCGACGAGGTCGCGGAGCACGAAGCCCGCACCGGTGATCAGTCGCACCCAGTCGCCCACGGTCCGGTGGAACTCGGCGTAGCCAAGGCGGCCCTCGCGGTCGGTCTCGACGTACGGCGTCCGGGAGAAGTACGACAGGGTGGCGCGCAGTCCGGCCGGTCCCGGGTCGTCCGGGAACGCCCACCGGACAGGGTGCGTCACCGAGAACACCCACCGCCCGACCGGTCGCAGCACCCGGTGCACCTCGGTGAGCACTCGGTCGGCAGCCGGTGTGAAGGGCAGCGCGCCATAGGCGGAGAACGCGACGTCGAATGCGCCGTCGGCGAACGGCAGCCGGCCGGCATCCGCCTGGACCGCACGTGCCCGGACGGCCGTGGGCGCCTGCCGCAGCATGCCGGCGGAGATGTCGAGGGCGACCGGCCGGGCGCCCCGGGCCGCCAGCCAGGCGCTGCACTGCCCGGCGCCGGCGCCGACCTCGAGGACGTCGCGGCCGTTCACCGGACCCAGGAGGTCGGCGTCGTCCTCCCGCAGCCCCTCGGGACCCCACACGAAACCTGCCAGGAACGCGGCGTGAGACTCCTGGTACTTCTCCGCCGAGGCGTCCCACCATCGTCGGTTGGCGGTGACGGTACGCGCCTGCCCGTGATCCTCCTGTGACATTCTCGCGTTGACCCCTTCTCGGCAGGGCGGATAGCCTCTCATCCTGCGCACGCCCGTGCGCGGGCTCGGTCGTCGGCCGGACCCCCCGGTCTGGGTGGTTCAGCACCTCGGGTGGGACAGCGCCTCGGGCGCGTGCAACATCGCCCAGAACCTCCCGCACGGCGCTGCCACGTGGCAGCGTCCCCACTCACCAGTGACCGGAGCCCCGACGTCCATGACACTGACCCCTACCGACTCGACGAGCAACGCTGTCGCCGTCAACGACATCGGTTCCGCCGACGACTTCCTCGCGGCCATCGACGAGACCATCAAGTACTTCGGCGACGGCGACATCGTGGCCGGCACGGTCGTCAAGGTCGACCGCGACGAAGTCCTGCTCGACATCGGGTACAAGACCGAGGGGGTCATCCCGTCCCGCGAGCTGAGCATCAAGCACGACGTCGACCCCGGCGAGGTTGTGACGGTCGGCGACCAGGTCGAGGCGCTCGTCCTCCAGAAGGAGGACAAGGAGGGTCGGCTGATCCTGTCCAAGAAGCGCGCCCAGTACGAGCGCGCCTGGGGCACGATCGAGAAGATCCGTGACGAGGAGGGCGTCGTCACCGGCACCGTCATCGAGGTCGTCAAGGGCGGCCTCATCCTCGACATCGGGTTGCGCGGCTTCCTGCCGGCGTCGCTGGTCGAGATGCGACGGGTCCGTGATCTCCAGCCGTACGTGGGCCGCGAGCTCGAAGCCAAGATCATCGAGTTGGACAAGAACCGGAACAACGTCGTCCTCTCGCGCCGGGCGTGGCTCGAGCAGACCCAGTCCGAGGTCCGCTCGTCCTTCCTGGCGCAGCTGAAGCGCGGCCAGGTGCGCACCGGGACGGTGTCCTCCCTGGTGAAGTTCGGTGCCTTCGTCGATCTCGGTGGGGTGGACGGCCTCGTCCACGTCTCGGAGCTGTCGTGGAAGCACGTCGACGACCCCGCCGAGGTCGTCGAGATCGGGCAGGAGGTCACCGTCGAGGTGCTCGACGTCGACCTCGAGCGCGAGCGGGTCTCCCTGTCGTTGAAGGCGACGCAGGAGGACCCCTGGCAGCACTTCGCCCGGACTCACGGGCTGGGCCAGGTCGTGCCGGGCAAGGTCACGAAGCTCGTGCCGTTCGGCGCCTTCGTCCGGGTCGAGGACGGCATCGAGGGTCTGGTCCACATCTCGGAGCTGGCCGAGCGCCATGTCGAGATCCCCGAGCAGGTGGTCCAGGTCGGGGCCGACATCTTCGTCAAGGTCATCGACGTCGACCTCGAGCGGCGCCGGATCTCCCTGTCGCTCAAGCAGGCCAACGAGACCGCAGCGGTCCAGACCGCCGAGTCGTTCGACCCCACGCTCTACGGCATGTCGGCCGAGTACGACGAGGCCGGCAACTACAAGTACCCGGAGGGCTTCGACCCCGAGACCGGCGAGTGGCTGCCCGGCTACGAGGCGCAGCAGGCCGAGTGGGAGCGCCAGTACGCCGAGGCCCAGGCCCGGTGGGAGGCCCACCAGGCTCAGATCGCCAAGGCCCAGACCGTCGAGGAGGAGACCGGGCCGGCTCCGGTTGCCGCATCGACCTCGACCTACTCCTCGGCCGGGAACGACGAGGAGCCCGCGGGTGGCACGCTCGCCAGCGACGAGGCACTGGCCGCGCTGCGGGAGAAGCTCACCGGCCGCTGAGCCGTCCCCGCCGCCCCGGCCCCGTCCGCAGCACGCCCGACTCCGTCAGCCGAGGGGTTGGGCATGCTGCGTGTCGGGGTGACCGGTGGTATCGCGGCCGGCAAGTCGAGCGCTGTCGCCGTCCTCGGGGCCCTCGGGGCGGTCGTCGTCGATGCGGATGCGATCGCTCGACAGGTGCTGGCACCGGGTCGCCCGGCGGCCGCTGAGGTGGTCGCCGAGTTCGGGGACACCGTGCGAGCCCCGGAGGGGGGCGTCGACCGGCCCGCTCTGGCTCGCCTGGTCTTCGCCGACCCGGCAAGCCGGGCCCGGCTGGAGGCCATCACCCACCCGCGGATCCAGGCTGAGGCGGCGCGGCGGTTCGCCGCGGCCCCCCCCGACGCGGTGGTCGTGCACGACATCCCGTTGCTCGTCGAGTTGGACCTGGCCGACCGGTACCACCTGGTGGTGGTCGTCGGCGCTCCCGCGGAGGAGCGCGTCACCCGCCTGGTGAGCGAGCGCGGGATGGCGGAGCCGGATGCCCGGGCCCGGGTCGCGGCTCAGGCCGACGACGACCGGCGGCGGGCCGCCGCGGACGTCTGGCTCGACAACACGGGTGCTCCTGACGCCCTGCGCGAGGCCGTGCGGCGGCTGTGGCACGACCGGCTGGTGCCGTACGAGGGGAACCTGCGGGAACGTCGTCGGGCCGAGCGTCCCGACCGGCCGGTCCTCGTGGCTGCGGACCCGGGATGGCCGGCGGCGGGGGAGCGGCTGGTCGCCCGGGTCCGCCGGGCGGCGGGTGACCGGGCGCTGGACGTGGCCCACGTCGGGTCGACGGCCGTCCCGGGCCTGCCGGCGAAGGACGTCATCGACCTCCAGGTCGTCGTCGCCGATCTCGTGACGGCCCACGAGCTCGCCGCGGACCTGGCGGGTGCGGGGCTCGTCCCGGTGCCGGACCGATGGGACGAGCCGGTCACCGGGACCGGTCGGGTCGCCAAGGCCTTCGCCGCGAACGCGGACCCGGGGCGAGCCGTGAACTGCCACGTCCGCCCCGCGGACAGCCCTGTGGTGGCCGAGGTGCTGGCGTTCCGGGACCGGTTGCGGGCCGAGCCCGCCCTGCGCGACGACTACGCACGGCTCAAGCGGGAGCTGGGGTCCCGCCCGTGGCAGTCGATCGACGACTACGCCCGGGCCAAGACGGACTTCGTGGCCGCAGTCGTCCGCGGCGCCGCGAGACCGTGATTCGCTGGGCCGTGATTCCCTGGGTCGCGTGAGCTCGCCCCGCGACGACGCCCAGCGCCTGGACGACCTGCGGGCGTTGGAGCTGCTCCGGCCCCTGCTGCCGTCGGCCTACCTGCCGTGGACGGACGCGTCCATCCGTCCTGCTGCCCTTGCCGCCGTGTGCAACGACGTGGTGATCCGTGGGCGGCGGACCGTCGTCGAACTGGGTTCCGGGATCAGCACGCTCGTGCTGTCCCGTTTGCTGGCGGGCCTCGGGGGGCGGTTGGTGACGATCGAGCACGACGAGCGCTGGCTGGCCGTGGTCGACGATCTGGTCCGGGTGGCGGGCACCGGCGGGGCCGTCTACCTCCACCACGCCGGCCTGGTCGGCGGGTGGTACGACCGGGCGGTCGTCGCGACGGCGCTGGCCGACGCCCCCGGGCCGGTCGATCTCCTGCTGGTGGACGGCCCGCCGGCGTGGCGTCCGGGGACGGAGCTGGCGCGATGGCCCGCCGCGGAGGCGGTCGCGCCCCACCTGGCAGCGGACGCGACCGTCGTCCTCGACGACATCCACCGGCCGGGGGAGCAGGAGATCGTCCGGCACTGGCGCCGGGACCACGGCTGGCCGTTCCGGGTCCGGTGGGCGGACGACGTCGCGGTCGCCGTCCTCGGCGGCGACGACTACGCGACCTGAGCTGCGACCGAGCACGCTGCATTTTGATGACATGGAACGCCATGCCATCAAATACGTCACAACTGAGGCTATGGTGAGGCCGTGGCATCAGATGTCGTCGCGACTGCCTGGCCGGCCACGGGTGCCGAGGTCCGGCCGTGGCAGTCGAGCACTCCGCGCGAGCTCATGTCGCGGGCCGTCCGCGAACGTCACGACGGCCCGTACCAGGCGGCCGTCGTCCCCCTGATCGCCCAGCTGGAGCCGAGTCTGCCGAGCGACGTCGTCGCCCTGGACGCCGAGGCTGCGGCCGAGATCGCGCGCTTCGACGCCGACGTCGGCAGCGACCCTGTGCCCTTCGAGACCGTCATGCTCCGTTCGGAGTCGGCGTCCTCGTCGATGATCGAGAACCTGACGTCGGGCGCCCGGGCCATCGTGCTCGCCGAGATGGGCAGTCGCGAGAAGCGGAACGCGACGCTCGTCGTCGGGAACGTGGCGGCGATGCGGGCGGCGATCCGCCTTGCCGGCGACCTCGACGAGGAGGCGATCCTCGCGATGCATCGAGCGCTGCTGCAGGACAGCGAGCCCGACATCGCCGGCCGTTGGCGCGGGCAGCAGGTCTGGATCGGAGGGGACGCCTCCGGGCCGCACGGTGCGGAGTTCGTGCCCCCTCACCACGAGCACGTGTCCTCGCTCATGGGGGACCTGGTGGCGTTCGGCCGTCGTACCGACCTGCCCGTGCTGACCCAGGTGGCACTGGCCCACGCCCAGTTCGAGACGATCCACCCGTTCCCCGACGGCAACGGCCGCACGGGCCGTGCCCTCGTCCACGCCCTGCTGCGCAGGCACCGCCTGACGCGCTGCGTCACCGTCCCCGTCTCCGCCGGACTCCTGACGGACACGCCGGCGTACTTCGCCGCGCTCATGGCGTATCGCGCCGGTGACCCCGCACCCATCGTCGAACGGTTCGCCACCGCGTCCTTCCTCGCGATCGTCAATGCCCGCCGACTGGTCGCCGATCTCCACGCGATCCGGGAGAGATGGGCGGCTGTGATCCGGGCCCGGCGCGGGGCGACCGCGTGGCGGGTGGCCGACCTGCTGCTGCGGCAGCCCATCGTCGATGCGGCGACCGTCGCGCGCGAGCTCGGGGTGACGTCCGGCAACGTGCCCCGTGCCATCGCCCCGCTGGTCGAGGCGGGGATCCTCGTCGAGTCGACGGGGCACTCGCGCAACAAGGTGTGGCAGGCCGGGGAGGTGCTCGCGGCCGTCGACGACTTCGCCGCGAGGGCCGGGCGGCGTTCCCTCGACTGACGGCGCCACCACGACGGTGGCCGTGTCCGGGGGCGCGCGTACCGTGGCCGGGTGCGGCCCACGACGACCATCGAACGGCGGCTGTCGCCCTTCCGGGTGGTCAGCGACTTCCAACCCTCGGGCGACCAGCCGACCGCCATCGCCCAGCTCGCCGAGCGGGTACGGGCCGGGCAGCAGCACACGGTGCTGCTCGGCGCCACCGGCACCGGCAAGTCGGCGACGACCGCATGGCTCGTCGAGCAGGTGCAGCGGCCGACCCTCGTCATGGCGCCGAACAAGACGCTGGCGGCCCAGCTCGCCAACGAGTTCCGCGAGCTGCTGCCCCACAACGCGGTCGAGTACTTCGTCTCCTACTACGACTACTACCAGCCCGAGGCGTACATCCCGCAGACGGACACCTACATCGAGAAGGACTCGTCCATCAACGACGAGGTCGAGCGGCTGCGCCACTCGGCGACCAACTCGCTGCTGACCCGCCGGGACACCATCGTCGTGGCCTCGGTGTCGTGCATCTACGGCCTCGGCACCCCGCAGGAGTACGTCGACCGGATGGTGCCGCTCAAGGTGGGGGACACCGTCGACCGGGACGACCTGCTCCGGCGGTTCGTCACGATGCAGTACACCCGCAACGACCTCGCCTTCACCCGCGGCACCTTCCGGGTGCGCGGCGACACGGTCGAGATCATCCCGGTCTACGAGGAGCTGGCCGTCCGGGTCGAGCTGTTCGGCGACGAGATCGAGCGGCTGTACAGCCTGCACCCGGTCTCGGGCGAGATCGTCCGCGAGGAGGAGCTGGTCTACCTGTTCCCGGCCTCGCACTACGTCGCGGGCCCGGAACGGCTCGAGCGCGCGGTCGGCGACATCGAGGAGGAGCTCGGCGAGCGGCTGGCCGAGATGGAGCGCCAGGGCAAGATGCTCGAGGCCCAGCGCCTGCGCATGCGGACCACCTACGACCTCGAGATGCTCCGCCAGGTCGGCACCTGCTCCGGTGTCGAGAACTACAGCCGGCACTTCGACGGCCGCGAGCCCGGGACGCCGCCCAACACCCTCCTCGACTACTTCCCGGAGGACTTCCTCCTGGTCATCGACGAGTCGCACGTGACCGTGCCGCAGATCGGCGGGATGTTCGAGGGCGACATGTCCCGCAAGCGCACCCTCGTCGACCACGGCTTCCGCCTGCCCTCGGCCATGGACAACCGCCCGCTGAAGTGGGAGGAGTTCGTCGACCGCGTCGGCCAGACCGTCTACCTGTCGGCGACGCCCGGCCCGTACGAGCTGCGGATGGGGGAGGGCGACGTCGTCGAGCAGATCATCCGACCCACCGGTCTGATCGACCCCGAGGTCGTCGTCCGGCGGACGAAGGGCCAGATCGACGACCTGCTGCACGAGATCCGGGCGCGGGCCGAGCGGGACGAGCGGGTGCTGGTCACCACGCTCACCAAGAAGATGGCCGAGGACCTCACCGACTACCTGCTCGACAAGGGTGTCCGTGTGCGCTACCTCCACTCGGAGGTCGACACCTTGCGCCGCGTGGAGCTCCTGCGCGAGCTGCGGATGGGCGAGTACGACGTCCTCGTCGGCATCAACCTGCTGCGCGAGGGTCTGGACCTTCCCGAGGTGTCACTGGTGTCGATCCTCGACGCGGACAAAGAGGGTTTCCTCCGGTCTGCCACGTCCCTCATCCAGACGATCGGGCGCGCGGCCCGCAACGTCTCCGGCCAAGTGATCATGTACGCGGACAAGATGACACCGTCGATGGCGCAGGCCATCGACGAGACGAACCGCCGCCGCGAGAAGCAGGTCGCCTACAACCTCGAGAAGGGGATCGACCCGACGCCGCTGCGCAAGCGGATCGCCGATATCACCGACCTGCTCGCCCGCGAGGACGAGGACACCGAGAAGCTGCTCGGCTCGGGCCGGCGGCAGTCCCGCGGCCGCGGCACGGGAGCCGGGGCGATGGCCGCACAGGGTGCCGGCGAGCGGGGCGCTGTGGCCGCGCGGGCCGAGGGCATGCCGTCCATGGACCTGGCGAACCTCATCCAGGACCTCACCGACCAGATGCATGCGGCCGCTGCCGAGCTGAAGTTCGAGGTCGCGGCCCGGTTGCGGGACGAGATACGCGACCTCAAAAAGGAGCTGCGGGGCATGCACGCGGCGGGTGTGTGAGGTGGCTGCCGTGGAACGGATCGATCCGCCCGCGGCTGCGGGCGAGAAGGACACCCTCCTCGCCTTCCTGCAGTTCCACCGGGACACCCTTCTCGGCAAGGTCGACGGGTTGTCCGCCGAGCGGCTACGCACCCGCTCGACGGTCTCGTCCCTGACGCTGGCCGGGTTGCTCAAGCACCTCGCCCTCGTCGAGGAGTCATGGTTGGTCGAGCGCTTTCTGGGGCTCGACATCCCACAGCCCTGGGCCGAAGTCGACTTCGACACCGACCCCGAATGGGAGTTCCGGACGGCGCTCGGGGACGACCCGGAGTGGCTCATCGCCCGGTACCGGCGGGCGTGGGAGCGGGTCGACGGCATCGTCGCCGACGCCGACCTCGCTGCCCTCTCCGCCGAGGAGGTCCGGATCGACGATCGGCGGGAACGTGTGTCGCTGCGGTGGATCCTCGTCCATCTGATCGAGGAGACCGCTCGCCACAACGGCCACGCCGACCTGCTGCGCGAGGCGATCGACGGCGCTACGGGGGAGTGAGCCACGGTCGGCCATGGCATCGATCATGGTTTTCTCAGTGGGTAAACTCCAACCATGAAGGCAACCATTGACAAGGCAGGCCGTCTGGTCATTCCTCGGCAGCTCCGCGACAGCATCGGCCTACGCCCGGGCGAGGTCGAGGTCGAGGTCTCCGGTGACGGCCTGCTGATCCGGCCCGTCGCCGCGTCGCAGCTCGTCGAGGAGGACGGTCTGCTGATGATCCCGCGGGCCGGGACGCTGGTCAGCAACGACGAGGTCCTCCGACTGCGAGATGCTCTACGCCGGTGACGGGCCCCGTCCTCCTGCTCGACACCAGTGCTGCGGTTGCACTGGTACTACCGGATCATGAATTTCACGACGCGGTGAGGCGGGCTGTCCAGGGTCATGTCCTCGGCCTGGCGGGTCACGCCGCCTTCGAGACCTACTCGATTCTGACCCGCCTTCCGCCTCCTGCAAGATTGACCCCGGAGAGCGCGGCCGCCCTCGTCGTCCGCAACTTCCCGGCATCCGAGTACCTGGGTGCGGCAGACCAAGCGGACGCGATCGCCGAGATGGCGGCGGCGGGCATCAGCGGCGGAAGTGTGTACGACGCCCTGGTCGGCTCGTGCGCCGCTCAGGCCGGGCACCCTCTGCTGTCCTGCGACCGCCGTGCCCGGGACACCTACCGGGCGACGGGCGTGTCGGAGCTGAGGCTCGAGACCGCGCATCCCTGACTGACGGCGCATCCTGGCGAGTACCCGCCCCGGCATCCGGGGCGGGTACTCAGGTAGTGGCGGCCATCGCCTCCCGGACGATACGGGCGGCGAGCGCGATGTCCTCGGCGTCGGTCGACCAGTTGCTCACCGACACGCGGACCACCGGACGGTCCTGCCACCGTGACCCCGAGATCCACGTCCGCCCGTCCCGGAGGATGTGGTCGACGACCGCTGCGGTGCGGGCCTCGTCCCCGACAGTGAACGAGAGCTGCGTCGCCACGACGTCGTGGCGGACCTCGACGCCGGGGATGGCGGCGACAGCGGCCGCCATGGCCACCGCGTGGTCGTGCAGCCGGGCGACGAGGTCGTCCACCCCCTGCCGGCCGAGGTGGCGCAGGACCGCCCACACCGGGAACGCCCGCCCGCGACGTGACCATTCGGGCACCCGCCAGCCGGCCTCGAGCTGACCGGACCCGTCGTGCACGACGTATGACGCATGGATGCCCATGGCCCCGGCGAGTGCCGCCGTGTCGGCGACGATCACGATCCCGCAGTCGTAGGGGACGTTGAGCGTCTTGTGGGCGTCGGTGGCCCACGAGTCCGCCGTCGCGAGTCCGGCCGTGAGATGACGCAGTCGCGCGCAGGCTGCCGCCCACAGCCCGATGGCCCCGTCGACGTGCACCCACCCGCCCCGGTCGTGGACCAGGGGGATGAGCTGCTCGTACGGGTCGTGCTGCCCGGTGTGGATGTGCCCGCTGTAGAGGCAGACGATGAGGGGTGCGCCGGCGGGCACCTCGGCGAGGGCGGCCGCCAGCGCGTCCGGCCGCATCCGCCCCTCGGCGTCCACGGCGACCGGTGTCGGGGCGCCGAGCCCCAGGAACCGCAGGGCGCGGTCCACGGTCTCGTGACGCTCGGCGTTGACGAGGACGTGGACCCGTGGCCCGCCGAGCAGGCCGCGGGACTCGACGTCCCACCCGGCGGCGGCGAGGACGGCGTGCCGAGCGGCGGCCAGGCCGGTGAAGTTCGCCGACATCCCGCCGGGGACGAGGCCCACCTGGGCGGTCGACGGGAGCCCCAGCAGATCGAGGAGCCACTGCGCGGCGACCTGTTCGGCCGCGGCGGCCGCGGGCGCCAGGACACGCAGACCGCAGTTCTGGTCCCAGGCCGCAGCGGCGACGTCCGCCGCGACACCGACGGGGAGGGCGCCACCGACGACGAACCCGAAGAAGCGGCCGCTGCCCGATGCGGTGATGCCGGCGTCGGCCTCGGTGAGGAGGCGCTCGAGGACTGCGGGCGCGGGCTCGCCGTCCTCGGGGAGGGGACCGCCCAACCGGGCGGCCACCTCGTCGGCCGTCGCCGTGGCGACCACCGGTCGCTCGGGCAAGGACGCGAGGTAGTCCGCAGCGTGTTCGGCGGCCCGCCGGACCAGGTACGCAGCGCCGGGATCGGTGAGCATGACAGGACGTTAGGTGCGCGGCCGCCCAGGGCGCGACGCTCTGTGCGGACCGGTCCTGATCGTGTCCGGAGCGCGGCCTACAGTGACCGGGTGTCCGACCGTCTCGTGGTCCGGGGCGCGCGTGAGCACAACCTCCGTGACGTCGACCTGGACCTGCCGCGCGATGCCCTCGTCGTCTTCACCGGCCAGTCCGGGTCGGGGAAGTCGTCCCTCGCCTTCGACACCATCTTCGCCGAGGGCCAGCGCCGGTACGTGGAGTCGCTGTCCGCCTACGCCCGCCAGTTCCTCGGCCAGATGGACAAGCCCGACGTCGACTTCATCGAGGGGCTCAGCCCCGCGGTGTCCATCGACCAGAAGTCGACGTCGCGCAACCCGCGGTCGACGGTCGGCACCATCACCGAGGTCCACGACTCCCTGCGTCTGCGGTGCGCCCGCATCGGCAAGCCGCACTGCCCGGTCTGCGGCGAACCGATCGGCCGCCAGACGCCCCAGCAGATCGTCGACCGGCTGCTCGACCTGCCCGGGAAGACGCGCTTCCAGGTGCTCGCGCCCGTCGTCCGCGGCCGCAAGGGCGAACACGTGGAGCTGTTCCGCGAGCTGCAGTCGCAAGGATTCAGCCGGGCACGGGTGGACGGCGAGATCGTGTCGCTCGCCGAACCCCCGGAGCTGGACAAGAAGCGCAAGCACGACGTGGAGGTCGTCGTCGACCGCCTGGTCTCGCGCGGTCCGCGGCCCGACGACGCGGCGGAAGGCTCCGAGGAGCTCGAGCGCTGGACGTCCTCGCGGCGGCGCCTCACCGACTCGGTCGAGACCGCCCTGCGGCTCGCCGACGGGATCCTCCTGTCGGAGCTGGTCGACGTCCCGGCCGGCACCGTGGACCCTGTCCTCGGCCCCCGCGAACGGAAGTTCAGCGAGCGGATGGCGTGCCCCAACGACCACCCCGTGGCGCTGGACGAGCTCGAGCCCCGGACCTTCTCGTTCAACGGGCCGTACGGGGCCTGCCAGAC
>JBHJOS010000098.1:0-8788 GCA_050329415.1 Kineosporiaceae bacterium
CTGGGATACGTGATCTTCTACGTGGCCGAGGTCGCGGCCACCGTCGACTTCTATGAGCGGGCGTTCGGCCTGACCCGGCGGTTCGTCTCGCCCGAGGGCGACTACGGCGAGGTCGACACCGGGGCCACCACGCTCGCGTTCGCCTCCGCGACCCTGGCGCACTCGAACCTCGACCACGCCGGTGGGTTCACCGAGCTGTCCCCGGCCGTGCCGCCACCGGGTGCGTCGATCACGCTGGTGACGACCGACGTCGCCGGTGCCCTGGCGACGGCGACGGCGGCCGGGGCGACGCCGTACACCGACCCGGTCGACAAGCCGTGGGGGCAGACGGTCGCCTACGTCCGTGATCTCGACGGTGTCCTGGTGGAGCTGGCGACACCGATCGCCGGATGACGTCCGGTGACACCGCCGCGGGCGGTGTCACCGCCGCAGGACGACGCGCCCGTCGGTCACCCGGGCCGGGCAGGCGGTCAGCCGCTCGCCGGGCCTGGACATCGAGTGCCCGGTCCACAGGTCGTACGTCATGCCGTGCCAGGAGCAGCGCAGTGTCCCGCCCTCGGCGTCGATCAGGGCGTTCGCCAGCGTCAGGCCCTGGTGGGCGCAGGCGTCGCGGTACGCGGCGATCCGCGCCCCGACCCGCACCAGCGCCACGCCCTCCCACACCGTCACCGCCCCGTCGGCCAGCGACTCCAGCACCGGGCCCGCGGCCCAGCCCTGGCCGGGGTCGTCGCCGTCCTTCGACGCCCGGACCCCGAGCTGGGTGAGGGGGATGAACGCCGGTTCGGGATCGGAGGGCACGACCTCGACCGTGTGCAGGCCGCCGACCCCCGCGACCAGCGCGCGCTCGACGACCTCCTGCAGGGTCGTCGCCGACTGGGAGCAGCCCGTGCAGCTCCCCGCCAGCCGCACCCGGGCGACCGGCAGCTCCACCGCGACCAGCTCGACGTCGCCGCCGTGGGAGCGCAGGTAGGGCCGGACCCCGTCGAGGGCCTGCTGGGCGAGCGTCACCGGGTCCGCCCGGACGATGCCGTGCATGACCAGCAGGGCGTACACGACCGGATCGTCCACCAGCTCGAACAGCAGTTCCTTGCCGCGCGGGTCGGTGCGCAGATGCCGGACGATCCGGACCAGGGCGTCGCGATGGAACTCCTCGACCGCGGCCTTGAGGTCGAGGGCCACTCGCCGGTCGGCCGCGGCGAGCAGCCCGGCCCGCTCGACCGCGGTGTCGACCCGCCCGGCCGCGCCGTCGAGACCGCTCATTCGAGGTGCCCCGAGAGCGCCATCTCGATGCCCTGGTCGACCTTGACCGCGAGCACGGACGAGAACGCCCGCACCGCCAGCCCGCCGAGCGCCTCGCGCACCGTGCCGGCGCCGTTCCCCGGGGCGGCGTCGAGGGCGCGGTCCGCCAGGGCCTGCAGGACGAAGCAGGAGCCCTCGGTGTTGTCGAGCAGGAAGTCCCGGAGCACGGCCCGGACGAACTCGTCCAGCCACACGCCCTCGCCGTTCGGGTCGGCGCGCAGGGCGGCCAGGCCCTCCTCCAGGCCGCCGGCGCGCTGGACCAGCCGCTCGACGAACCGCTCGGCCGCGGTGTTGAGCAGGAAGTCGAACTGGGCGCGCTCATGCAGATGCACGGATGAGCTCCTCGATCTCCCGGACCGCCGTGTCCACCGTGGCGACCGCCGCGGCGTCCCCGGACTCGGCGAAGATCTCCCGCGCCTCGGTCAGCCGGAGCCGGGCCTGGTCGTGGATCCCCAGGTGGGCGAGCGCCGTGCCCTGGTTGGCGAGCACCCGGGCCCGGCCGATCGGGTCGGTGTCGCGGGTGCGGACCTCCAGCAGCTCGTCGTACAGCCCGACCGCCTCGACGAGGTTCTCGACCGGGTGGGTCGACGGCAGGTGCTGCATCGCGTTGGCCAGGTTGAGGGTGACCGACGCCCATTCCCGGGGGTGGTCCTCGCGGGTGTAGTAGCCCAGCGCCTCCCGCAGCGACTGGACGGCCACCCCGCGCCGCAGCCCGTCCTTGGCCTCGGTCATCGGCATCGCGAGGTAGGCCAGCGCGAGGTTGGAGTGGGCGAAGGCGTACCGCTCGGGGTGGCGGTCGCGGTGCAGCAGCCGCAGCGCCAGGTGGTAGGTGCGGGTGGCCTCGAGCAGCAGCCCCTCGGCTCCGTTCGTGGCGGCCAGCTCGTGGTGGGCGGTGGCCAGGCCGAGGGTGACCTCCCCGGCCGCCTGCTCGGCGGCGTCCAGGCCGCGCAGCGCCTCCGACGCCTCGCGGTACGCCGTGACGACCTCCGGTCCCGCGCCGTTCACCTGGTGGGCGAGGGTCGCCTGCTGGCCCAGCAGCATCGCCGCCAGGACGGGGCTGACCGGGCGGGCCGCCGCCTCGGCCGTGACGAGGGTGTCGAGCGCGGCCTGCGGGTCGCCCGCCTCGATCGCGGCGGCGGCCCGGGCGGCGAGGACGTGCGCGAGGACCTCGCCGTCGAGGCCGCCGGCGCCGGGCAGGTCGTCGGCGTGACCGAGGGCGTAGGCGGCCACCTCCACCAGTGCCACGAGGTCGCCGACGGCGTCCCGGCGGGCGAGCGCGAGCGAGGTCTCGTCCCCGGTCAGCAGGAAATGGTTGTAGGCGTGCTCCGGTCCGGCCACGGCGTCGACCTCGGCGCCGTCCCGGGGGACCGCGACCGGCCACGGGTCGGGCAGGCGACCGGTCAGCAGGGCATCGCGCGCGGCGGCGACGGCCGGGTCGGCGAACGCCGCGGCCGGCCACACCAGCCACCCGGCGGGCAGTGGCAGGACGCCGAGCGGCTGGGGTCGTGCGATCAACGGCAACTCCCTCGTCGTCCGCGGCACCCGTCGGTGGGCGTGTCGCGAGGGTATGGCAGCTCGCGCTCGCAGCGACAGGACCTCCTTGCCCGGCCACCGTTCAGCGCAGTGCCGGGGGCAGGTACCGGGCGCCGGAGCCTTGGGCCGCCAGGCCGTCGCCGGGGTTCGACAGCGCGCATCGCTGCAGCGAGAGGCACCCGCACCCGATGCACGAACTCAGGCCGTCCCGCAGCCGCTCGAGAGCGGCGATCTGCTCGTCGAGCCGGGTGCGCCAGCTCCGGGACAGCCGCTCCCAGTCCGCCGCGGTCGGGGTCCGGCCGTCGGGCAGGGTCGCCAGGGCGGCCCGGATCTCGTCCAGCGACAGCCCGACCCGCTGCGCGGCGCGGACGAAGGCGAGCCGGCGGAGGACCGTCCGGCGGTACGTCCGCCGGCCGCCGGGTGATCGGTCCGAGTGGATGAGTCCCTGCTGCTCGTAGTAGCGCAGGGCCGACGCCGCCATGCCCGCGCGGCGGGCGACGTCACCGATCGCCAGCGAATCGCGGTCGTCCACCGGACCTCCCGCCCCTCTTGACTTGAAGTTCACGTGAACTTGCACGGTAGCGGCATGCCGATTCCCGACCTCACAGGACCAGGCCACGTCGCACTCGTCACGGGAGGATCGCGAGGACTCGGGCGCGCGCTCATCGAGCGGCTCGTCCACGACGGCTGGCACGTCGTCACCGACGGCCGCGACCCCGCCGGGCTCGCGCGCGCCGTCCGGGCGCTCACGGCGTCGGGCCGGGTCACCGCCGTCCCGGGCGACGTCTCGGACCCGGGTCACCGCGCGGACCTCGCCGCGGCGGTCACCCGGCTCGGCCGGCTCGACGCCCTCGTCAACAACGCCAGCGACCTCGGTCCGACGCCGCTGCCGCCACTGGCCGACGTCCCGGCGGACGCCGTCGCGCGCGTGCTGGCCGTGAACGTGTCTGCCCCTCTGGCCCTGGCCCAGCTCGTGCTGCCGCTGCTACGGACGAGCGGCGGCTGCGTGGTCAACCTCTCGTCCGACGCGGCCGTCGAGGCCTACCCGGGCTGGGGTGCCTACGGCGCGGCGAAGGCGGCCCTCGACCACCTGTCGGCCGTCATGGCCGTCGAGGAGCCGGCCGTGCGGGTGCACGCCCTGGACCCCGGAGACATGGCCACCGACATGCACGCGGCGGCCGTGCCTGACGCCGACCCGGCGCAGCTGACGGACCCGGCCGAGGTCGTCCCGGCCCTTGTCCGCCTGCTGACCGAGCCCGTACCGAGCGGTCGCCACCGCGCGGCCGACCTGCTGCCGTGGCCCGACCCGGCTCGGCCGCCGGCCGGGGACGCGGCTTCGTGAGCGCGGCGTCCGTCGTCGAGCCGGTCACCACGTTCCGGCTGCCGCCCGAGCGCGAGGCGCACGAGCCTCCGGAGGCGCGCGGCCTGCGGCGGGACGGGGTGCGGCTGCTGGTCGCCCGGCCGGACCGGGTGTCCCACCACCGGTTCCGGGACCTCGCGGAGCACCTGGAGCCCGGTGACGTCCTGGTCGTCAACACCTCGGCGACGCTGCCGGCCGCGCTCGACGCCGTGCGGCCGGTGCCGGCCGCAGCGGGGTCGGGGGGGCGGCCCGTGGTCGTGCACGTCGGCGGCGAGCTCGACGACGGGCGGTGGGTGGTCGAGGCACGCCGGGTCGACGGGACCGGCCCCGAGCGGGACGTCGTGCCCGGCGAGGTGCTGCGGCTGGCCGACGGGATGCGGCTCACGATCGAGGACTCCTATCCGAGCGGTGGTCGGGCCGCCTCCCGGCTGTGGGCCGCGACCCCCGCCGTCCCCGGGGAGCGGACGGCGTACCTGGGCCGCCATGGCCGGCCGGTGAGCTACGGCTACCTGCGTGACCGTCAGCCGCTGACCGAGTACGGGACCCTCTTCTCGCGGGAGCCCGGCAGCGCCGAGATGCCGAGCGCCGCCCGCCCGTTCACGGCGGACGTCCTGGTGGACGTCGTGGCCCGCGGTGTCGTCGTGGCACCCGTGGTGCTGCACTGCGGCCTGTCGAGCCCTGACGCGGGCGAGCCGCCCGCCCCCGAGCGCTTCACCGTGTCGGCCGTCACGGCCCGCCTCGTCAGCGACGCGGTGGCCGGTGGACGCCGGGTCGTCGCCGTCGGAACGACGGCGGTCCGGGCACTGGAGTCGGCGGCCGGGCCGGACGGCCGGGTGGTGCCCGCCGCGGGCTGGACCGACCTCGTCGTCGACCGCACCCGGCCCACCCACGTGGTCGGAGGCCTGGTCACCGGGTGGCATGCGCCGCGGGCGAGCCACCTGTCGCTGCTCGAGGCCGTCGCCGGGCCGGACCTGGTCCGCACCGCCTACGAGGCGGCCCTGGCGCAGGGGTACCTGTGGCACGAGTTCGGGGACTCGTGCCTGTTCCTGCCGTGAAACCGGCGCACCAGGGCTCCTGGGCGAGGTCACGGTCGCCGCGCCGAAGGCGCCGTCGCCTACAGCCGGTGCTCGGCGTACTCCGCCACCCGGCTCTTCACGGCGCCGTCGGCCTTCTCGACGGCGCCGCAGTCGACCGGGGGTTGCGGGTCGTACTCGACGAGCAGCTGGCACGCCTCGGCCGCCGTCCGGTCGTACAGGAGCTCGACGAGCCGGAGTGCCATGTCGATGCCGCTGGAGACACCGGCCGCGGTGATGATGCGGCGGTCGGGGTGCTCGACCACGCGCTGCGACGAGGGGGTCGCCCCCAGGTCGCCGAGCATCGACATCGCGCCCCAGTACGTCGTGGCGGTGAGCCCGTCGAGCAGCCCTGCGGCGCCCAGGACGAGCGAGCCCGTGCACACCGACGTCGTCCACGTGCTCGTCTCGTGGGCCCTTCGCAGCCACTCCAGGACCCGGTCGTCGTGGATCAGCGCGCGGGTGCCGACGCCCCCGGGGAAGACGACGACGTCCGGGTGGGGCATGTCCTCGAAGGTGGCGTCCCGGGTGACCCCGAGGAAACCGTTGTCGCTGCGCACCTCGCTGCGGTCGTGACCGAGGAACGTCACGTCGACGTCAGGGATGCGTTGCAGCACCTCGTACGGCCCGATGCCGTCGAGTGCGGTGAAGCGCGGGAAGACCGGGATAGCGACCTGCATGGGGAGCTCCTTAGGGGGTGCGGGACGGTGCGGTCGGACAGGAAGCGGTCGGCGTCAGGCGACGACGGCGAAGCGGCGCCGGTAGTGATCCGGCGGGACGCCGACCCGGCGGACGAAAGCGCGCCGCATGGTCTCGGCGCTGCCGAAGCCGCACCACCGGGCGATGACGGCGACGGTGTCGGCGGTGTCGGTGAGCAGTCGGCGGGCGGTGTCGACGCGTACCTGTTCCACCCAGTGCCCGGGTGACCGGCCGACCTCCCGGGTGAAGACGCGGGTGAAGTGACGGGGGCTCATCGATGCGCGTGCGGCGAGTGCGGTCACCCGGTGGTCGGCGCCGGGGTCGTCCTCCACTGCCTGCTGGACGGCGCGCAGCGCCGACCGCTCGGCGCGAGGCGTCCACACCGGGGTGGCGAACTGGGTCTGGCCGCCGGGCCGGTGCCGGAACATGACGAGCCAGCGCGCCACGGTCTGGGCCACGTCCGTTCCGTGGTCGTCCTCCACCATCGCCAGCGCCAGATCGATGCCGGCGCTCACGCCGGCCGACGTCCACACCCGGCCGGAGCGCGTGTAGATCGGGTCCGGGTCGACGTCGAGCTCGGGGTGCTCGGCGGCGAGGCGATCGGCGCGCGCCCAGTGGGTCGTCACCGGGCACCCGTCCAGCGCCCCCACGTCTGCGAGCAGGAACGCCCCGGTGCACACGGACCCCACCCGGCCCGCCCGGACCACCGCGTGGCGCAGCCACTGCACCAGGCGCTCGTCGCGGCGCGCCTCGTGCACCCCCAGCCCGCCGACCACGAGCAGCGTGTCGATCGGGTCGTCGCCGTCCGGCAGCGTCCCGGTGTGCAGCGTGAGGCCGCTCTCCGTCCGCACCGGCCCGCCGGCCGCCGACACCACCTCGATCCGGTAGGCCGTGGCCTCGTCCGGACGGCACCGGTCGACCACCCCGGCGGCGCCGGTGAACACGTCCATGGGTCCGACCAGGTCGAGTCCCTGGATCCCGGGGTAGGTGACGATGACGACGCGGTGGCCCACGACGTCGACTGTCGGTCGCGTCGCGCGATGGCGTCAACGACGCCGACCCCACGATTCAGGACATCGCCGCGCCGGACGCCGTCGCGCCCGGCGTCCCTCAGGTAGCCGGTTCGTCGCCCGCCTTCCGCTGGTCAAGGACGAAGAACCAGTTGCCCGAGGGGTCCCGGAAGCCGGCCAGCGACCCGTCGGGGATGTCGATCGGTCCTGTGGCGGGCGACAGGTCCGGGTGCCGGGCGAGGAAGTCGTCCAGGCTGTCCGCCAGGAACATCGGCCCGGGGCCGCCCGTCGCACCCGGCACGACGCGGTCGATCATGAGGGCGACGTCGGAGCCGGGGACGGCGAGACCGACCGTGTCCTCCCCCTCGCGCCAGAGCTCGTCGTGGCCGAGCTCGTCGCGGTAGAAGCGCAGGGACGCCGGCAGGTCGGGTGTCGGCAGGTACATGAACGCGAGCGGCAGTGCCATAACCTGATTATGGCATCTGGAACTACACTACGGAACCGTGCCCGGCTGGCTCCCCACGAACGCGAGCGCCCGGGGCCGCCTGGTCCGCGCCGCGCTCGACATGTTCGGGGCGTCCGGCTTCGACGCGGTCAACGTGGCGGACCTGGCCGGGGCAGCCGCGACGACGACGGGCCCGCTCTACCACCACTTCGGCTCCAAGCTCGGCCTCTATCTCGTCGTGCGCGAGGACGTCGAGCGCCGGGTGACGGACCGGGTCGAGGGCGCGCTGGCGGCCGTCGCCGACGTCGCGGCGGCGCTGGTGGTCGCGTTCGACCACCTGGAGCGCACCGGGCTGCTCCGCCTGGTGGGCGAACCGGCCCCGGCGGGCGTCGAGGACCCGGTGGTCGCGTTGCTCACGCAGCACGTGGGCGCGCCGCGCGGGTCGATGCTCGCCGCCGCCTGGCGGCAGGGGCTGCTGGAGACCGCCGACGGCGCCGCACCCGACGAGGTGCGCCACGCTCTCCGCTCCCTCGCGCCCTCATGACGTACGTGAGGCTCGGGGCGGAGCGCGCCCCGCCCCGAGCCGAAGGTCTCCATCCCAGCCCGGCGAGGTGAGCGGCCAGCTTGTCGTGGAAAATCACGCACCGCGGAGAACTTCCTTGACCGGATGTACTGCGCGGCGACGCTCGAGCGCGACAGAGACGGCCGATTCGAGAGATTCGTCCAGCGGTGAGATTCGCTCACCGAGGAACCCGGCGAGAGAACCGGGTCTGTCCAGAACCCAGGCGCCGGGCTGAATTTTTACGGAGTGAATACGCCAGGTACAAGACCGAGGTTGGTGGTGCGGGTTGGGAGCGGAACTCGCTCTACGGCTGTGGTCGTCCTGCCAGGCCGGTGAGGGTTGGGAACGGCGCGACGTTGATCATCTCGGGGAGGGTCGCGAGGGTGAACACCCGACCGTCGGTGTCGCGCACGACGGGCCCGAGTGTGTCGTTGACGCGTCCCCACCCCAGACCGGCGAGCACCGCGAGGAGGGGGATGCCGCCGAGCCGAACGGCCTCGGCGCGTAGCCGCTCGAAGCGCAGCGCCTTGTCGCGCGCGGTGCCACCGTCGTTGACGAGCTTACATTCAAGCATCCCGCGCAGGGTGTCGGACTCGTCGTAGACCACGAAGTCAGGTGCCGGCTGGACGCTGATCTCGAAGCGTCTCGCGATGTCAGCCTGGTTGTGGCTACCCGTGCGGATGTGCGGGATGCCGTGCGCGATGAACAGCTCCTCCACCCCGTCCTCAAGAAGATTCCCGCGGCGGGTCGAAGTGGCATCGAGGAGCTGGCGGAACGCACCTCCGTAGTGCCGCTGGTGCAGAAAGG
>JBHJOS010000105.1:0-6152 GCA_050329415.1 Kineosporiaceae bacterium
CCGCTGCGGACCGCGGCGGCCGGGGCCGACCCCACCGCGCTGCGCCACGTCGGCGAGGCCCTGGCCGGGCTGCGCCGGGCGAAGACCGAGGCCAAAGTCTCCCAGAAGGCCGAGATCACCGGTGCCCGGATCACCGCTCCGGCCGCGACGTTGGCCCTGGTCGAGGCCGCGGCGGCCGACCTGCGGGCGGCCGGCCGGGTGGCCGACCTCGTGCTCGCGGCCGAGGGCGACGAGCTGGCGGTGCGCGACGTGGAGCTGGCGCCCGGCCTGATCGGCGGGCGCACGGGGGTACGCGGATGAAGGTCGTCGTCGCGGGCGGGACGGGCGCCCTCGGGCGTCGCCTCACGGACGCCCTCGCCCGTGGGGGGCACGAGGTGGTCGTCCTCACCCGCCGGATCCGGCCCGGGATCGCCGCCCGTCAGGTCCGGTGGGACGGGGTGACGCCGGCCGACTGGGTCGAGGAACTGGACGGCGCGTCGGTCGTCAACCTGGCGGGCGAGCTCGTCGACCGACCGCCCACCCCGGCGAGCGTCGGGCTGCTCACGCAGTCGCGGGTGGCCCCGACCCGTGCGCTGGTCGAGGCGTCACGTCGGGGCGGGACGGTGCGCTCGTGGGTGCAGGCGAGCACCCTGGCCATCCACGGTGACGCCGGGGAGACGGTCGTCGACGACGACTCGCCTCCGGCGGACGGACCACCGCAGATGGCGGGCGTGGCCCGGGCGTGGGAGGCGGCCCTGGACGGAGCAGTGACCGCCGAAGGCACGACGGTGCTGCGGACCAGTGTGGTGCTCGACGCCGGCACTCCTGCCCTGGACCGGCTGCTGCTGTTGACTCGGTGGGGGCTGGGCGGCCGTGTCGGGAGCGGGCGGCAATGGGTGAGCTGGATCCACGTGGCCGACTGGCTCCGCGTCGTCGAGTGGTGCCTCGGCGCGTCGGAGGAGGCAGGAACCCGTCCCCTGCGAGGGACGGTCGTCGCGTCGTCGCCGAACCCCGTACGCAACGCCGAACTCATGAGCACTCTGCGACGGGTCACGCGACGGCCGCCCGCTCCGCCCACGCCAGCGTGGGGGGTGCGGTGGGGCGCCCGTCTCCTCCGCACGGATCCCGCACTGGGACTCACCGGCCGCCGTGGCCACCCGGGGCGGCTGCTCGAGGCCGACTTCAAGTTCCGTCATCCGCACCTCGAACCGGCCTTGCGAGATCTCCTCGGTCGCTGACCCCGGGTCACCCTGGGCAGGACGTGATCCGCTCGACGTCCCCAGACCCAGTCGTGTCCTCGGATACGTCGGGGTCCCCGACGTAGCGGACGGAGCCGGAGCCGGACGCGGTCGCGATCAGCCGGTCGCCGACGCTGACCTCGACGTTGCCCGACCCGGAGGTGTCGATGTCGGCCTCGTCGCTCTCGAGCCCGCACGCCAGTACGTCGCCGGAGCCGCTGCTCTCCGCCGACTGGCGCGCGACCGAGCCCGCGAGCGCGATGTCGCCCGAGCCCGTCGTCGTCGCCGTCACCTCGTCGGCGGACAGGTCCTCGACGCTCAGGTCTCCCGACCCTGAGGTGACGAGGGTCAGGTCCTCGGTCTCGAGGCTCTCCACGACGATCGTCGAGGAGCCGGACGTCTCGACGAGGTCGAGGTCGTCGACGGTGACGGCGACGAGCACCGGCTCGGTGGTCCGCACGCTGATCCGGTCCCGGAACCCGATCTCGAGGACGCCCGACCGGACCTCGGTGACGAGCAGCGGCAGGATGTTGTCCTCCGCCGACACGGTGACGGACTCGGTGCCGGTCTGCCGGACCCGGACGTCGCCGATGCCCGTGGCGCGGATCCCCGAGAACCCCTCGACCTCGCGTTCCTCGGTCTCCACGACCCCGGAGCCACGGACGCCCGGGAGGGCACCGCAGGCGGACAGGGCGACCACGCCGAGGACGACGACCGCCACGCTGCGAACACGTGCTGAGCCAGCCACGCCGTCACCGTTCCAGCGGTGCCCCCGCCGGACAAGACCGAGGGGCTTCCGATCACGGACCGGTCTGCCGGTCGACAGGGGATGCGCCCTTGATCAGGGCGAGGGCGCCATGGAGAGCCGGCTATCGATTCTTGGCCACCTTCACGCCGCCGAGTGCCAACCCGAGAAAGCGTAGATAACTCGGTTCCTGAATCCGGTAGAGATCGCCCGCGATGCCAACAGCTCGCTTCGCAGCATCGACGTAGGCGAGCGTTGATGCCTTCGAGGCGTCGAAGTAGTCATCATAGTCAGCGCGATGTCGAGCCGCCTGAAGGTCGATAAAATCCTGAGACAAGTTCGCCAAACGTGGCTCCACCGGGCTCATCGCTTCCACGAGAGCCCGACTGCCACGGCCGTTGGTGGCATCCGCAAGCGTGGCCAGGTCAGTGTGCGCGACCCATCGGGCGACGGCGGCATGCTTCTGCGTCCAGCCGTCGTCGCCGAGGAGCCGTTGAACGGCGTGTTGAGTGAGAAGGTGAAAAATGGCGTAGTAGGCGGTGCTGATCGACCGACGCAGATATGCCGTTCTCGGCTTTCCGCGGCCGGCGTCACGTCCAGCCAAGTGGTCGGCAAGGCTCAGGAGTTCGTTGGACTGGATGAAGCGAACCGCCATTACTCTGCCTCGTGGGGGTTCTTCCCCCCGACAGAATCGGACTCTTCTGCGTCGCCGTCGTCAGAGTCTTCTCCACCCCCCGAGGAGGAATCCGGCTCATACACAAGACTGACGTCTCGCCCTTGAAGCACCTCAAGGGCGAGCGTCCGCGCTCGGCGACGGATCTCGAGAAATTGATCCGGATCCCACGCCAGACCCGGCTCAGGTGTCGCGAGGACAACGGTCACGCGCATCGTCACGCCGTCGGGGCCGTCGACTTCTTCGACCTCGACGTCAGCGACACGGATGGCCTCAGTCGAGAGGTCGCGGACAAGCGCTCGCAACTCGTCGATCTGAGTCTCACTCGTGGCGGCCACATACGCAGACTGCCACAACCACGTCGTGATCGGCGCCGCGGCGCGCACCAGACCCCAGCGCCCGGGGCCCGTGCCCGGGTCCCACGATTCACCGAAGTGACGACGTCGCTCCGTGACGGAACTCCACGATGTCGCCGTCCTGCATGACGTAGTCCTTGCCCTCGATCCGGACCTGTCCGCGGGACTTCGCCTCGGCCATCGACCCGGCGGCCACCAACGCGTCGTAGGACACCACCTCGGCCTTGATGAACCCGCGCTGGAAGTCGGTGTGGATGACGCCCGCGGCCTCGGGGGCCGTGGCGCCCCGGCGGATCGTCCAGGCGCGGGACTCCTTGGGCCCGGCCGTGAGGTACGTCTGCAGGCCGAGGGTCGCGAACCCGACCCGGGCGAGCTTGTCCAGCCCCGCCTCGTCCTGGCCGCTGGACTCCAGCAGCTCCCGGGCATCGTCGGGCTCCAACCCGGCCAGCTCCGATTCGAACTGGGCGTCCAGAACGATCGCCTCGGCCGGGGCGACCAGGGCGGCGAGCTCCTCGCGGCGGGCCTTGGCCTCGGGAGAGTCCTCCAGCACCGCGGCGTCGACGTTGAAGACGTAGAGGAACGGCTTGGTCGTCAGCAGCGACAGCTCCCGCAGCAGCGCGGCGTCGATCCCGGCCGGCGCCGCGCCGACGTACAGGGTCGTCCCCGCCGACAGCACGTCGACCGCCTGCCGCGCGGCGTCGAGCACGGCCGCGTCCGCCTTCTTGCCGCGGACCTCCTTCTCCAGCCGCGGGACCGCCTTCTCCAGGGTCTGGAGGTCGGCGAGGATCAGCTCGGTGTGGACGGTCTCCATGTCGGAGGCGGGGTCGACCCGGCCCTCCACGTGGACCACGTCGTCGTCGTGGAACGCGCGCACGACCTGGCAGATCGCGTCGGCCTCGCGGATGGTCGCGAGGAACTGGTTGCCCAGTCCCTGGCCCTCGCTCGCCCCGCGGACGATGCCGGCGATGTCGACGAACGTCACGGTGGCCGGGACCACCTTGTCGCTGCCGAACAGCTCGGCGAGGACGGCCAGGCGCGGGTCGGGCAGCGGAACGATGCCGACGTTGGGGTCGATGGTGGCGAACGGGTAGTTCGCCGCCAGGACCTCGTTGCGGGTGAGGGCGTTGAAGAGCGTGGACTTGCCGACGTTCGGCAGGCCGACGATCCCGATGGTCAGGGCCACGGGACGGCGAGTCTACGGGCCGCGGTCCGGTGCCGGTCGCCCGACGATGTCGGCGAGACGGACCGCAACCCCGAGGATCTCGAGCTCCGCCTGCCATGGCACCCTGCGGACTTCGCCGTACGCACCGTCCTCGGGTCGGGGGTCGCGGTGGACGACCGTCTCCTGGGCGTGCAGGTCGACGACCCAGAGTTCGGGTATCCCGGCGGTCGCGTAGACCCGGGGCTTGCGGACGAGGTCCCGGCCACGGCTCGAGAAGGCCACCTCCACCAGCAGGTGGGCCGAGGTCGGGTGCCGCCCCGGACGGGTCCGCGCAGGTTCCACGACAGCAATGTCCGGCTCCGGCTCCGACCAGGGCGGCAGTGACAGCGGGGAGTGCTGCCTCACCACCAGATCCCGGCGCCCGGCGACGTGGAGCCCGATCGTCAGGTGATGCGCCAACTCCTCGGTGAGGTTCGCGTGCTCCGGGCTCCGCGCCTCCATCTCGACGAGGACCCCCTCCAGCAGTTCCAGCTGCTCGTCGTCCAGGACGCCACCGGCCACGAGGGCGTCGTACTCGGCGACGGCGAGGCCGCGGACCGGCATGGCCGGATCCATGACGACTCCGTGCAAGATCACACCGCGACGGTAGTCCGCCACGCACCGGACGGACCGTGTCCGACCCCTGGCACGGTGCGGTGACGACGGCCATGACCCCCGATCCCGGTGGCTGGGGCGGGGCGGACCCCGGGCCCGCCCCGCCCCCGAGTCAGGACGCCCGTTCGGCGTCGCTGCGCTCGACGCAGAACTCGTTGCCCTCGGGGTCGGCGAGGACGACCCATCCGGAGGCGTCCGCGCGGCGGCGGTCGTCGACCAGCGCCGCTCCCAGAGCGAGCAGCCGGTCGACCTCCGCGTCACGGCGGCGGTCGGTGGGCACGAGGTCCAGGTGGAGCCGGTTCTTGCCGTGCTTCGACTCGGGCACGGTGACGAACAGCAGGCCGAGAGATCCGTCGGGCGCCAGCAGCAGCGCCTCGGGGTCACCCGGCGAGTTCCCCTCGTCGGGGTCCTCACCGAAGCCCGTCACCTGGGACCAGAAGCCCGCGAGGCGGTAGGGGTCAGCACAATCGATGGTCACGTTCCTGACACGGAGGGCCATGAGGCCACCTCTCGGAGAGTGGCGCCGCCCGCGACAGACGGTCCGTCAGCCGGTTGAAGCAGGCGCCGAAACGGTCCTGATCACGTCTGGCACCTCCTCCCGGGCCGGGGACGGCGGCTATCGTGCCACGGCGCGTCGCGTTCCGGGATCCCTAGGCTCGTCGGATGACGAGCCCTGCGGGTGAGCCGGTGGTGCGCGACGCCGTACCGGCCGACATCACGAGATGGCGGGAACTCTGGCACGGATACGTCCGGAGCACCGGCGACACCGTCGCCGACGACGTCCGGGACCTCACCTGGGACCGCACCCTCGACCCGGACGTCCCGATGTCCTGCAGGCTCGCGGTCGACGCCGACCGTGTCCTCGGCTTCTCCCTCTCGGTGGTCCACCTCTCGACCTTCCGGCGCGACCCGGTCTGCTACCTGGAGGACCTCTTCGTGGATCCCGTCGCCCGCCGGCGCGGGGCGGCCCGGGCACTCCTGGACGACCTGGTGCGCCGGGGGCGCGACCAGGGATGGTCGGTCCTGTACTGGCACACCCAGGCCGGCAACGCCCGGGCCCGGGCCCTCTACGACGAGTTCGTCCCGGCCGACGCGATGGTCCGCTACCGGCTGCCGCTGTGAGGACGGGTCCCCGGGCGCGCCTGAAGGACCGTGTCCGACCCCCCTGGCACGGTGACGGCCATGGACACGACCGCCCTCCTCGTCGCGCTCCTCGTCGTCGCCGCCCTCGCCGCCGGGGCGGTGGCGGGCGCGCTCGCCACGCGTGCCGTGCTGCTGCCGCGGCTCGCCGACGCCCGGGACGACGCCCGGGAGTCGCTCGCGGTCGCCGAGGCCGAGCAGGCCG
>JBHJOS010000177.1:0-16724 GCA_050329415.1 Kineosporiaceae bacterium
CCCCGGCACCACCACCCCCGGCACCAGCACCCCCGGCACCAGCACCCCCGGGGCGAGCACCCCCGGCGCGGCTGCCCCCCAGACGACTGGCACCACCCCCGGGGCGAGCACCCCCGGCACCACCACCCCGGGCAGCACCACCCCAGGGGCGAGCACTCCCGAGGCGAGCACCCCCGGCACCACCCCCACAGGCGCCACCCCCGGGGCGAACACCCAGACGCGCACCCCTGAGGCGTCCCCCACGACCACCAGCACCAGCACCAGCACCAGCCCCAGCACCAGCACCAGCACCAGCACCACAGGCATCACCACAGGTGCACCGAGCCAGGCGTCAAGCCCAGCCAGCGGCACGCCAAACGACACGGCGCCCACCGGCGACGCTCCCGTCGACAGTGACGTCTCAGCGGCCGAGAAGGCCGCCAGCGCCGACTCGTTGAGGCTGGACGGACTCGGTCAGGACCCGGCCACGGACGCCTTCTCCGACAGCAAGTCGTCCGCCAACACGGCTGGCTCCCCGCTCGCGACCGACCTGACCCCGGACCACCTACCCGTCGGCATCTCGGCACCAGGACCGATCGGGGAGAGCGACGAACGGCGCCGGGGGGGCCGTACCCACACGACCGGAACCGCTCGACGCTGGCCACGCTTGGGGGCCTGGCTCCGGCGGCTCTGCCTGGCAGCGCCCTCCGTCGAGCCCGACCAGGCGGCACCGCCCACCGACCAGGCGCCTCAGCCCGCCGTCGGCGACCCCGAGCAGTCTGCGGCCCCGACGTCGGCGGCATCCGGCGCCGACGCCGACGCCAGCGCCGACGCCGACCAGGCGGACGCGACCTCGGACGGCGGCTTGACCTCCTTCGGGTCCGACGACTCCCTGACCCCCAGGACCCCGAGATGGACCCTCGTACCCGGCGGTGCCGAGCACGATCCCGGCGGCTTCGTCGCGATCCCGGAGGCAGAGCGGGCGCTCGAGGGCCGCGCTGCGGCTCCACCCGGTGCACCGGGAACGCGGCCGACACCGGAGGCCGTCCAGCACGGCGAGTTCGTGCTCCAGTCGCTCGACCCCACGGGCGCCGCCCAGCTGCAGGACGAGCTGCTCACCCAGCTCAAGAACAACCCCGAGGTCGGCTCGATGTTCCGGGGCAACGGCCCGGCCCTCAGCTCCGCACGCTCGTTGTTGTCCAAGGTCCACCTGGGCTCGCGCCTGGACACCCTGGTCCTGGGGGAGACCTACCACGGCGTGCTGGACAGCCACGGCGTCTGGCGCGGCCGCGGCGTCCGGCTGCCCGCGTCCCGGCTGGACGTCGGCGCCACCATCCAGGGCACCAAGAGCCTGGGCTGGAACACGAGCACCCTGGTCCGCCTCCCGATCCCCGTCGGCACGGCCACCGGTGACCGGAGCGAGGGCCGCAGCCTGGACCGGTCAGGCACCGTCACGGCGACGCTCTCCGTGCTTCCCGCCCACGTGCCGGACACGGTGGACAGCCTGTCCCCGGAGGCGGCCCTCGGCGCCACCCGGAGCACCGGTCGGAGCTCCCGCCAGGCCACCGCCATCGACAACGGGAACATCGGCCTGCACATCGTCCAGGGACCGGCGATGCTCGTGGCCGCCGACCTGCTCGTCACGGCCGACATCTCCCGGATCCCGGCCGGCACCGCCCTCGCTCGACCGGCGCTCGGCACCGTTCCGGAGAACGCGGTCGCCCCCGACACCGCACCCACCGCTGCCGCGTTCGTCGGTGATGCCGCGGTCTTCGCGGTCACCCCGGCGGTCGCCCGGCAGCTGGGCGTCACCCATCCCGCCGGCGAGGCCACGAACGCCGGCTGGCACCTGCCTCCCCGCTCCCTCCCGACCGCGCCCGGCGCCCTCCCCACCCCGTCGACCCTCACCCCCGCACAGGAGAGCGCCCTCGCCGAGGCCGCTCAGCTCCTGCCCTCCTACACCGGCGTCACCGTCGTCAGCGGGCAGGCCACGACCGACGGCGGGATCCTGCGCTGGGGCGAGACCTCGGGTGCAGGCGATGTGCTGGACGGCATCCGGTCGCAGGGCACCGCCGTCGACCGACCGCTGGCCCTCGTCGCGTCGGGCGCGAGGGCGACCGCCCAGCATCTGGCCCAGGAGTCGGGACAGCCCGTCGTGGCCACCGACGGCACGGTGACGTTCGCCCCGGACGGCAGCGTGCGCACCTCCGACCAGTGGCTCGTGGTCACCCCGGGCGGCGAGGTGACCCCGCTCCGCGCCACCGAGCTCGACGCGGCCCTGCTGGAAGCCCGCGCCGCGCTCGCCCCCGAGGACCGGCCCGTAGCCGAGAACCTGGGCGAGCGAGTCGTGGACGAGGCGGTCGGTCGATACGGCCCGGCCAGGCCGGTGACCTGGCCGGGCGCCGTCCGGCCGCTGGGCTTCCTCGAACAGCCGGCCGTACCTGCCGAGCCGTCCGGCTCGACACTCAGCCCCGACGGCACCGGGGCTCTGCGCGTCCTGGAACCCAGCAGCGAGTCGGAGTCCCGCGACGACCGGGACAGCGGCAGGTCGACCACCAGCGACACCTCACCTGAGCACTCCGACGACGGCGGCTACGACGCCGACATCAGCGAGTCGGAGTCCTCCGACGCCGACAGCGGGCACCCCGCCATGTGGTTCAACCCGTTGTTCGAGCCGGCCGTCCTCCTGGGGCGGGACGCGGCAGGGGCTCGGTTCGCGGCCGCGGACGACCTCGTGCCGACGCCGGGCCCGGCCCGGCCGGAGAACGGCGGGACCGGTACCCCCGGGGGCGTCGACCGCGGGTCGTCCGAGGACGAGGTCGACCCCCGCCACCGGGACTTGCTCACGCCGCGGCTCGCGGCACTGCTGTCCGGGTCCGAACCCGTCGCCGCGGGACTCCTGCTGCCCCCCGCCGACGGCACCGACACCTCCAACCACGAGCGACTCGGCACCCGGGTGCCCCGGGACGAGACCGCCTTCGGGGTGATCGGCCACGGTGACATGAGCACGGCGGCGATCGACGGCCCCGGCGGCCGGTCCATCACCCCCGACGAGCTCGCCGACCTGCTCCGTCTCTCACCGATCTACCCGGGCGCCCCGGTGCGGCTGTTCTCCTGCGGGACCGCGATCGGCCACGGCGGGCAGCCCTCGTTCGCCGAGCGGCTCGCCGCCCGGCTGGGCCTGCCGGTGTACGCCCCCAGGGGCCACCTGTACGCGAACAGCACCAGCACCGTCGTCGTCGACCGCGACCACCCCGGGAACCGCCCCGTCGTCGACGACCCCGCCTGGGTGCGCTTCGACCCGATCCCGAACCCCGATGGCACGACCCGGGTCGAGGCCACCACCGAGGACCCCCACTGGCAACCCGGCGGGTACCGCCCCGCGACCCGCAGCGCCGCCTCCACCATGACCCGGTGGTCCAGCGCCCCGGCCCCGGCCGCCGGACTCCACCTCCAGGAGGACCCCGGCGCCCCCACCGGTGACGTCGCCCCGGCCGAACCCCAGGTGGTCGACGCCGTCACCCTCGTGGCACCCCCGTACCTCCGGCAGCCGGACCCGGCCGTGGGAGCGGGCCACTTCGTCGACCTGCGGCCCCGAGGCGCGGGGGAACCGGCGAGGGGTGGCGACCACCCGCTGCGGGATGCGCTGGCCAGGACGCTGCAGGACCAGGGCGGACTCGGCGAGGGCGCGGCCACCGCCGCTGCCGACGGCCTCATCGGACTGACGCTCCACGCGACCCAGGGGTCAGCGCTGCACCGGCTCCTCGACGGCGGCGTCACCGTGACCGTGCAGGAGGGGCGCAGCAGGGTGGTGGTGTCCGTCGACGCGGAGTTCGTCGGCGACGACAACGCCAGCTACGTGCCCCCGGACCGCTCGTGGCAGCCGGACGGGCCGCCGGACGAGGGACCCGGCACCGAACCCGGCAACGAGCGCCGCAGCCGGCTCGGCGAGTCCGGCCTCATCGTCCACGACCACGAGATCACCAGCAGTTCCGGACGCGCCTGGGCCCACAACGGGGGTCTGGCCGTCAACCCCCGCTTCACCTTCGGCGTCGATCCCGCGAACCGGGCCACGTCGATCCAGGTCGGATTCGACCTCTCCCTGGGCGGCGGCCACACCGCCACCACCCGTACCGAGACCATGGCCAGCCACCTCAGGCTCGCCGAGGGCCCCGGCGTCTGGGCGCACTTCCAGCGCCCCATGCAGCTGCGGCTGTCGATCAGCCGCCCCTCACAGGCACACCCGGAGTCCGCTCACCTGCCGGTCGTCGGCCAGTTCGCCTACCCGCAGGCGACACTCGACCGCCTCGTCGGCGTGGCACCCCCCCTGCGGCGCGTCGCCGCCGAGGGAGTGGGCGGCCTGGCCTTCGCCGTCGAGTCGTTCTCCGGCCTCGCCGAGGTGCGCACCCGGGTGCTGCGCGAGCTGGCCCGGCTGGCCACCGGGGCCGACGCGACGGCCCAGGTGCAGCAGACGGCCCTCGACGCCCTTCATCAAGCCGGGCACCCTGCCGGGCGCCGGGTCCGGGCGACGATCAGCGAGACCGTGCTGCTGTCGATGTTCGGTCAGGCCCTCAGCGGGAGCCTGGTCTCACCCGCCTTCGAGGTGCCGGTCAGAGCCCCGGGGGGCCTCACCCGGCAGGCGAAGGTCGCCCTCGTCGTCGCGGTCGACCTGGAGCAGGTCACGCCCCACGACAGCGCCGAGATGTCGCTCACGAGCGAGAACAAGGCCCAGGTGCGAGTCGGCCGGAACGTGGCGTCGAGCGACCGCCGCTCCGGAGGGGCGAGCCTGCAGGGCGAGTTCGCCACCCGCCCGGGGGCGTCGATCGGTCTCGAGCGCGGGGGCTCGCTCGCCGGCGGGGTGACGCGCCGCACCTCTGTCAGCACGGAGCACGCCTCCGCGGCGGTGGGCTTCCCCAAGCGGTCCGTCAAGCACCCGGCCGGCACGACCACACGCGCGGACATGCGCGGCACGATGCGCGTCACCATCGTGCCCGAGGGGCTCCACCACGACCCCACCGAGGTCACGGGCGGGGTGCGGCTCTTCCTGCGGGGGCGGGCGGACCTCCTCGACCTGCTGACCGAGCAGCACGAGATCGTCCAGGCCGGTGACCGGCTGCCCCTGATCCCACCCGGCGGCGGGCTCGGACCGGCGCACGTCGAGCACCTGGTCGGCGCCGAGCGGGTGCTCCCCCGGATCGTGGCCACCCTGGGCCTGGACTCACCGGAGTCCACCCGGCGCCTCGTCGACGTCGACATGCGTCGCAAGCTCGCGGGGAGGTTCGCCCTCAACGGGCTCCTCGCACGAGCCCAGTCGCTGTTCGGGCCCGGCGTCTCGGCCGTGGTCAGCCGGACGTCTGGACTGGTGACCGAGGAGTTCCTCGTCGAGGTGCGGGCCCGCCACGAGGGACCGGCCCGGGCCTCGCGAGTCGACTCGGTGTCGTACTCGCAGTCGCAGGAAGGCTGGGACTGGTCGGACCACACGACCACGACCGCCGCCGGGACCGACCTCGGGGCGACGGGCGCCGGCACGATCGGCTGGGGTGGCACCCGCGGGGAGGCCGCCGAACCGGGCCGGGCCTTCCGGGCCGGGCCGTCCGCGGGGGTGGAGGGCAGCTGGACCCGGGAGAGCGCCGTCACCTCCGGGGCGTGGGGCGCCCACGACGACTCCGACTCGTACAGCGGCCCGGCGTGGCAGGTGGACCAGGCCGTCGACTACACCGTCCGCATCCGTCGACGCACCGTGCCGCACGCCCCCCACCCACCGGGTGGCTACTCGACAGCGGCGGTGACCTCGCGGAGTCCCCAGGAGGTGGACGTCCCGGTCGAAGGCGACGGCCACCTGCGGGGCTGGTCGCGCACCGTCGTTCCCGAGCCGTTCACGGCCACCCGCGTGGCCGTGGACGACGCCGGCTGGGCCGAGCCGCAGGTCCGGTCCCGAGAGGAGGCGGGGCTCGACCCGGCCGCAGCCCTGCTCACGCCGGGCGAGCGGGCCAAGTGGGTCGGGGGGTCGACGGCGCTTCGGACGGCCCTCGCCGACGCCCTCGCCGACGCCGGGGTCCACGGCGTCTCGTGGGAGACCCGGACCGCGCTCGACGCCCTCACCAGCCCGGAGTTCCTCGAGACCCGATTCGCCGACTTCCGGGCCCCCGACGGCAGGCAGGTGAGCCTCACCGACGACGGCCCCACGAACCGTCGCCAGCTCGACGTCCTGCTGCGGGCGATCCCGCACGACGCGGTGCCCACCGGGGAGCAGGGACCGTTCACGACGGGTGTCTCGTCCGACGCCTGGAGCAAGGTCGTCCTTCGGCAGCGGTCGTCGTCGGCCGTGTCGGGCCGGGTGGGCGCGTCGCTCACCGTGCTGGCGGACCAGGACGTCACCCCGGCGGACGTCGCCGCCGAACCCGGCGAACCGGAAGCGGCGGCGCCGGCCGCGGCACCCGAGACGAGCAACCGGCGGACGACCACCTTCCCCGCCCTGGACGCCCGCGGCCGGCGGGAGGGCTCCACCGGGACGCTCGACCTCCAGCTCGCCCGGGGCGGGATGAAGGTGTCCGAGGACGCCGACCACGAGGTGCGGCGAACGGCCGTGCGGTGGGTGGCCGAGGTCAGCGTCGTCCCCGAGGGGCGCCTTGCGAGGCTGTTCGGCCGCAGCCAGGGCCGGCAGGTGGTCGACGTGCCGGTGGGCCTGCTCACCATCCGCCCGGTGGGCGCCGCCGATCCCGCCGGTCCGGTCGAGGGACCCGCCGCGGCACCTCGTCCCGCGCTGCCGGCCGCGACCCTGTCCGGTCTCGCGGTCACCCGGTCGCTGCACCCGGCCCCGACCGCCGGCGAGGACGCGCCAGGGGCGGATCGGCCCGCAGGTCCCGAGCCCGTCGTGACGCGGGTGCAGGACCTGCTGAGCGAAGCGGCCCCCTGGGCGCTGGGCACGGTCACCGGCGGGGCGTCGGGTTTCGCCAGGGACATCGCGCCGTTCCTCACCCTGCGGAGTCTCGCCGGGTACGGCGACACCCTGCGAGCGAGCGGGCTCCCGCTCAGCACGAGCCGGGCCGGTTGGTTCGCGGACCAGACGGTGACGGTCCTGCTGCGCGCCGACCGACATGGCGACGCCCGTCCCGTGGGGTTGGGAGACCTCTCCCCGGCCACCCAGGAGAAGCACTACCTGCGGGTCGGGCTCGTCCAGAGCCGCAGTTCCACGGGTGGGGCTGGCAGGTTCGAGCTCGGGGGCTCCGCCGCGGGCCAGGTCTCGGCCGCCGACCTGCTGCTGCGCGACGTCGCCCCGGGACTCGCGGGCTCCCGGGAGCGGGTCCGCAACCTCGAGGGCAACCGGGGCCCGGTCGACGCCCGGGAGCACCGGGTGACGCACGCCGGACCGTCCCTGGACCACGAGATCGACCTGGAGCTCACGGTCGAGGTGACCGTCACCACGACACCGGCCCTGCGGGCACCGCTCGTCGGGCTGCCCTTCGCAGACACCACGACGGCAGTACCGGCCGGCCCGCTCGGCCTCGTGGAACGAGTCTCGGTACCCGAGCCGGTGCTGGGTGACGCGCGCCCGGACCCGACCGCCCCCGTGACGCCGGACGACCCCGGCGCCGGTGGCCCCACGGGCGACGTGGTGCTGGTGGTCGACCCCCACCGACGCCTGCAGCGCATGGAGCCCGGCGCGGCGCCCGCCCCGCGGCCGCTGACAGTGACGCCACGGCACCTCAGGTCGGTCCACGCCGGCGTCGTCCAGGTCGACCCGGACGTCGTGCGGGACCTCTTCGAGCAGGTCGCCCGACTGGTCGGCGACCGGCGCCGCCACGGCCGACCGGCCGCGGCCCCCGGCCCCCGGGTCACCTCGGGAACCACCAGCGGCGGCACCCACCCCCAGCACCCGCGGCTCGACCAGGGCACGGCCGTCGGGGCGCCGGCCGAGGGCGCGGCCCCCGCCGACCCTCGCGAGACCCCCGCCGACCCACGGGCCCGCAACACGATGCGGCCGGGCACCACCGCGCACGACGTCGCCCGCCAGGTCGTCGGGGCACCGGGGATCGCGGCCTTCCTCGACCAGATGCTCGCCGAGCAGGGGCACCGGCTCGACGTGCTGCAACGGCAGGACTGGGCTCACCTGCTCGGCATCGGCTCGCTCGTCGCCCCCGTGGACGTGGCCGTCGAGCTGCGGGCCGAGCTGTTCGACGCCCAGCCGCTCGGCTGGTTCGCCGGGAGCCTCAACTCCGTGACGATCTTCGTGGACAGCCACGAGAGCAACACGGACGGGACCACCACGACGTCGGCGACGGTCACGCCCGCCCCGGTGACCGTCGCGATGGAGGACCCCGCTCCACAGGGCCGCGGCGAGCACACCTTCGGGGCGCGGGGTTCGGTGTCGACAGCCACGGGGTCGACGGCGACGGCGGGCGCCAACACCTCGGAGTCGCGGGTCCCGATCCAGGTGCGCTCCGGGTGGCTGCTGCGGGTCAGCACCGGGTTGCAGCTGACGGCGACGCTGGTCTCGCAGCGGGCCGGGTGGGTCGGGAGCGCTCCGGACACCACGTCCGCCACGTTCCGCGCCGCCGCGGCGGTCGAGCTGGTGCTGTCCCCGGACATGGCGCGCCAGCTCGGCATCCTCGTGGCGGACGGTGCGGGACCCGCGGCCGGTCATCAGCCGGCTCGTCCCGTGCCGCCCGCGCCCCTCGATCCCCGCTGGTTCCAGCCGCCGTACACGGTGCTGCCGTCGGCCGCTCCCGGCGCAGCGGTCGCGTACGACTCCCAGCCCCTGCACCACGTCGGTGAGCGCGACGTCACCGCCGTCCACGTCCAGGACGACGGCCACGTCCAGTACCGCGGCCGGACCTTCGCCCCGCACACCGTCGGAGCGGCTCTGACCCCCGACCGCTCGCCGGGTCGCCCGCCGCTGGTCCTCGTCCACTCGGGGGCGGGCAGCCCGCCAGCGACGACCCTCACGGCTCTGGCCGACGGCCTGACCACCCACCTCGGTGCCGACGTCAGCGTCGCCGTCCCCCGGGGTCGCACCCCCCGGGCCGGCTGGACCCTGCACGACCGGGACGGGCAGGGCCAGCACGTCACGGATCTGCGTGAGCACCTGGCGCGCAGCGTCGACCAGCACCTCGCCGACGCGGCCCAGGCCCACGACGCCGCCACCGACGCCCGCGACCAGGCGCTCGCCCGGCGGAACCAGGCCGACCGGAACGCAACCGCCGCGGAGAACGAGCACCGGTCGGCGGCCGACGGCGTCCGCCGGGCAACGACGGCGCTGAACGCCGCCGAGGCCGAGACCGGCCTCGCGGCCGCGGCACGCGCCGAGGCCGAGGAGCGGCGGAACAGTGCCACAGCCCGCCACGAGGCCGCCGCCGCGGCAGCGAGCGACGCCGGGTCCGCCCTCGAGGCCCGCCGGGGCGAGCTCGATGCGGCCCGCCAGGAGGCCGAGCGCCTCCGCCAGACGCTGACCCAGGCCGACGCCGCCTGGCAACACGCCCGCGAGGGTGTCGTCACCACACTGACCGCTCTGGCGGTGGCGCGAGCGATCGAGCAGCAGACACCATCTCCGGAGGCGACCGGCGCGCGGGAGAGCGCGGAACAGGCATACGACGACGCGGGAAGGCACGAGCGCGAGCTGGCCCTGGCCTACGACACCGCCGGCCGGGACGCCACGGCCGCCGCGGACCGCGTCCCACGGATCGCGGCAGCCGCCTCGGCCGCCCGAGACCAGGCCGAGACCACCGCCCGCGCCGCTGACACCGCGGCGCGGGCCGCGCGCACCGCCACCGAGACCGCCGACCGCGCCCGGACCCGGCACGACGAGGCGTCCGAGGCGCATCGCGACGCTCGGCACGTCGACACCCAGGCCCGCGATCGCCTCCGCACGGCAGAGACGGCCGCCACAGCCGCCCGACGGGAGGCCGCCCGCGCCGGCGACGACCTGACGGCCGCCGAGCACCACCTGACCGAGATCGACGCACGACGCACCCAGGCGACCCAGGTCCGGGACCGGGTGACCCGCGGGCGAGCCGACCATCCGCCCGACGTCCACCATGGCCTCGCCGACGACCGCGGCCCCGACGGCGGAGCGGGGCCGAGCGGCGCCGTCCCAGGTTCGGAATCCGACCCCCCGTCGGGCTGGCACGACAACCTGGCCTACGGACGGGACGCTCCCGAGGGAACCGGCGAACCGCACAGCGCCCCCATCACCGCGGACTCCGTGGCGAGCCTGCCGGCCGGGCTCCTGCTGCGCTCGCAGCCCCCGGGCCAGGAGGGACAGTCCTCGCCCGACGTCGACGTCGCCGGTCGGCCGGCGGCGGCCGACGACCTGACGGCAGCCCGCGCGATCGCCGCGACGCCGGGAGTGCTCACCGTGGTCGCGCACGCCGACGAGGCCGGTCACCTGGTCGTCGGCGGGAGCCGCCGCACCGCCGAGGCCGTCGCCGAGGCGATCCGGGCCACCGACGAGTGGCGCCGCGACCCCGGGCGCCCGGTTCGCCTGCTCGCCTGCCGCACCGGCCACGGCGGGGCGGACTCGACCGCTGCGGCCCTGGCCCGGGCCCTCGGCGTGCCGGTGTCGGCCCCGACGGACCACGTGTGGACCGGCCCCGAGCTGGCGGAGGGCGTCCTGGTCACCGGGACCGACGCCGCGACTCACCTGCCGCTGAGACCGGCGACCGGCGAGATGCAGACCTTCGAGGTCGACCCGCTGCCCCCGCACGCGCTGCAGGTTCGCCGCGAGCCCGGCACCGGCGAGGCGCCCCCGGTGACCCACCGGCCGGACACCCACTCGGCCGCCCCGGCGCTGTCCCGGTGGACCGCGGACCGCGGACCGGGACCCGCCGGACCCCGGACCGTCCTGCCGCCCACGGCGGTCGACCAGCCCCAGGCACCGGTGGCCTATCCCAGCGCCGGCGACCTCCAGCACCTCGCGACCTACCCGATCTACGACATCGGCCTGCCGCCCAACGTCGAGTCCGGCCTGCTCGGGCCGGGTGTGCTGACCGGGCTGAGAGCCACGGACCGGCAGCGCGCCGGAGACGGGACGGGCGTGGGCGCTGCCCTGGCCGACATCGTGGGCGGCTCGGAGTTGTTCCACGACGCCCTCTCGCCACCCCAGCGCCGCGCCCTCGCCCTCGCCCTCGGCGGGGCCGTCGACGAGGGACGCGGCGGAGCCCACCGGCTCTACGACGGCGGCGTCACGGTCCCGGTGCCCGAGCTCCCCGGGGTCACCGTCTCGGTCGGGCTCGGCCCGGCCCGGGGCACGGGAGAGGTCACCTCGCCCCAGGCGGCGGGCGATGACCGCAGCGGGACCACCCGGTCGGTCGTCCTGGTCGGCGAGTCCACCGGCAGCACGGCCCTGGCCATGCAGGGGACGGGTTCACTGGTCGGCGGAGCCAGCGTCACGCTCCCCGGACCGGTCGGCGTCGCCCTGAGTCTGCGGCTCGGTGTCCGTGGGGTCCGACGTTCCGGGATCGGCCACGTTGTCCGGAACGAGTTCAACTACGTCAGCTCCAGCCCCGGGACGTGGACCCACTTCCGGGTGCCCGCCACGCTGACGGTCGTCCTGCGCCACGGGAACCAGGGCGAGCGCACCGACCGGGTGCCCGTCGACACCGACCTGGCCTTCCCGCGGTCCGCGACGGTCGGCTCACTGGGAGCGGGCGTCGCCGAGCGGGCACGGGCGCTTCCGCGTTCGGAGTCGATCGACACCGCGCTCGACCGCGCGGGTCACCCGCTGGGTGGGCGAAGGTCCAGATCGGCACGGCCGCCCTTCGGCTCGGGGGACCTCGGGACCGCCCCGGCCCTGGCCTCGGGTTCCGGACGGGACCGCCCTCCGGGTTCCCGTCCGGCCTCGCCGTCGCCGTCCGGCACCACCACGGGCGACCTCCACGTCCCCCGGACCATCGCCGAGGACGAACACCCCGCGACCGACCCGAGGCTGGCCGTCACGGGCGCCGGAGGACTCTTCGGGGTGCCCGAGTCCATGAACCTGCAGCGGGTGCGAGCCCGGGTGCTGGACCAGCTCGCCAACCTGGCCGACGCCGGTCGGGACGCCCGCTCGGCGTACGACCTGCCGGGTGACCCGGTGGGGTCGGCGGTCCGCGACTTCCTCTCGGAGGCCACGGTGCTGCCGCTGCTGTCGCAGTACACCTCCAGCGGTGTCGTCTCCCAGCCGGTACCGGTCCGCCACCGGGGCCGGAGAGGCTCGGTCGAGGTGCGGTTGCACGTCTCGGTGAGACTGGGCGCCCTGACCTTCGTGGACACCGCCGAGGCCGCCCTGGCGGTCAAGGGCGAACATCACGTCGGGACGCTGGCGCCGGCCAGCTCCTCGGACGGCGCGCTCGCCGGGGTGGCGGTACCGGTGAACCTCCCCCTCGGCGGCGATCCCGCACCCACCTTCGGTGAGGAACGGTGGGGACGGTTCACCGGCGCCGGCACGGGGGAGCTGACCTGGAGTCGGAACACCGGGACCACGACGTCGTCCTTGCCCCGGCGGTCGCTGTCGTACAGCGGACCGTCGACCCGGTACGCCTCCGCCGCAACCGTGACGGTGCGCCTCGTCTCCCCGTGGGTGGGCGTGAGTCCGCCCGTCGAGGAGCCTGCCGAGACGTACCTGCGGGTGCGCTCCCAGGACGCCTGGCTGTTCGAAGGCGCCCTCGGGTCGGTTCCTGGAGCCACCGCACCACCGCGGCCCGCCCCGAGCGCGGCCGAGCCGGAGGACGAGCGGGACCTGCCCCACGGGGGCGCCCGCGGCGGGGGGCTGGGCCCTGCCCTCGTGGAGCACCTGGGCGGCGCCGACCAGGTCGTCAAGAGGATCGAACAACTGCTCGGCGACCGCGCGTCCGACCCCGCCGTCCGGTCGAGGCTCGCGGCGTCGTTCAGCACCCGCGCCCTGCTCGGTCTCGCCCCGAGCCTCTTCGGCCCCGGCGTCACCGAGAGCTGGACGACGCTGGACTCCCGCACCGAGACCGAGACCGTGGTCTCGGTGCACGCCCGGCTCGGCGACCGGCTCGGGTCCGGCCGGGCGGCCACGGGCACGGTCGACCTCGGCGTCGAGCAGCTCACCTCGGCCGACACCGGCTTCGGCCAGGAGGTCTCGGGCACCGGGGACCTCGACCTGTCGTTCGTCGGGGGCGCCGAACGGGTCTCGGTGGGTGTCTCGGTCCGGTACTCGGGCCGGTACCGGAGGACCTGGGCCCTGGGCTCGTCCGCGCAGCGGGCGACCGACTGGGCGGTGTCCTACACCGGCCCCGTCCGCACCTTCGACCATTCGCTGAGCTTCGATATAGAGATCAGGACTGTCCGTCGCCCCTACTCCCCGGCGCCGACGACCGCGGT
Source organism: Kineosporiaceae bacterium (assembly GCA_050329415.1). GTDB lineage: Bacteria > Actinomycetota > Actinomycetes > Actinomycetales > JBBAYJ01 > JANNOG01. Next base: position 13,303 of record JBHJOS010000177.1, read on the forward strand.
TCGGCGGCTGCTCGGTGCGGCCGCCGGAGCCGTCGGCTGGTCAGTGCCGGCGGGCACCGGCCCCGAGGTCAGACTCGGGCCGGACCAGGCAGCACTCACCGGTTGGGTGCGGCTCAGTGTCCCGGAACCGCTCACGCCGGCCCTGGGCCGGACGGTCGCCCACCCGGCCCCGCAGATCCTCCCGGAGGCGCCCCGGATCGACGCGGAGCCACTGCTGCCTGACGACCAGGCGTTGTCCGTCGGCGGGTCCGCCGAGCTGACCGAGGCGGTCCTGGCCGTCCTGGCCGACGTCGGCGTGCCCGTGGCCAGCGAAGCCGTGCGTGCCGAGCTCGCGACACTCGTGGCTCCCGAGCTGCTCCTGGGCAACGTCCGCCACCTGGTGCCCGGCCGGAACTTCGACCTCGCCCTGCCCAGCGTCACGGGGCCCAGGCGAGTCACCCTGACCCTGTCCCTGGACCTGCACAGGATCACGCCGACCGACGTCCCCGGCGAGCGCGGCACGTACACCTTCGGTCTGGGTACCGACGGCTGGACCCGCGAGGCCGGCCGGCAGACGGTCACGACCAGCCACACGGGCGGTGCCGGCGGCACTCTGGGTCTGTCCGGCCGAGGCGGCACGCTGCCTCCCGTCCCGGAGGCGCCCGCGCCCTCGCCGGCGGAACCCCCAGCCACCCCGACCCAGCCGGCCGCCGCGCCCCGCGCGGCGCCGGACCCCGCCCCCCGACCGGAGCGTCGACGTCCGACCCACGCGATCTGGGGGTCCGGCGCCGCGACCTGGAACCGCACCACCGGTCGCGGTCGAGTGATGGCCTCCGCCGAGCGGCTCAAGACGTGGCGCCAGGCCGAGGCGACCCCCCACACGGGGGATGCACTGTGGAAGGTGACCGCGACGGTGGCCCCGGGGCGGCTCCGACTCCTCACTCCGGGTCGCGCGACCACTGCCACCCGGCACGTGAGCGTTCCGGGCGGCGTGTCCCTGCTGCGACCGGTGAACCCGGCGCCGGGCACCTCCGGACCGGGGCCGGACCTGACCGCCGTCCGGGAGGACGAGAGCGCCCAGGACGAGCCGACGGTCGGTCCCCCCCCGACCCAGCTGCCGGCGGCCGGCATGTCGTCGCTGGCCGTCCCGGTGGCACTGCGACCCGCCGCCGGTGGCCGGACCGTTGCCGACCAGGTACACGGCCTGCTCGTGGCCCATCTGCCCGAGGCCCTCGTGGCGGACGGCACGCCGTCGGGTGGGCTGCCCTCGTGGCTCGGGCCGTTCCTCACCCCGGACGCCCTGCGGGACCAGCTCGACGCCATCCTGGGGAACGGCGCGGTGCTGTCCACCGTCCTGCCGGGGGCGTTCTTCGACCGGACCGTCGAGGTCCGGGTCACCGGCAACCGGGTCGGCGACGCCTCCCGCACCACCGGGACCGAGCCCGTGATCGAGCGGCAGGTCCGTCAGGCGTACCTGAGGGAACGACGACAGCTGCCCTCCGGCCGTTCCGCCGACGGCCACTGGGCCGCGGGCGGTGGGGGTGCACCGTCGGTGGACACCGGCACCGGAACCGCGTGGGTCCAGGTCGCGGGGCAGGGGTCGGGTGGCTCGGGGAACATCGAGGAGGCGCTCGAGCGGTTCGACTCGACCTTCACCCACAACGGACCCTCGGTGCGCTACGACTCGACGCTCCAGGTCCACGCGGCGGTCCGGGTCACCTGGACGCCCACCCTGCGGACACTCGGGCTCGGCGCCCTGGCCCAGCTCGTGATCCCGACGAGACCAGGCGACCCGGACCACCCCCACGCCGACGTCGAGCTGATCGAGACCCGCACCGCTCCGCTGGGTGCGCTCACGCGAACCGGCGCCGAGCCGGTCCCCGGGCAGGCCGGGCCCACGGGCGGCCCGGTGGACGTCGTCGTCGACGACGCGGGCACAGCGCTCCCCCCGCCCGCGTTCGGTGACGGGTCCGCGGGCCTGGTCGGCCTCTCCCCAGACGTGGCCCGATGGATCGTCGACACGCTGACCGACCTGCGCGAAAGGTCGGCGGGCATCGGTGCCTCGGTGACCGACCGGGCGCCGGGCTCACTGAGTCGGCTAGTGAACCCCGCCACTCTCCTGGCGCACGTCGAGCAGCTCCTGAGCCCCCAGGGGTACACCCTCGAGGACGTCGCCGACCACACGGACCGGCAAGGCCGCACCTGGACGCCCGTCGTCCGCGCCGGACTCCGGTGGACGACCTCCCTGGGCTGGCTGGCCGGCACGCTCTCGGTCACGCGCGGCCTGCCCGCCGCCGTCGACATCTCGACGAACCACGGTCAGGGGCCGTCCGTGTCCGGTGGCGGTGGGCCCGGCGCACGGCTCGAGAGCACGAACCCGCCGGCCGACGCCTACAACCGACCCTGGACGACAGCCACCGTCGGGACCGTGGGCCGGCTCGGTGACTTCGCGAGCACCGGCAACCACTTCGGTGGCAGGACGGAGGCCGTCGACTCCGTCGGGTGGTTCCTGCGGGGGACCGCCCAGCTCGAGGTCGGGGTCTCGCTGGTGGCCTCCGGCGACCAGCGACGGCCGCATCCGTCCGTCGAGTCGCGCACGGCGGTCTTCCCCGACGCCGCCGAGGTCGTGCTCAGTGGGCAGGCGGCTCAGCTGGCCGGACTGGACACCAGCCGGTCCCCGGTACCGAACACGTGGGTGGTACCGCCCTGGGGAAGCGACCGCGGGGCCGCCGCGGGGCCCGCGCTCGCCCTCGTCGGCAGGACGCGGCTGGCGGCGGTCCATGTCGACGGCCGGGGCTTCGTCGAGTTCCGCCGCCGAGTATTCGACGCCGGCCAGCTCGCCACCGAGCTGCGCCGTCACCTCCCCGGCGGCGAGCACGAAGGGCTCCTCCTGGTGATCACGGTCCCCGGCGCGAGCCCGGCCGCGGCCGGCAACCTCGCCCGCCAGGTGGGCGAGGGCCTCGCCCACCCGGTGGGCGTGGCCGTGCCGCTCGGCACGCACGAGGACACCAGATGGGCCGTCCACGGGCCGGACGGGAAGAGCGTGACCACGCCGGGCCGACTGGACGCCTGGCTCGCCGAAGCCCACCCCTCCGAACGCCCCGCCCCCTCCAGTCCCTCCGAACTCTCCGGCCCCTCCAGTCCCTCCGAACGCCCCGGCCCCTCCGACCGCCCCGAATCGGGTGGGGACGCCCTCCCCGGCCTCAACGTCGCCACCCGGCCGGTCGCCCTCCACGCACCCGAAGACGACGTGATCCGGTGGACCAGCCAGGGCTTCGGGCTGGATGACGCCGCCCCTGCGGACCGGGACGCTGGACGTCGGGCCGACCCGCAGACCAGGAGCCTTGAGATCGAGGCGGCGAGCGGAGATATTCTCAGGTCGCGCGGTGCGGGCGGGGCACCCAGCGGCCACGACAGCGACAGCGACAGCGACAGCGACAGCG
>JBHJOS010000108.1:0-12047 GCA_050329415.1 Kineosporiaceae bacterium
AACGCCGCCGTCGCCTGGTCGACGACCTCGGCGAGACCCGCCAGCAGCGCCCGGTCCAGCGGCTCCGTCACCGCGTCCGGGCCGGCGCCGTCGACCGGCACCGGGAAACCGAGCACGAGTTTGCTCACGTTGAGGACCTTGATGGCCAGGCGCCGGCCGACCTTCATCTGCCCCGGGTCGAAGGCGGTGTCCGTGCCGGCCCGCCCGGACGCCGCCCAGTACCGCACCGCGTCCGAGCCGTGCTCCTCCAGCAGGCCCATCGGCGTCACGACATTGCCCTTGGACTTCGACATCTTCTTGCGGTCCGGGTCGAGGATCCACCCGGACAGCGCCGCGTGCCGCCACGGCAGCGAGCCGTGCTCGGCGTCGGAGCGGACCACCGTCGCGAACAGCCAGGTCCGGATGATGTCGTGGCCCTGCGGGCGCAGGTCGAACGGGAACACCCGGGCGAACAGGTCGGGGTCCCGCTCCCACCGGCCGGCGATCTGCGGGGTGAGCGACGACGTCGCCCAGGTGTCCATGACGTCGGGGTCCGCCACGAACCCGCCGGGCTTGCCACGCTGGTCCTCGGTGAACCCGGGTGGGGCGTCGCTCGACGGGTCGACCGGCAGCGTCGCCTCGTCCGCCACCAGAGGATGGTCGTAGTCGGGTTCGAGGTCCTGCGACAGCCGGTACCAGACCGGGAACGGCACCCCGAAGAACCGCTGCCGGGAGACCAGCCAGTCGCCGTTGAGGCCGCCGACCCAGTTCTCGTACCGGTGCCTCATGTAGTCCGGGTGCCACCGCAGCTCCCGGCCCCGGTCGAGCAGTCGCTCGCGAAGCTCGGCGTCGCGGCCGCCGTTGCGGACGTACCACTGCCGCGACGTGACGATCTCGAGCGGGCGCTCACCCCGCTCGTAGAACTTCACCGGATGGGTGATCGGCCTGGGGTCGGCGAGCAGCTCGCCGGACTCCCGCAGGGCGCCGACCACGGCCTCGCGGGCGGCGTGCGCCGTCTTCCCGGCCACCAGCCCGTACGCCTCGCGGGCGGCGGGGGAGTCCAGCCACTCCGGCACCTCGGCGAGGAACCGACCGTCCCGGCCGATGAGTGCACGGGTCGGCAGGTTCAGCTCGCGCCACCACGTGACGTCGGTGAGGTCGCCGAAGGTGCAGATCATGGCGATGCCGGAGCCCTTGTCCGGCTCAGCCAGCCGGTGCGCGACCACGGGGACCTCGACACCGAAGACCGGCGTCCGCACCGTCGAGCTGAAGAGCCCCCGGTACCGGTCGTCGTCCGGGTGTGCGACCAGCGCCACGCACGAGGGGATGAGCTCTGGGCGCGTCGTCTCGATGACCACCGGCTCGCCCCCGTCGGGGCGCGGGAACCCGATCCGGTGGTACGCACCCGGCCGCTCCCGGTCCTCCAGCTCGGCCTGGGCGACGGCGGTGCGGAAGGTGATGTCCCACAGCGTCGGCGCCTCGGCGGCGTAGGCGTCGTCGCGGGCCAGCGCTCGTAGGAACGCCCGCTGCGAGGTCGCCCGGGAGTGCGCGTTGATCGTCTCGTACTGGTACGCCCAGTCGACACTGAGGCCGAGTCGCCGGAACAGCGCCTCGAAGACCTTCTCGTCCTCCCGGGTCAGGCGCTCGCACAGCTCGACGAAGTTCCGTCGCGAGACGTGGACGAAGTCGCGGTCGTGCTTGGGTGGTTCGGCCGGCGGCTCGAACGACTCGTCATACGGCAGGGACGGGTCGCAGCGCACCCCGAAGTGGTTCTGCACCCGCCGTTCGGTCGGCAGGCCGTTGTCGTCCCACCCCATGGGATAGAAGACCGCGCGCCCGCGCATCCGCTGGTAGCGCGCGAGCAGGTCGGTGTGGGTGTAACTGAACACGTGACCCACGTGCAGGGACCCCGACACCGTCGGGGGCGGGGTGTCGATGGCGTACACCCGGTCCCGGGTGGCCGTCCGGTCGAACGCGTACGTGCCCTGCTCCTGCCATACCGCGTCCCAGCGAGCCTCGAGGCCGTCGACGGTCGGCTTGTCGGGGACACGCGCGGGCAGGGTCGGCTGGTCGGGCACGGCGGCCATTGTGCCGTGCCCGACCAGCCGCGAGGGGCGGTCCCGGCGACCGCCGCCGCCCGCGTCAGACGTGGCAGAGCGGCCGGTTCTCCTCGAAGCCGCCGGTGGTGGCGGTGATCTCGAAGTCGCACGGGTCGTAGCCGTTGCGCAGGAGGACCCGCAGCACCCGGGCGATCTCCCGCGGGGTCAGCTCGGGGTCCCGGGACAGGACGAACCCGCTGGTCCGCTCGCCGTTGCCGACCACCGCCCAGTCGTAGTCGCGCTCGTCGATCCCGATGACCCAGTAGTTGCTCTCGCCGGTGAACACGAACTGCCCGGCGGAGTCGCGCTCGAAGGTGACCTCCAGCTGGGCGTTGCTGTCCGGGCCGACGACCTGGGCCCGGCCCTCGATCGGAACCGGGAACCCGAGCGCGGTCGTGCACGTGTTGACCACCTGGACGAGCCCGTCCGGCAGCAGGGTGTAGTCGGCCATGGTGTCGCGGTCGCAGAAGGCGTCGAAGAACTGCGGGATGGCGGCCAGCTGGAGCCAGCGGCCCTGGTAGCGCTCCAGGTCGAGCTCGGCGATCGGGCGGACGGGCCGGTTCTCGGCGGGCGACCGATCGGCGGCCTGCGCGGCCATCGGGGTACCGAGAGCCAGCAGCGCGGTGCAAAGGGTGACGGCTGTCAGGCGGGCGAGTCGCATGGGAGAAACCTCCTGGAGGGCGGGACCGCCACCGTAGGCACGGTGCGCCGATCCGTCGAGGGCTTCGTCCGCGAGGACGACGGGCCGTTCGTGCTCGTGGGGGCCCGGCCCGAAGGGCCAGGATCGGGGCCTCACGCCTCCCCTGCACGTGCCAAGTACTGCGAGTACGACGATTCCGTGTGCCATGTCGGGGGGGACGGGGCGAGCGGTGGGTGACTCAGGCCGCGACGAGGGCTGCGAGCAGCTCGTCCAGGCGTTCGTAGGTCTCGCGCATGCCGGGCTCCATCCCGGAGTTCACGTGCCCGTCGCGGTTGGCGATCGACGAGTGGGTGACCAGGCCGTGGACCATCGTGCCGCCGTCGACCTCGACGAGGTCCATCGCCTCGACCGACTCGGCGTCGGGGAATCCCTCGAAGACGGAGGTCTGGACGACCCGCCGGGGCGGGTCGACCTCGCGGAACTCGCCGTGGAAGGCGAACTCCTGGCCGTCGGGGGTGCGGCTGACATATCGGTAGGTGCCGCCCACCCGCAGGTCCGCCTCGGCCACGACGAGATCCAGGGACCGGGGCCCCCACCAGTGCCTGCGGTGCTCCGGCTCGGACATGACCCGGAAGACCAGATCACGGGGGGCTCGCAGGAAGCGGCGGAAGCGGATGACGGGCTCGTCGGCCGGGATGTCGAGCTCGAGGTCGCCAGGGGTGACAGCGGTCATGGGGTCTCTCCTTCGGTCTGCAGGTTGTCGAGGTACTCGTCGAGGCGCTCGAAGCTCTCTTCCCAGAACCGGCCGTAGTCGCCGACCCACTCGGACAGCTGCCGCAGGCGCTGTGGCTCCAGACGGCACGGCCGCCGCCGGCCGTCCCGGCGCCGCGAGACCAAGCCCGCCCGCTCCAGCACCTGCAGGTGCTTGGTCACGGCCGGCTGGCTCATGGCGAACGGGGCGGCGAGCTCGAGCACCCCGGCCTCGCCCTGGGTGAGACGGGCGACGATCGCCCGCCGGGTGGGGTCGGCAAGGGCCGCGAAGATCGAGTCGAGCTCGTCGTCGGCCAGGACTGGCATAGCCGAGACGTTATATAACCTTCTGACTATCTGTCAACCGTGACACTTATGCCTTGCAGATAACAAAGTCCTTCTCTTCTCGACGGAAGTGCCCTACGCTCGACGGAGTCGGCGACGAGGCCGGAGGTGGTGATGCGACGCGTGGCGATGCGACCGGAGAACCGGCATCAGGCGCGCCTGCTCCGGCTCCTGCGCGACCGGGGGGCCACGTCGCGCGCCGAGCTCGGCGAGGCGGTCGGGCTGTCGCGCTCCAAGGTCGCCGTCGAGCTCGACCGCCTCGCCGACCTGGGCCTGGTCGAGGGTGCCGGGCTCGCGGACTCCCGAGGCGGGCGCCGCTCCCATCTCGTGGTCCTGTCCCGGGACCTTCGCTTCGTCGGCGTCGACATCGGCGCCACATCGGTCGACGTCGCCGTCACCGACGGCGAGCTGCGGCTGCTGTCCCGGGTGTCGGCGCCCTCGGATGTGCGCCGTGGGCCCCGCCCCGTCCTCGACCTCGTCGTCGAGCTGCTCGGCAAGCTGCGCGCCGAGGGGGCCTTCGCCGAGCTGCACGGCGCTGGGGTGGGCGTACCCGGCCCAGTCAGCCAGCGAGACGGAGCTGCCGTGGTGCCGCCGATCATGCCCGGCTGGGACCGGTTCCCGATCCGGGACGTCCTGGTCGGCGAGCTCGGAGCACCCGTCATGGTCGACAACGACGTCAACATCATGGCCCTGGGAGAACTGCACGCCGGCACCGCGCGCAGCGTCGGCGACCTGCTGTTCGTCAAGGTCGGCACCGGGATCGGCTGCGGGATCGTCGTCGGCGGGCAGGTCTACCGGGGGGTGACCGGGTCGGCCGGCGACATCGGGCACATCCGGGTCGACATCCGCGGCGACGGCGACGGGCCGGTGTGCGCGTGCGGCAACACCGGCTGCCTCGAGGCCTGGTTCGGTGGGGCGGCGCTGGCCCGCGACGCCGAGGCGCTCGCCCGCTCGGACCGTTCCCCATGGCTGGCCGAGCGGCTGGCCGCAGCCGGGCGGCTCACGGCCGAGGACGTCGGCGACGCCGCGGCGGCCGGGGATCCGGCCGCGAGCCGGCTGGTCCGGGACGGTGGGCGGCGCCTCGGGCACGTCCTGGCTTCGCTGGTGAGCTTCGCGAACCCCGGGCTCGTCGTCGTCGGCGGCGGGGTCGCTGGGCTCGGCCACCCCCTGCTCGCCGAGATCCGCAGCGTCGTCTACCGCCGGTCCGCGCCGCTGGCCACGGGGAACCTGCCCATCGTGCTGTCTGAGCTGGGCGACACGGCCGGGGTCGTCGGCGCGGCCCGGCTGGTGTCGGACTCCCTGCTGGGTGCGCAGGGGGCGGGCGGCGAGGAGGAGCCGCCATGATCGCGGCCCTCGGCGTGGCCGTCGTTGCGACCCGGCCCCGGGCTGCTGCCCGTCGCGTCGCTTGGGCGGCGGCGGCGCTGGCGACCGGGGTGCAGGTGCGGGTCGTCCTCGTCACGCCGTGCTGGCGGGAGGCGGTGGCGCACCCGGGGGTGGACGTCCTCGACCTCCGCACCGGGGACGACGCCGGAACGGTGGTGACGGCGGCCGCCGCGGCGGGCCGCTACGTGGTCGTCGCGGACCCGGGGTTGCTCTGGGACGCCGGCGATCGCCCCCCGGCGTGGGCCGCGGGGCCCGGCGGCTGGACGGTGGCCGACCTCCCGCTGCGCTGCGTCCCCGCGGTGCGGCTCGCCGCAACGATGGTGGCCGAGGGAGTCGTCGGCGAGCTGTGCCAGGTCCGGGTGCGCGGGCCGATCGGCGTCGGCGTCGTCGACCTTGTCCACGTCGTCGCCGGGGAGAGGGTTCACCCGCCGCCGAACTCCACCGAACCCGGTGTCCGCACGGTCGATCACCCGGGTTCGGTGGAGTTCGGCGGGAGATGCGCCCGGGTGTCCGGGGTGCGCGGCGGGCGGCGGCTGGAGGGGCTGCTCGCGGGCGGGGCCGCCGTCACGGTCGAGGAGCCGGCCGCCGGCGACCGGGCCGGGCTGCGGCTGGAGGTCGCGGGCGACGCCGGCCGGCTGGTGGTGGACCTGCGGCGGCCGCTGGCGGTAAGGCTGACGTCGGGGATCGTCTCCGGCGTGGTGCCGGCCGCCGGGCCGGGCCACGCGCGGTCGCGGCGGCCCGGGTCGCACCTGGCCGTGGACGCACTCGAGGCGATCGTCCTCGGCCGGGATGGGGTCGGGACCTACGACGACGCGGTCGTCGCCGCCCGAGTGCTACGCGACGGGCTCGAAGCGGGCGGTGAAGTGCCGCAGCGCGAGCGCCTCGTCGACGATCCGGTACCCGCGGAGCTCGCCGGCGCGTGAGGCGACGTCCGCCGCGACCTCGATGACGTAGTCGATGTGCGACTGCGTGTACGTGCGCCGTGGGATCGCCAGCCGCACCAGGTCCATGGCGGCCGGTGCCTCGGCGCCGTCCGGGCGGCGGCCGAACATCACGGTGCCGATCTCGCAGCCGCGGATGCCGCCGGCCTCGTACAGCGCCACCGCGAGCGCCTGGCCGGGGTACTCCAGCGGCGGCACGTGCGGCAGCAGCGCCCGGGCGTCCAGGTACACCGCGTGGCCGCCGAACGGCTGGACGCACGGGATCCCGGCGGCCACCAGCGCCTCCCCGAGATAGGCGGTCGAGCGGACCCGGTACCGCAGGTAGTCGTGGTCGACGGCCTCGGTGAGCCCGACCGCGAGTGCCTCGAGGTCGCGCCCGGCCAGGCCCCCGTAGGTGGGGAAGCCCTCGGTGAGGATGAGGACGGTCCGGAACCGCTCGGCCAGCTCGTCGTCGTGGCAGGCGAGCCAGCCGCCGATGTTGCCGAGGGGGTCCTTCTTCGCGCTCATCGTCATCCCGTCGGCCAGGGACGCGACCTCGCGCACGATGTCGGCGACGTCCCGGCCCTCCTGGCCCGGCTCGCGCTCCCGGACGAACCAGGCGTTCTCGGCGAACCGGCAGGCGTCGAGGAACAGCGGCACGTCGTGGGCGTCGCAGACGTCGCGGACCTCGTGGAGGTTGGCCAGCGACACCGGCTGCCCGCCGCCGGAGTTGTTCGTCACGGTGACCATGACGAGCGGCACGTCGTCGCGGCGGGCCGTCAGCAGGTCGTCGAGCGCCGCCACGTCCATGTTCCCCTTGAACGGGTGCCGGGAGGCGGGGTCGCGGCCCTCGGGGATCACCAGGTCGACCGCCTCGGCGCCGACCGCCTCGACGTTGGCGCGGGTGGTGTCGAAGTGGGTGTTGTTGGGCACCGCCATGCCCGGCCCTGCGACCGTCGAGAACAGGATGCGTTCGGCGGCCCGGCCCTGGTGGGTGGGGATGACGTGGCGGAACGGGAACAGCTCCCGCACCGCGGTCTCGAAGGCGTGGAAGGACGGGGACCCGGCGTAGCTCTCGTCACCGCGCTGGATGCCCGCCCACTGGTCGCGGGACATCGCGCCGGTGCCGGAGTCGGTGAGCAGGTCGATGATGACGTCCGTCGCAGGGACCGAGAACAGGTTGTAGGCGGCCCGGCGCAGCGCCGCCCGGCGCTCGTCCTCGGTCGTCAGGTGCAGCGGCTCGACGGCGTGGATGCGGAACGGCTCGATGATCGTCCGGTACCGGGACACGTCGACGGACGCTACGCCGTCGCGTCCGTGGGGTTCACCGGGCGTGGTGCCACATGGCCGACAGCGGGATCGCCATCAGGCGGTCGCCGAACGGCAAGGTGCGGCCAGCACCGCGGGCAGCCGCCATGACGTGACCACGGTCATGGAAGTGTCAGCACTGTAGTAACAGATCTGACGATCTTCAGATCGTCGTCGGCTATCTCACCCGGGCAGCCAGCAGGTACAGCGGTGCGCCGGCAGCGAGCACGGCGGCCGCCACCGCCATGGTGAGCGGCGTGCCGGCGGTCTCGGCGAGCAGCCCGACGGCGAGGGCGGCGGGCAGGCCGCTGACCCGCGCCACGAGGGAGTTGAGCGAGATCACGGTGGCCCGGTGCTCGGCACCCACCCTCCGGTGGAGCAGGGTGTAGTGCAGCGGGTTGGCCGCCCCGTGCACGACGTAGAACAAGGCGTACGCGACGACGACCCCGGCGAGGCCGCCGGCGGCGGCGAAGGCCAGGGCCGTGGCGCCCTGGGTGACCCGCAGCAGCGCCGCCGCGTGCTCCGTCCGCCCGCCCAGCAGCCGGACCAGCAGGGGCGCGGCCAGCGCCCCGCCCGCCCCGACCAGCCACGCCGCCGCCGTCATGCCGCCGAACACCCAGGTGTCGTCGCTCGTCCCGAGCACATCGGCCGTGCGCGGCTGCCACAGCATCTCGAGCGCCACCAGCCCGGCACCCCAGGTGAGCTCGACGGCCAGGACGAGTCGCAGGCCTCGGTGTCGCCACCCCAGGGTCGTCGACTCCCGGACCACCCCCGGTGTCGCCCGGGCGATCCGTGGCAGGGCTCGCCACCTTCCCTCGCGCGGGGTTCCTCGCGGACCAGTAGGACGACCGCCCCGGCGTGGAGGACGGAGAGCAGTGCCGCCAGGGCCACGGCGGCCGTCAGCGGGTGGACGGGCAGGCCGGGTACCAGTCCGACGGCGCCCGCGGCCAGGGCGCCGGCCGCGGCCGCGCCGTAGGTCCAGAAGGAGGCGCGCGCCAGGTCCGCCTGGATGTCGTGACGGGGATCGGCGGCCAGCGCCCGGTCGACGTACCAGGCTTCCAAGGGGCCGGAGTCCAGCGACCGGAATGCCGCCTGCAGGGCCCATGCCACGAGCAACACCGCGAACCCCTCGGCGACGACCGTGACGCCGAACGCCACAGCCCCGACGACGGCGGCGAGGACCAGCACCGGCCGCCGCCCCACGGCGTCCGCGAGCCCGCCGCTCGGCACCTCCAACACGATGACGATCGCGGCGTGCACCGCCGCCAGCACGCCGACCTGGGCGAGGTCGAGGCCGCGCTCCAGCAGGAACACCACGAGCACGGCGAGCAGCGCGCCCTCCGGCAGCCACCGGAGCGCAGTAACGAGGAGGAACGTCGTTCGCGGCGTCACGGCGGCGGTGGCCGTTCCGGCAGGGCCCGGAAGAAGACCCGCACCACGGGGGTCCCGGGGTCCGCCGGCCGGTCGCGGGTCGCCGCGGCTCGCCGGTCGACGATCTCGTGCACCTCGCGGGAGAGGGCCGAGAGCTCGTCGAGGGTGAGCCGCATCCCCCAGTCACTGGAGTCGGACGCGTCCAGCCACTCCTTCGGCCACGACTCGCGACCGGCCCACCAGGCCCGCAGTGCGCGCACCTCGATCTCCAGCTGCTCGCGCAGGATGAAGTCCAGCGCCTGCGCGGTGTCGGGCTCCCCGAGGGTCCGCGAGACGTCGAGCTTCGTGCCCTGGTGGGCCGCCCGCCACCAGCGCTCCCGCGCGGTGCCGCGGCCCGGCTCCTCGGCGACGAAGCCGTGCCGGGCCAGCTGGCGCAGGTGGTAGGAGGTCGCGCCGCTGGTCTCGTCGAACCGTCGGGCCAGCGCGCTCGCCGTGGCCGGCCCGTCCAGCCGCAGTGCCCCCAGCAGCTGCAGCCGCAGCGGGTGCGCGAGCGCCCGCAGGCTCCGCGGATCCGGCCGCACCGTCTCGGACATGACGCGAGGTTATGTGTGCAAACAATTCTTTGCAACCGTTCCTTTGCATCGACGCTGCGGGACATGAACGTCCTCGCCGTAACGGTCAGCGGGGTGAGGGCGACCAGGGTGTCCCAGAGCCTGTCTCGAATGTCGCGGGGTGGGGGGTCACGTGGTGTCGGACCGGTCGCACGGGGCGAGCGCGGGTGGGGTGTGGTGGTCGAGGTGATGGTGTCCCGGGACGCTATGCAGAACCTACAAATCCGCGGATCCCTGGGCGGGGCTGGCGTCCGGGACCGTCCGGGACCGTCCGGGACCGCCGAGGGACGACTGCCCGTGACCCGGGCGCAACCACGCCATCCACCCCATCCCCACCGGCTGCACCGGCTGCACCGGCGTGCGTCCCGAGCGCTGGACGCAAGCCTCCCCAGGACCTCGCGGATTTGTAGGTTCTGCATAGCGTCCCGGGACACCATCACCCCGACCCCGCGACATCCCGAGACAGGCACTCAGAGGACCGTCGTCACGTGATGTCGAAGGGATCCCGTATCGCCTGGTCGGCCTCTCGATCGGAGTCGGCGCTCCTCGTCACGATCATCGACCGGCCGGCGGCGTTACGCCGGGGTCGCTCCCCAGCGCTCCCGGAGGCCGGACAGCGCGGTCCCGGTCAGCTCGCCGAGGACGCGGACCCGGTTGAGGCCGCCGTCGGGGAAGACGTCGACGCGGACCTCGCGCACCGGCACCGGCGTGGCGACGAGGAAGCGGTGCGGGGTGTCCGGCAGCAGGCGGGTCCGGGGCAGCAGGATCGCCCCGTCCGCCGAGGTCACCGCGGCCGAGCCCGGGGCGTTGCCGACGAAGTGCGTGGTGTCGAGCTCGACCGTCCGGACCACCGCCTCGCCCGCCAGGGCGATCCGCACCCAGTCGTTGCCCTCGCCGCGCCGGCGCGCGGTCTCCCACCCGCCGCCGATGGTGGCCGCCTGGTGGGGGAGCAGCAGGTTCTCGGGCGAGGAGTAGAACCGGTTCGACGCATCGACCACCCGCCCGCCGTGGACCGCGGCGGCGAGGTCGACGGTCCCGGTCAGGAACGCCGGATCCGGGACGACCTCGCCCAACGCCCGGAACCGGGCGACGCCGCCGTCGGGGTGGATGGTGAGCCGCAGGTGAGTCCACACCCGCGGGTCCTCGACCTGGAAGGCGTTGGCGGTGTCCCCGGCGAGCCCGCTGCGGGGGACCACCGGCTCCCACGCCGCCGCGGCCAGCTCCCGCACCGTCGGGTAGCCCGCGACCCGGAGGCCCTCGACCGACGCCGCCTCCGGGTAGTTGCCGGTGAAGTGCGCGGTGTCGACGACGACCTTGTGCACCACCCCGGGCGCCCCGAGCCGGACCACCGCGTGGTCGGCGTCGCCGGGCCGGTCGGGCAGGTCCTCGCGGTCCCGGCTGCGGCGGGTCTCCCAGCCGTCGTACTCCTTGCCGTCCCGGGTGAAGGTGTCCGGGTCCCACCGCGGCGGGCGCGGGTCGACGAGGTGGCGGCGGTCGGCGAACAGCTCGTCGGTCGCGTGGATCACCTGGCCGCCGAGGGCGGCGGAGGCGAGGTCGATCACGGGTCTCCTCGGAAGATCAGCCGGCCGCGCGGCCGGTCGCCGGTGACGGGCTCGCCCCGCAGGTAGGTCGCGCGCACCACCCCGCGCAGGCCCATCCCCGCGTACGGCGTGACGGGGTGGCGGTGGTGCAGGGCCGCCGGGTCGACGACCCACTGCGCGTCTGGGGCGAGCACGCAGAGGTCGGCGTCGGCGCCGACGGCGATCCGGCCCTTGCGTGGCAGCCCGGCGAGGTCCGCCGGGCCGGACGCCATCCACCGGACGACGTCCATCAGGTCGTGGCCGCGTCGGCGCGCCTCGGTCCACACCGCGGGCAGCGAGACCTGGACCGACGCGATCCCGCCCCAGGCCGCGTCGAGGTCCCCGGTGTCGAGGTGCTTGAGGTCCGCCGGGGCGGGGGAGTGGTCGCTGACGACGATGCCGAGCGTCCCGTCGGCGACCGCCCGCCACAGTGCGTCCCGGGTCGCGGGGTCGCGGACCGGGGGGCAGCACTTGTACTGCGGCGCCGCATCGGGCACGGCCGCGGTGTCGAACACCAGGTAGTGGGGGCAGGTCTCGCCGGACAGCGCGAGCCCCTCCGCTTGGGCGGCCCGGATCACCTCGACGGCCTCGGCCGCGGCGACGTGCACGATGTGCGCCCGGCCGCCGGTGCGCCGCAGGGCCTCGACCACCCGGGCCACGGCGGCGGCCTCCGCCTCGGGCGGGCGGGTCGCCACGAAGCCGGCGAAGCGGGTGCCGGCCGGGCGGGCCGCGGCGTCGAGCACCGCCGGGTCCTCGGCGTGGACCAGCAGCAGGCCGTCCCGCTCCGCCAGGCGTGCCAGCGCCGCGTCCAGGCCCACCCCGTCGAGGTGGCCGAACTCGTCCACCCCGGACGGGCACAGGAAGCACTTGGCCCCGAAGGCCCCGGCGTCGAGCAGCCCCGCCAGGTCGTCGGCGTTGCCCGGCACCGCCCCGCCCCAGAAGCCGACGTCGACGTGGACCTGCCCGGCCGCGGCAGCCCGCTTCACGGCGAGGGCGTCGACGGTGGTCGTCGGGGGGATCGAGTTGAGCGGCATGTCGAGGATCGTCGTGATGCCGCCGGC
>JBHJOS010000083.1:0-34403 GCA_050329415.1 Kineosporiaceae bacterium
CACGCCGCCGTCCTGGCGCACGAGGCCGGGGTTCCGGACACCGCGGTGACGGACGTGACGCGCTCCCTCGGCCGGTACGACACACCGCGTGGCTGGACCGCCACACCACGCCCCCACCTGCGGCGCGTGGTCTACCACGACGACAACGCCTGGCTCGGGCTGGCGCTCACCCAGGGGCTGCTGCTGGCGGGTGACACCCAGCTCGCGGCCCCGGCCGAGCGGGCGCTCGACGTGGCTCGGCGCGGCGAGGACCCGCGCGGCGGCGTCCGCTGGAACGAGCGGGTGACCTCGCGGCACGCCTGCGCGTCGGGACCCACCGCACTCCTGGCGCTGCGACTGGCGGAGGCGACGGGGCTGGCTCCGTCCGCCGACACGGCGATGCTGGTCGACCGGCAACTCGCGTTCCTCGACGTCGATCTCGCTCGTTCCGACGGGCTCGTCGCGGACCACGTCGGCGCCGACGGCACCCGGCACCGGCAGGCGTGGACGTACAACCAGGGCGCGGCCCTCGGCGCGCACCGGCTGGCGGGCGAACTGCTGGGCCGCGACGCCGGCGCCGAGCGCTCGCTGGCCCTCGCCCGGACCGCTGTCGGGCACTGGACGAGAGACCGGCTGTGGCGGGAGCCGCCGGCCTTCGTCGCGGTGCTCGCGCGGCAGCTCCTGGCCCTCGACGCCGCCCGCGGGACCGACGAGTTCCTGCCATGGGTCGACGGCTGGCTGGATCGGGTCGCCACGGAGGGTCTGGACCCCGGGACGGACCTCGTCGGGGCCGGGGGGATCGGCCGCTACGGCGACAGTCGCGTCATCGACCAGGCCGCGGTCGTCCAGGTGGCCGCCCTGCGGTCCCTGCCGCCGGAACGACGGGTGCAGGCCTGCTGACCCGCCGTGCCCCACGGCCGGGCGCTCAGGCGGGCAGCACGCCGGCGCGGCGGTGCAGCTCGGCGAAGCTCTCGGCGAGCTCGTCGACGTCGACGGTGTTGCGCAGCGGGTGGCGCCCGTAGAGGCCGACGACCTGGCGACCGTCGGCGGTGTACCCCTCGACGCACCCGGGGTCCTGGTCGACGTCCTCGATCGGCTCCCAGCCCTGCTCGTCCAGGAAGTGCAGGACGGCCCGGCGGTCGGCCTCGTGGAGGCTGGGACCGGGGACGGGACACGCCACGTCGTCCGACGGACGGGGCCGGACGAGGACACCGCAACCGGTGACATCGTCGAGGTGGGCGACGTGGCAGGCGGAGACGACGGACCGCACAGAAGACTCCATTCCGTGATCAGAGCGTCGCCGAAGGTATCCGGATCTCCTGTCTGATCATGGCGTTCCGGACTCGTCCGTTCGGCTGTACTTCACACCTCGAACGGACACGGGATCAGCCGGTCGAGCAGAACCTCACGGGCGTTCCGGGCGGGCACTGCGCCAGCCCGTCGAGGTCGGCGTCGACGACCACTCCGATCACCGGATAGCCGCCGGTCGTCGGGTGGTCCGGGCCGAGGACCACAGGCCTGCCGGCGGGCGGCACCTGAAGCGCCCCGCGGACCATCCCCTCGCTCGGCAGCTCCCGACCGGCCGCCGCCGGCGTGCGGGCGAGCGGCGGACCCTCCAGCCTCACCCCGACCCGGCTCGACGCCGGCGAGACCGTCCACTCGACCCCCATCAGCGCCGCCCATGACGCATCCGGGAACCAGTCCCGGCGAGGTCCGGGCCGCAGTCGCAGGACGGCCTCCCGCGGCGGCGGCGGCGCCGGGGCGACGTCGACCCGGGGCAGAGCGGCGGGGGCGGAACCCACGGGCACCCGGTCGCCCACGCCCAGCGGCTCGGGTCCCAGCCCCGCGAGGGTGTCACGCGACCGGGAGCCGAGCACCGGGACCGCGTCGACCCCGCCGCGGACCGCCACCACCACGTGCAGTCCGGCCGTGATCGCACCGACATCGAGGCGGGCCCCGGGACGCAGGTTCAGGGGCGCCCCCCGCCCGGCCGGGCGCCCGTCGACCGACACCGGGGCGACGGCGCCCGCGACGGCGACCGTGAGGTGACCGCTCGCCCGAAACCCGGCAAGGCCCAGCAGAAGCTCGAGCCCGGCCAGGTGCTCCGGGTTCCCCACGAGCCGGTTCGCCAGTCGCAGGGCTCCCCGGTCGGCGGCGCCCGACCGCCCGACTGCCAGGTGCGCGTGACCGGGGCGCCCGAGGTCCTGGACGAGCAGCTCCGTGAGACACGCCTCGACGTGCAGCGACCGGCTCACCACGCGGCGTCGAACCGGACCCGGGTCCCCGGTGGGAGCAGGGCGGGCGGGTTGCGAGCGGGGTCGAAGAGGGTGGGCGCGGGGTCGGCGAGGGTGCCGACGAGCCGCCAGCCGCCCGGGCTGGCCCGGGGGTACACCCCGGCGTGGGGACCCGCCAGCCCGAGGCTGCCCGCGGGTACCCGCGAGCGGGGGATATCCAGCCTCGGCACCGCGAGACCACCGCCCACGAGGTAGCCGAACCCCGGGGCGAACCCGGTGAACGCCACCGTCCACACGGTGGCCGTCACCCGGTGGACGACCCCCGCGGACGGGAGCCCGAGGAGCCCGGCCACGTCGGCCAGGTCGGGACCGTCGAAGCGCACGGCGAGCACGACATCGACCGGCCCGGGCGACTCGGCGGACGACACGGACGACACGGACGACACGGACGACACGGACGACGCAGGCCCCGCCGGGCCGGGCCGCCGGTCCGCCGTGACCCCCGGGGCGGTCCGGTCCCCCGGGGCGGTCCGGGCCGCCACCCCGGCCAGGAGTCGACCCAGCTCCGAGTGCCGCGCGGGCGGCCCCGTCACGAGGACGGTCGCTGCCGCCGGCACCACGTCGACGGCCAGTGCCCCGGCCGGCCCGCACCGGACCGCCTCGGCCAGGCGCAGGACGGTCGCGGCGTCGCCGACCGGGTCCCCGGTGACCCTCGGCTCGAGCAGCCAGCCCACGTCGCCGACCGGGCGGAGGATGAGCCCTCCGCCCGCGGCCACCCGGGCGTCGCCGGTGCCCCGGTCCGGGGGCGGGCACCCGCCCGTCACGGCGCCGCCAGTGCCCGCAGCTCGATTCCGGCCGCCACCAGTCCCGCCCGGACCGCCCGGGCGATCGCGACCGCGCCCGGGGTGTCGCCGTGCACGCACACGGTCCCGACCGCCCCCGACCGGGCGAGTGCGACCGCCTGCGCGGCGGCGGCAGCCGGGTCGGCCAGCACGGCACCCGGCAGCCGCCGGTCCACCAGCCGTCCCGCACCGTCGTAGCGGCGGTCCGCGAATCCCTCGACGACGACCCGCAGGCCCGTCCGACGCGCCGCCTCGGCCAGGCGCCCGCCGGGGAAGCCCACGACGGCCAGCGAGGAGTCGACGGCGGCGACCCCGGCGACCACGGCCGCCGCCTGCTCCTCATGCTCATGAACGGCGTGGTAGAGGGCGCCGTGCGCCTTGACGTGCCTCACCGCTCCGCCTTCGGCCCGGGCCAGCGCCTGCACCGCCCCGATCTGGTAGGCGACATCCGCCGCGAGATCGTCGTGCTCGACGTCGACGAAGCGCCGACCGAACCCGGCGAGGTCGCGGTAGGCGACCTGGGCCCCGATTCCGACGCCGTGCGACACGGCCAGGGCACACGCCCGCCGGATGGTCGCCGGGTCCCCGGCGTGAAAGCCGCCGGCGACGTTGGCGCTGGTGAGAAACGGTATGAGGGCGGCGTCATCGCCCAGGGTCCAGCGGCCGAAGGACTCGGCGACGTCGGCGTTGAGGTCCACGCTCCCGGGCACACCGACCACGGTGCCCCATCCGGGTCGACCGGTCGACGCCCGGCTCAGCCCAGGGCGGCACGGACCGCCGCGGCGTCCGGCAGGTCGAGCGCACGGCGGGCGAGGCGCTCGGCGTCGCGCACCGAAACCTCACGGACTGCGTCCTTGACGGCAGCCACGGCAGGCGCGGCGACGCTGAGCTCGCGGACCCCGAGTCCGACGAGCAGGGCGGCGGCACCCGGCTCGGCGGCGAGCTCGCCGCAGACGGCGACCCGTACCCCACTCGGCACGGCGGCCCGGCAGACCTCGCCGACGAGGCGCAGGACCGCGGGGTCGAGCGCATCTCCCAGCGCGGCCACGGCCGCGTTGCCCCGCTCCGCGGCCAGCGTGTACTGCGTGAGGTCGTTCGTCCCGATACTCATGAAGTCGACGAGCCGGACGAGATGGGTGGCCCGCAGGGCCGCGGCCGGCACCTCGACCATGATCCCGACCTCGAGACCCGGCGGGACACCTGGCAGGCCGAGGCCGTCCGCGGCTTCGTCGAGCGCGTCGCGGGCAGCAACGACCTCGGCCGTCGTCGTCACCATGGGGAACATCACGGCGACCGGGTGCTCGGCGGCGACCCGGAGAATCGCCCTCAGCTGGGGCTGGAAGAGGTCCGGGCGCGCCAGTGACAGCCGCAGGCCCCGCAAGCCCAGGAAGGGGTTGGCCTCGACCGGCTGGGGGACGTAGGACAGCGGCTTGTCCCCACCCACGTCGAGGGTACGGATCGTCACCCGGTGGCCCCCGGCGGCCCGCGCGACGGCGGCGTACGCCTCCACCTGCTCGTCCTCCGACGGGGCGGCGTCGCGACCGAGGAACAGGAACTCGGTCCGCACCAGGCCCACGCCCTCGGCGCCCTCGACGGCACCTTTCGCGGCGTCGTCGGCCGAGCGGGCGTTGACCTCGACGGCGACCCGAACCCCATCGGTCGTGACAGCGGGACGCCCGGCCCGCTCGCGCGCCCGGGACCGGGCCTGGCGATCGGCGGCGACCGCCGCCCGCCATCGCGCCAGCTCGTCCGGACCGGGGTCGACGACGACCTCGCCGGTGGCGCCGTCCATGGCGACCGGAGTCCCGGCGGGCACCGTCGACAGACCCGGACCGGCGGCCACGACCATGGGAAGGCCGAGAGAGCGGGCGAGGATGGCCGCGTGCGAGGTGGGACTGCCGACCGCCGTCACCACCCCTGCCACGATCGTCGGATCGAGGTGGAGCACGTCGTCCGGAGTGACGTCGGTCGCGACCAGGATCCCCGGCTGCGAGCGCAGTCCCTCGGAACCCACCAGGATCCGAAGGACCCGGGTGGCGACGTCGCGGACGTCGGCGGCCCGGGCCCGCTGGTAGGGGTCCGGCAGGGCGTCCAGGCGCACCGCCGCGGCCTCGGCGGCCTCGCGCCAGGCCCGCGCGGCCGAGGCGCCGCCGACCACCGCGGCGAACGCCGGCGCCAGGAGGTCCTCGTCCTCGAGCAGGAACTCGTGAGCGGTGAAGATCGCTGCGTCGGTCGCGCCGGCCCGGGCCAGGGCCGCCGCGGCGGCGGCCCGCACGGCCCCGGCCGCCCGGTCGAGGGCCGCGCGCAGGGCGGCCGCCTCCTGCTCCGGCGGCCCCGGAGGTTCGTCGGGCAACGAGGGCAGGT
Organism: Kineosporiaceae bacterium; assembly: GCA_050329415.1. Taxonomy (GTDB): domain Bacteria; phylum Actinomycetota; class Actinomycetes; order Actinomycetales; family JBBAYJ01; genus JANNOG01. The sequence goes on from JBHJOS010000083.1 coordinate 5,420, forward strand.
CGGCGACCGCGTGCCATGCCGGGCCGACCGCCCGGCCCGGTGCGGCCGGGAGGCCCGGCCCGTGCCGGGCGTCGCGATCGGCGTCGTCGGGTCCGGGCTCGGCACCGACCCCCGGACCGGAGGTCGACGGGCCGAGGGCGGTCCCGCGCGGACCGGCATCGCCCGTGCCCTCGCCGAAGCCGGCGCGGACGAGAGCGACCAGTGCCGCCACCGCCGCCTCGGCGTCCGGACCCGACGCCGAGATCCGCACCCGGTCCCGTTCCCGGGCGCCCAGTGCCGACACCGCGCTGATGGACCGGGCGTCGGCCTCGCGGCCGTCCTCGGCCAGTCGGGTGAGGCGGACCCGGGCGTCGAAGCGCCGGGCGGCCGCCACGAGGACCGCCGCCGGGCGGGCGTGCAGGCCGTGCGGGTTGACGACATCGACCTCGTCCGCCGCCGCGTCCGCCGCCATCTGCGCCGCCGCGTCCGGAGCGTCGACGGAGGTCACGGTGGGCGGGTGCAGCGGCCCGGGCTCCGGCTCGCCCAAGGCGTCCACCTTGGCGCGGGCGGCAGTGGCGGCCTCCGCGGCGACCTCCGTGAGCCCGGCGCCGGACCCGGCGAGCACGGTGGCCGCCACGAGACCCTCGACGAGCGGTGCCGGGGAGAGCCGGACCGGCACCGGGAGGTCACCGGCCAGCTCCGTGGCCAGCTCGGCGGACAGGACGGCACTGCCCAGGTCGACCAGGACGAGGATCCCGCCGTCCGGGACGTCCGCGGGGAGGCGGGCGGCGACCTCGGTGAGCGCGGTGGCGACCGCCGCCGCGTCCGTGCCGAGCCCGCCGCCGGCCCCGGCTGCGGCGGCGACCGGGGCCGGCGACTCCCCAGCCATCTGCGCGGCCAGGGCGATCGCGGCGGAGGCCAGCGGCGCCGAGTGGGACACCACCACCAGCCCGACCCGCGGGCGCCCGTCGACGGCGGTCATGAGCCGACCGGGCCACCGTCCCGGGCGCCGACCGGGCCGCCGTCCGGGTCGCCGTCCGGGTCGCCGTCCGCGAGGCTCGCGGCGAGCGTCTCGAAGAGCAGGGCCGTGGAGCCGGCCCCCGGGTCGGTGTGACCGGCCGAACGCTCCCCGAGATAGCTCGCCCGCCCCCGCCGAGCCACCAGCGGGGTCGTGGCGTCCCTGCCACGGGCGGCGGCGGCCGCCGCGGCCGCTGCGGCGGCCGCCGCGCCCGACCCTGCGGCAACTTCCGCCTCGTACGCCTCGAGGGCCGGCAGCATCGCGTCCACCATCGTCTTGTCGCCGGGCTCGGCCCTGCCGCGCGCGACGACCCCCTCGTAGCCGGCGCGAAGGACAGCCCCGAGCCGATCGGCCGGCAGCTCGCCCGCATCGCCGGCGGCCCCCGCGGCCCGCAGGAAGAACGTGCCGTAGAGGGGTCCGCTGGCGCCGCCGACGGTGCTGACGAGGGTCATCCCGACCGTCTTCAGCAGGTCGCCGGCGGCACCCGGCGGGTCGGTCCCGACCTTGCCCACCACCGCCCGCAGGCCGCGGTCCATGTTGATGCCGTGGTCGGCGTCGCCGATGGCGGAGTCCAGCTCCGTCAGCCATTCCTTCCGCTCGGCGACGGCGGCGGCGAACCGGCGCAGCCAGTCCTGCAGGTCCGCCGCGGACACGAGGTCGGTTCCGGTCATCTGCTGTCAGACCCCCCAGCGCAGCCCGGAGGTGCGGACCGGGGCGTCCCACAGCGACAGCAGCTCGTCGTCCACCCGGAGCAGGGTCACCGACGCTCCGGCCATCTCCAGGGACGTGATGTATGGCCCGACGAGGGAGCGCGCCACCGTGATCCCGTGCCGGTCGAGGATCGCAGCGACCTCGCCGTACAGGACGTAGAGCTCGATCAGCGGGGTGCCACCCATGCCGTTGACGAAACAGATCACCGGGTCCCCGGACCGGAACGGGAGGTCGGCGACGACCGGCTCGACGAGCCGCTGCGCCACCTCGCTGGCCGGGCCGAGCGGCACCCGCTCCCGCCCCGGCTCCCCGTGGATCCCGATGCCGATCTCCATCTGGTCCTCGGGCAGGTCGAACGTCGGCTTGCCGACCGCCGGGACCGTGCACGAGGTCAGCGCCATGCCCATGCTGCGGCCCTCAGCGTTGACGCGGCGGGCGACGTCGGCGCAGGCCGCGAGGTCACGGCCCTGGTCGGCCGCCGCCCCGACGATCTTCTCGACGAGGACGGTGACGCCGACCCCGCGCCGGCCGGTGGTGTAAAGGCTGTCCTGGACGGCCACGTCGTCGTCGGTGACGACCTGGACGACCTCGGTCCCGGTCTCGGCGGCCGCGAGCTCGGCGCCCATCTCGAAGTTCATGACGTCGCCGGTGTAGTTCTTCACGATGTGGAGGACACCGGCGCCGCCGTCGACGAGCCGGGTGGCGGCGAGCATCTGGTCCGGGGTGGGCGAGGTGAACACCTCCCCGGCGCACGCGGCGTCCAGCATTCCCGGGCCGACGAAGCCGCCGTGCAGCGGCTCGTGGCCGGAGCCGCCGCCGGAGACCAGCCCAACCTTGCCCCGGACCGGGGCGTCCGCTCGGTGGATCACCTTGTGCTCGTGGTCGACCCGCAGCTCGGGGTGGGCCGCCTCGACTCCCCGCAGGGCGTCGGCGACCACTGTCTCAGCGTCGTTGATGAGCTTCTTCATGTTCCTCTCCCGTGTCCGTGGGCCGGTCTCAGGCGGCCCGGTCGCGCTGGGTGAGCTCGGTCTGCGCCTGCTTGGGCGTCAGCCGGCTCTCGGTCGAGATGAGCACGTACAGCAGCCCGGCCGCGACGCCGCCGACGATCTCCGCCAGGACGTAGACCGGCCACTGCTCCCACTGGACGTCCCCGCCCCACAGCGACTGGACGATCATCGGGCCGGTGGTGCGCGCCGGGTTGATCGAGGCGCCCGTCGCCGGGGCCACCGGGATGATGGCGGCGAAGACGACGAAGCCGATGGCCAGGCCGGCGAAGCCGGCCGGGGCCTTGCGGTGGATGGCACCGAAGATGCCCATGACGAGGATGAACGTGCCGATGGCCTCGGCGACGAAGGCCCGGCCGGCGCCGACGTCGTCGGAGTAGGTCGCCACCCCGAGGCCCGCGTCCGAGGCCGCCTGGCCGAGGACCGCGATGATGCCGAGGGCACCCACGATCGCGCCGACGACCTGCGCGACCAGGTAGGCGGGCACCTCTCGCCAGGGGAACTTCCCGGTCGCCGCGAGGGCGAGGGTGACCGCGGGGTTGATGTGGTTGCCGCTGATGTGACCGAAGGCGTAGACGGTCGCCACCACGACGAGGCCGAAGGACAGGGCGATGATCCCGAGCTCCGCGCCGCTGAACGGGGAGGCGTCCCCGTTCACGATGATCATGGCGGGGACGGACCCCACACCCACGAAGACCAGGAACGCCGTGCCGATGAGTTCTGCCGCGAGTCGTTGCCAGAGCCTGTATTCCATGAGCTCCTCCTCGAGCTCTCCGACACCGGGGGCCGGGCCGGACGCGGGTCCCACTCGGAGCGAGTGGCGACGCTATTCGACATCGTCGAATGGTGTTCGATATGATAGGAAGGTGATGGTCATCACGTCAAGAGTCCTCCGTCCCGGATCGGCCGGGCTCCCGTGATCCAGTCGATCGACCGGGCCGCCCGGGTGCTCGCGTCCCTCCAGGGGTCCCGGCACCTCGGCATCACGGAGATCGCCGAGCGGCTCCGGCTCTCACCGTCGACCGCGCACGGCATCGTGCGCACCCTGGCGGCCCACGGCCTGGTCGTGCAGGAGCCCGGCGGGAAGCGGTACATGCTCGGTCCCGCCCTGGTGCGACTGAGCAGCGTGTACCTCGACACCCACGAGGTGCGCGGGCGGTCGCTGCCGTGGATGGAGGACCTCGCGCGCTCGACCGGGCTCGCGGTGCGGCTGGGGGTGGAACTGCTGGACGAGGTCATGATCCTCCACCACGTGGCTCGGCCCGACGGCAGCCGCCAGATGCCCGAGACCGGGATCTCGCTGCCGGTCCATGCCTGCGCACTGGGCAAGGTCCTGCTGAGCGGGCACCCGGAGGCCGCCCGCGCCCTGCTCGGGCGGGACCCGCTGCGCAGCCTGACCGGTGACACGGTGACGGATCCGCAGGCCGTGCTCGCCGGACTGCCGGAGATCGCGGCCCGCGGACTGGCCACGGAACGGGACGAGGTCGTCGTCGGCGAGTCCGCCCTGGCCTCGCCGGTCGTCGACCGCACCGGTGCTGTCGTGGCGGCACTCGGCCTCGTCGTCCCCAGCGCGCAATGGCCGGAGGGCCCTTCGGACCCGCGGCTCGACGAGTGGACCGGGGCGCTGCGAGGGGCAGCCCGGGCAGTGTCCCGGGAGCTGGGAGCCACCCACTGGCCGTGATCGTCGTGGGTGTGCGATGGGATCGCACCCGGGGCGGGCACGATGGCGGACGCGAGGACCGGAGTGGTGTCCCCACGCGCTCTGCAGAACCTACAAATCCGCGGGCGGCCCGCCGAGGGATCCCCGGGGCCGACACGGGTCAGCCGGCGCCGCCCGGCACCCCCGCCAACGGGCCGACCCCGAGACCCCGCCCCGGACCTCCGGGAGCCCGTCCCGAGGCCCGGTCACCCGCGGACCGGCACCGAGCCGCCACCTCCGAACTTGTAGGTTCTGCACAGGGTCCGGGACACCACCTGGTTCACCACCTCCGCACCCGTGTCCGCCCTCGCGCGACCCAGCCCCACCCCACCAGGCCCCCCGCCCCACCGCACCCGGGACGGGCTCTCAGATCCCGCTGAGGACCGGGGCCAGCCAGGGTGGCACCGTCCAGGCGGGGGACCAGTCGGGGCCGGGTCCACCGTCAGCGGTCACGAGCAGCGCCGCCACGGTCACGAGCCCGGCCACCGACAGCCAGACCCAGCGACCCGTCACGCTGCGGGTCACGGGCAGGGTGAGGTGGCGGGTTCCACGCCGCAGCGCCGTCCCGCCGACCCCCCACCACGCCGAGGCGACCACGAGCGTCGACACGACCAGGGCGAACACCGTCGGGCCCACCCCTTGGAAGGCCCCCGGCACGGCGACCCTCGCCCAGACGGCCAGGGCCGCCCCCGCCACCACCGGCAGGACACAGAGCAAGGAGACGCCGAACGCCCCGACGAGCCGCACCGGGAACATCACGACCGCCGAGGCCACCGAGCCGGCCGGCCGGCCGAGGGAGGCCGCGGTCCAGGCGTCCCGGGCTCGCGCCACCCGGGTCCACTCCACCGCCCGGGCGACGGCCGACCAGACGAGGCCCAGGACCAGCACGCCCGTGGGAGCGACCACGGCCGCCGTGACGACCGCGGCCAGCCACGCCCACTGTAGCCCACCCCAGCCGGCCGCCTGCCGGGCCGGCGCCGCGGTCGGGGGCGCACCGTACTGCTGCGGTGCGCCATGCGGCTGCGGTGCGCCATACGGCTGCGGTGCGCCGTACTGCTGGGGTGCGCCGTACTGCTGCGGCGGACCGTAGTGCTGGGGATACGACTGTGGTGGCCCCGGAGCGGGCTGGCGGGGATACGCCTGCGTCGGCTGGTGTCGGGGCGGCTGAGGCTGCGCCGCGGGAGGTGCCGGCCGCGGTGGCGGCCGGTGCGCGGGCGCCGAGGTGACGCTGCGGGGCGCGGGCGTGGCCGACGACATCCGAGCGGTCGCCGCCGGACCGGCCATAGGGCCGGTCGGCGGGCTCGCCGCCGGTCCGACCGGAGGGCCGGGCGGCGGGCTGGCCGCCGGGCCGGCTGGAGTGCCGGGCGGAGGGACCCCCGCCGGCGTGGGATTCGGCACCGTGGCGGGTGGCGGCGCGGCCTCGGGTGCGGCGGCGAGTCGGGCGGTGGCGGCGCTCGGCGCGGGCGGCGGGCCCACGGCAGCCGCCAGCCCGGCCCGCAGCTGGTCCGGGGAGGGCCGACGCGCCGGGTCCGGCTGCAGCCCGGCCCGCAACAGGGCTGCCAGCGACGCCGGAAGCCGCTCAAGGTCTGCCTCGCCGCGCCGGATACGTTCGAGGACCACCTCGTGCGGGCCTCGGCCGAAAGGCGGTCGCCCCGTGGCGGCGAACGCCCCGACCGCTGCCCACCCCCACCAGTCCGCGCTGCGGCTGGGCTCGCCCCCGGCGAGCAGCTCTGGGGCGAGGTAGCCCGGCGTCCCCACGACCATCCCCGTCATCGTCAGAGCAGCGTCGTCGATCGCCCGTGAGATGCCGAAGTCGATGACGACCGGCTCACCGTCCAGCAGCAGCACGTTGCTCGGCTTGATGTCGCGGTGGACCAGGCCTGCGGCATGGATGACCGACACCGCCTCCTGCAGGCCCCAGAGCAGAGCGGCCAGCGGCGCACCGGCCAGCGGCCCGTGCTCCCGCACCACGGCCTCCAACGGCGGGCCGGGGATGTAGCGCATGGCGACGTAGGGGTGCGGCCCGGTGAGCTCGACATCGACGATCTCGGCGACCCGGGCATGCCTCAGGCGCCGCAGCGCCGCCGCCTCGCGGCCGAGGCGGGCCCGGGCATCCGGGTCGACGGCCACGTGCGGGCGGAGCACCTTGACCGCGGCCACCCGGTCGTCGGCGTCCATCCCCAGGTGCACGACGCCCATCCCGCCCGCACCGAGCTCCCTCAGCAGCCGGTAGCGACCGATCACCGTGGCGGGCGCCGGGCCGAGGCCCGGCTGCGCACCCGCCCCAGTCATGCGGACACGGTAGTCGGGGCAACGGGGACAGCCCTTCCGACGACCAGCGTCAGGCGCGGCCCGCGGTTACCGTCGAGTCATGGCCGACCCCGTGACGCGACGGACCGAGGCGCCACCGTCGGTCGTGCGAGCTCCCCCGGACGCGCTCTCCGTGGACCACTCCCCCGACCGGACCCACCCCGCCGACCAGACCCCGCCGCCGCCCGAGGACGACCTGCCGGACCGGCTGGCCGACCACGTCCCCAGCGACCTCGCCGAGCGGGTGACCGACGAGGTCGACGACTTCGTCGTGGTCGCCAACCGGCTGCCCGTCGACCGGATCGGGACCGGACCGGACGGGGCGCCGCGCTACCAGCGCTCGCCCGGTGGCCTCGTCACCGCGCTCGAGCCGGTGATGCGCGCGACCCGGGGGGCCTGGATCGGCTGGCCGGGCAGCCCGGGCAAGGCGGGCGAGCCGTTCGAGGCGGAGGGCATCCGGCTGGTCCCGGTCGCCTTGTCCGGCCACGAGGTGCGCGACTACTACGAAGGCTTCTCGAACTCCGCACTGTGGCCGCTCTACCACGACGTCATCGCCCGACCGGTGTTCCACCGCAGCTGGTGGGAGGCCTACGTCGCGGTCAACGAGCGCTTCGCGGCGGTCACCGCCGAGCACGCCCGGCCCGGTGCCACGGTCTGGGTGCAGGACTACCAGTTGCAGCTGGTGCCGGCGATGCTCCGCCGGCACCGGCCCGACCTGCGGATCGGGTTCTTCAATCACATCCCGTTCCCCGGGTACGAGATCTTCAGCCAGCTGCCGTGGCGCCGGGCCGTGATCGAGGGCATTCTCGGGGCCGACCTCGTGGGCTTCCAGCGCCGGTCGGACGCCTCGAACTTCCTCCGCGCCTGCCGCCGGACCAAGGGCCTGGCCACCCGGGCGTCACGGATCGGCGTCCCCGGCGAGGACGGGCGGGTCCGCGTCGTCCGGGCCGAGGCCTTCCCGATCTCCATCGACGCCGCCGGCTTCGAGTCCCTGGCCCGGCGACCGGAGGTGCAAGCCCGTGCCCGCGAGATCCGCCGGGGCCTCGGCGACCCCGAGACCCTGCTGCTCGGGGTCGACCGCCTCGACTACACCAAGGGGATCCGGCACCGCCTCAAGGCCTACGCCGAGTGCCTCGCGGACGGCATGCTCGACGCCCGCTCCACGGTCCTGGTCCAGGTGGCCAGTCCCTCCCGGGAACGGGTCGAGGCCTACCGGGCGCTGCGGGACGAGGTCGAGCTCACCGTCGGCCGGATCAACGGCGACTACGGCGCGATCGGCCGGGCACCCGTCCAGTACCTCCACCAGAACTTCCCCCGGGACGAGATGGCCGCGCTCTACGTCGCCGCCGATGTGATGCTCGTCACTGCACTGCGCGACGGCATGAACCTCGTCGCCAAGGAGTACGTCGCCGCCCGGTTCGACGAGGACGGCGTGCTCGTGCTGTCGGAGTTCGCCGGGGCGGCCGACGAGCTGACCCAGGCGGTCCTCGTCAACCCGCACGACATCGACGGCCTCAAGAATTCCGTGGCCCGCGCCGCGGCCATGCCCGTCGCCGAGCGCCGCCGCCGGATGCGGGCACTGCGCCGCCGCGTCGCCCACCACGACGTCGGCCGCTGGGCCCGGACCTTCCTGGGAGCACTCGCGATGACGACGGCGGCGGCCTCGTGACGGAGTCGGCGGCACGGCCGGCGGGACGGTCGGCGGCGGAATCACTGCCTGGGTCGGCGGCCGGGCTGCCGTCCGGGCTGCCGGCGGTGCTGCGCCGCTTCCCGGCCGACGGCCTGGTGGCTCTGGACTTCGACGGCACCCTCGCGCCGATCGTCGCCGTCCCGGCCGAGGCCGCCCTGCCGCCGGCGACCCGGACGGCGCTGGAGTCGCTGGCGGTGGCCCGGCCCGGGCGGGTGGCCCTGGTGTCCGGCCGGGCACTCGCGGATCTCAGCTCGGTCGCCCGCCCGCCCGCGGGGGTGCTGCTGGTCGGCAGCCACGGGGCCGAGGTCGCCGGCGCCCACTCCCCGCTCGACGCCGCCGCCGCGACGCTCCTCGCGGTCGTCACTGCCGAGATCGAGACGATCGTCACGGCACGGCCCGGCACCGCCCTGGAGCGAAAGCCCGCCGGCGCGGTCCTCCACACCCGGCGGGCGGAACGGGACGTGGCGAAGGCCGCCACCGACGCCGTGCTCGCCGGGCCGGCCCGGCGGCCGGGGGTGCGGACGACGCTCGGCAAGGAGGTCGTCGAGCTCTCCGTCGTCGATGTGGACAAGGGCAGGGCACTGCTCGCCCTGCGCGCAGAGCTGGGGACCCCCGCGGTGCTCTACGCCGGCGACGACGTCACCGACGAGCACGCGTTCGAGGTGCTCGACGACGAGACCGGAGACGTCACGATCAAGGTCGGCGGGGGCGCAACCGCCGCCCGCTGGCGGGTCGACGGGCCCGGCGCGCTGCCCACCCTGCTCGACGCGCTGGCGCGGCCCTGAGCGGAGGGGTCGGCGCCCATCGGGCACCGGGCGACTGGGGGATGCAAACGCTTGCATCGATAGGGCACCATGTCCCCAGCTCCGGACGCCGCCGTCCGGGACCACCGGCGGCGGCGACCGAAGCTTGCGGGTGGCCGGGTTCCCCGGCACCTTCACAACGGATCGTCCGGCACGTACCTGCCGGTGAAGGGACTGAGCCTGACATGGCCACGGTCACGTACGACAAGGCCTCGCGCCTCTACCCCAACTCCGACCGCGCCGCGGTGGACGCCCTGGACCTCGAGATCTCCGACGGCGAGTTCCTCGTCCTCGTCGGTCCCTCGGGGTCCGGCAAGTCGACGGCGCTGCGGATGCTCGCCGGCCTCGAGGAGGTGACCCAGGGCGCCATCTTCATCGGCGACCGCGACGTCACCGACATCCCGCCGAAGGACCGGGACATCGCCATGGTGTTCCAGAACTACGCCCTATACCCCCACATGTCGGTCGCCGACAACATGGGCTTCGCCCTGAAGATCGCCGGTGTGCCGAAGGCGCAGATCCGCCAGCGGGTCGAGGAGGCCGCGAAGATCCTCGACCTGGTGCCGTACCTGGAACGCAAGCCCAAGGCCCTGTCCGGTGGCCAGCGGCAGCGGGTCGCGATGGGTCGCGCCATCGTCCGCAAGCCTCAGGTGTTCCTCATGGACGAGCCGCTGTCCAACCTCGACGCCAAGCTCCGGGTTGCGACCCGCACCCAGATCGCCTCGCTGCAGCGCCGCCTGGGCGTCACCACGGTGTACGTCACGCACGACCAGGTCGAGGCCATGACCATGGGCGACCGGGTCGCGGTGCTGAACTTCGGCGTCCTCCAGCAGGTCGACACCCCGCGCGAGATGTACGAGAACCCCCGGAACCTCTTCGTCGCCGGGTTCATCGGTTCGCCCGCCATGAACCTCGTGGCGTTCCCCGCGACGAGCGACGGCGTCCAGTTCGGCGACACCGTCCTGCCCATCGAGCGTGACGTCCTCGCCCGCGCCGACAAGGAGATCACCGTCGGGGTGCGGCCCGAGGACCTCGAGGTGGCGCCGGACGGCCACGGCCTCGCGATCGACGTCGACGTCGTCGAGGAGCTGGGTGCCGACGCGTTCGTCTACGGCACCGCGACCGAGGGGCACGGCATCGCCTCCGACGGCGGCACGACGGCCGAGGAGCGCGAGGCCGTCGCCCGCCAGATCATCGCCCGCACCGACCCTCGGTCCCACGTCAACCGGGGCGACAAGGTCCGGCTTCGGCCCAAGCCGAACGGCAAGGTCCACCTGTTCCACCCCGAGACGGGGGACCGGCTCAACTGAGCCCCCGACGGTGACGTCCGGTGGTCGGGAAGGCTGAACTCCCGACCACCGGACCCTCCGGGGGCGGTGGCACGTACCATCCGGGCGTGCCCGCCTCGCTCGAGATCACCTCGGCGATGCCGCAGAGCCGCCTGCTGGACCTGCCGTGGGAGCTGCCGCTGGAGCAGTGGCCGGAAGAGGTCGTGGCGGCGCTGCCGCGTGGGCTCTCGCGCCACGTCGTCCGGTTCGTCCGGCTCACCGGCGGGGTGTACGCCGTCAAGGAGACGAACGAGCCGATCGCCCGCCACGAGTACGGCCTGCTCCGGACGCTCGCCCGGCTCGACGTTCCCTCGGTCGAGCCCGCGGCGGTCGTGTCCGGGCGGATGGGCACGGACGGCGAGGAGCTCCAGGCCGCCCTCGTCACCCGGCACCTGCCCTTCTCGCTGCCCTACCGGGCACTGTTCAGCCAGGGCCTGCGCCCGGGCACCGCCGCCCGACTCATCGACGCCCTGGCGGTGCTGCTGGTCCGGCTGCACCTCATCGGCTTCTACTGGGGAGACGTCTCGCTGTCCAACACGCTGTTCCGCCGGGACGCGGGCGAGTTCGCGGCGTACCTGGTCGACGCCGAGACCGGCGAGCTGCACCCGACACTCAGCAGGGGCCAGCGGTCCTACGACCTCGACCTCGCCCGGGTGAACATCGCGGGCGAGCTCATGGACCTGCAGGCGGCCGGGTACCTCGAGGAGGAGTTCGACCCGATCGCCACCAGTGACCTCATCGTCGAGCGGTACTGCAGCCTGTGGGCGGAGCTGACCGGCGCGGAGGCGTTCGAGCGCGGGGAGCGGTGGCGGGTCGACGCCCGGATCCGGCGGCTCAACGAGATGGGCTTCGACGTCGGCGAGCTCACCATCACCACCGACGTCACGGGCACCACGGTCCGGATCCAGCCGAAGGTCGTCGACGCCGGGCACCATCAGCGCCGGCTCATCCGGCTCACCGGGCTCGACACCGAGGAGAACCAGGCCCGTCGGCTGCTCAACGATCTCGACTCCTACATCGCGGCCAAGGACCTCCAGGGCGAGGATGAGGAGATCATCGCCCACCAGTGGCTCACCGAAGCCTTCGAGTTCGTGGTGCGCGCCGTCCCGGCGGACATGCGCCGGAAGCTGCCGCCCGCGGAGATCTTCCACGAAGTTCTGGAGCATCGCTGGCTGCTGTCCGAGCGGGCCGGCCACGACGTCGGCACGGCCGAGGCGCTCCGCGACTACATCGGGACCCAGTTGGCGCACCGGCCCGACGAGCGGGCCCTGGTCGACGGCGCCGACACCCAGCCGCTGCCCGTCGTCATCGACGACTGAGCTTGGCATCGCCAAGCTCAGGTCGCGTCAGGCCGGGGGCAGGACGGCGAACTCGACGCGCCGGTTGCGCTCCCGGTCGGCGTCGGTGACCTCGGGAACCAGGGGAGTCGACTCACCGAAGCCGCGGACCGCAAGCCTGGTGGCATCGACACCCCTGGCGACGAGGGCGTCCCGGACCGCGGCCGCCCGGGCATCGCTCAGCGCCTGGTTGTACGCGGCCCGGCCACCCGAATCGGTGTGTGCCTGGACCTCCACCACGGGACCCGGGCCGGAGTCCCGGACGGCGGCCGCCACCCGGTCGAGGACCGGCCCGGACTCCGGGGTGACGACCGCGGAGCCCTGCTCGAAGGTGATCGAGGGCAGCCCGGCCAGGACGGCGGCCAGATCGACGGGTTCCGGGCTCGGTGCGTCCGTGGGCTCGTCGCCGGCCTCGTCCGTGGGCTCGTCCGTGGGCTCGTCCCTGGCCTCGTCGCCGCCCTCGTCCGTGGCCTCGTCCCTGGCCTCGTCGCCGGCCTCGTCCGTGGCCTCGTCGGTGGTCTCGCCCCGGCTTGCCGCACTGCCGACGTCTTCGACCCGAACGGCGCGGACCCCGACGACGTCCTGAACCACCGCCTCGACGCCCGTCACGTCGCCCGCGGCGATACCGCCGCCCGACACCACGCCGTCCCGCCCGGAGAAGCGAACTTCGACTCCGTCGTACCCGGAGGCTTCCAACGCCTCACCGGACCGTGTCGTGAGGCTCGCCTCAACGCGGTCCCGCAGGGGCAGGAGCTGAATCAACAGGATCAGAGCAGCGCCGAGCAGACCGACCAGCCAGATCACCCACAGCGGGGCACGACGGCCCCGCCCGTTCGTAGGAGCCATCGTCACTCAGGCCCTCTCCTGCCCGGACCGCAGCCGGGCGGTGAACTCACGGTGACCCTCGTCGTCGCCGTCCGCGAGCAGTCGCGCCTGGCGGGACCACGTGGTGACGCTCGGCAGGAACGTGATGCCGGACTCGGCGGCGGCCCCCCGCAGGTCGTCGACACTCGCCTCGGCGATCGTGGCGAAGGTGTCGAAGCCGGCCTTCCGCAGCGCGCTGCCGAGCTTCGGCCCGATGCCCTCGATCCGCTCGATGTCGTCCGGCTCACCCACCACGACGGCCACGGGCGCCGGGTCGGTGGCGACGACAGCCACCGGCTCGGTGACCGGCCCTGCCCCGGGCGCCGGGTCGGTGGCGACGACGGGCACCGGCTCGGTGACCGGCGCCGCCGCGGGCGCCGACACTGGTGGAGCGAGGGGCTCCACCGGCTGCGTGACGGGCTCGGAATCCGCCACCGGCTCGGAATCCGCAGCCGGGACAGCCGCCGCAGAGCGGTCGGGCGCCGGATCGGGAACCTCCGGGGCCGAGGTCACCGGGTCGGGGTCGACCGCGGGCGCCACGGTCTCTCGGCCGGCGTCGGCGTCCCGGCACTCAGCGAGTTCCCGGGTGCGCACGTCGAGGTCGGTGCGGGCGGCGGCGAGCTCGGACCGCAACCTCGTCAGCTCGTTCTGGTCGGCGGGCGAGCGGACGTGACGGCCCCGGTCACCGGTGGCGCCCGGGCGCCGGCTCCAGAGCAGCCAACCGATGAGCAGTCCGAGCAGGAAGGCGAGGAGGAGCGCAACGATCGACTGCCACAGGAACCAGGTCACGACGAATCCCCTCAGGACGTGAACAACCGGGGTGATCAAAGCGGACTGCCCTGCCCGACGCAAGAGTCAGCTAGGGGCCCGTCCCGGGCCGAACGGTGAGAATCGGTCGCTGGGGGGCTGGGTGCGCGGGACTCCAGGGTCACTCAGAAGTGGTCCATCGCCCGTCGGCGACCATGGCCGTCACAGCACTCAATGCTCGATGGAGGCTGGGTGAGGACTCGGCCGCAACGGCAGGGCGCCAGCTCTCGCAGTACTCCTCGATGAACGCTCTGTACGCCGGACCCACAGCACGGCCACTGCCTGCACGAGGCGGAACCCCGTCTCGCACGTGACGACGACGTGAATGGCGACAGAGACCGGCCAGGACTCGTTTGGGATCGAGCTCGTCGTCCGGCGACGGCGGGATCCGGGCGACCGGCACCCCGGCGAACGCTGCGAGGGCCTGCGCATCCCCGAGAAGCCATGCCTCGGCCTCACGTACCGCCAGTCTCAGGCAGAGACCGGCCGTCGGCCCCTCAGGCAGCAGATGAGCGAGCAACGCCGCAGCACAGTCCCCCTGGTCCCGGTCGCTGTCCCGAAGGACGAACCACGGGGAACGGAGCGCCGCTTGGCGGTACTTGGGGAGCCGGGCATCCAAGGACGCCTTGCCGTCGCACACGACGATCCTCCGGGGGTTCGGCACCACGTCGACCTCGGCGAGAAGCCGTGTCACGATCGCGACATCGGTGTCACCCTCGACGACGACGCCGATCACCTCACGCGCCCACCGGATCGAGCCTCGCAAGTCTCCGCACTCCCGGCGGTGCCGACATCGGGACGACGAGATCGGCGAGCGGAACCCCGGCCTCCAGGTCCGCCATCACGCCGGTGTCGTCGGCCAGGAGTTGGGCTCGCGTCCCGTCCGGAGTGGGAGTGAGAATCAGCACCTCGTCGGCTCCGATGCCTTCGTCGCGCATCATGTCGGGCGAGTGCGTCGTCACGAGGATCTGGGCGTGCGAGGAACGCTGAGCTCGCTGCAGGACACTGGGCAGCTGCCGGACGACGGCGGGGTGCAGAGAAAGCTCCGGCTCCTCCAAGAGGACGGGCGCCGAGCGCCGTCCTCCTTCGACGAGGGACCACAGCAGTCCCACCAGCCGGAGAGTTCCGTCGCTGAGGTCGGCTTCGTTCTGACGAGCAGGACTTGTCCGCCAATGGGTGTAGGCCGCCTCCAGGTGTGGCCGACCGGCAGGGTCGACCGAGACGCCCAGTTTCTCGAACTGCGGAACAGCGATCTGCAGCGCGGCGGTGACCCGCGCCAACCAGGCGTCTCGGGTGCGGGGGCTGACCCGGTTGATGCGAGCGATGAAGTCCCCCCCAAAGGGGTCGTCGACGACGTCCGATGCCCGCGCGGGATCACGGATGATCTGCGGCACGAGGTGCAGATACCGTACCCCCGAGAGAAACTCCGCCACCTCACGGAATTCCTTGTTGGCGACGGTCTGCTCCAGGGAGGTCTGCGTGAGGCGTTCCGGGTCTTCCTTGTCGTCACGGCTCGGCCGCTCGAGCACGATCTCACCGTCACGCCGCACGGTCTCCGCCTCGACGAGCGGCCGATTGCGACCGCCTCTCTCGCCGGTGAGGGTCAGCTCATACCTCCACCTGGGAGCCGTGACGTCGTCCCCCAGCGCTACTCCTACGTACACCCGTCCCCGGAAGTTGTTGCGAGCGTGCAGAGACCTCACTCGGCTCAACCCGCCGCGAACGGCCAACGCCTCCTGCAAGCCCCCCCGAACTCCCGCCACATCACGAAGGAACTTGACAGAGTCCAGGAAGTGGGACTTTCCGGATGCGTTCGGCCCGAGGATGAACAGCCGATCCTGAATACTCACATCCAGTGATTTGAACGTGCGCCAGTTGCGCAGGTCGAGTTCAGTGATCCGCATGCCGCCTCCCGAACGGGTTCGCCCCGGGCATCCAGTCTCTCAGGACCGACACCGTCACCGGCGCAGGTGGTAGAGCGCGATCCCGGCAGCCACGGACGCATTGAGGCTCTCGTTGCCGGCCGCCATGGGGATGCTCGCGACGACGTCGCAGGTCTCGCGCACCAGCCGGGAGAGGCCCTCGCCCTCGGCGCCCACCACCAGGCAGACAGGTGTCCGGTCGGTGACGAAGCGGCGCCCGACGTCGCCGACCTCGACGTCCCCGCCCGCGTCGAGCCCGACGACGAGCACTCCTGCCCTGCGGTAGTCCTGCAGCGCCCTGGTGAGGTTGGCCGCCTGCGCCACCGGCACCCGCACGAGGGCGCCCGCGCTGGCCTTCCACGCTCCCGCCGTCACCCCGGCAGACCGGCGCGCCGGCACGACCACTCCCTGCCCACCGAAGGCCGCGACCGACCGGACCACCGCCCCGAGATTGCGCGGGTCGGTCACCCGGTCCAGGGCCGCCACCAGGGCTGGAGCATCACCGGCGGCGCCGAGCAGGTCCATGGGGTGCGCGTAGTCGTACGCCGGCACCTGCAGGGCCAGCCCCTGATGCACGGCCGCGGCGGTCAATCGGTCGAGGTCCGGACGGGTCGCCTCGAGCACCGGCAGGCCGCGGTCGTTGGCGAGGGTGAGGGAGGTGCGCACCCGCTCGTCGGCCGGCAGGCCGGCCTGGACGTAGATCGCGGTCGCGGGCACGCCGGCCTCCAGGGCCTCCACGACGGCGTTGCGCCCCGCGACGTACTCGCTGCCGGTCCGGCCCCGGGCGCGGCCCGAGCCCGGAGCCCGGGCGGCCGGGTCCCGCTCGGCACGGGCCTCGGCCTGCCGGGCCCGCCGCTGGGCCGGGTGCCCGGTGCGGTCCTCGGCCCTCGGCGTCGGACCCTTGCCCTCGAGCCGGCGGCGGTTGTGACCGCCGGTGCCGACCGACGGACCCTTGCCGGACCGGCGCACCGCACCCCGCCGGCGGGAGTTGCCGGCCATCAGCCGTCCTGCCCGGCGAGGGACCAGCGGGCGCCGTCGGCGGTGTCCTCGACCACGATCCCCGCGGCAGCGAGGCGAGCCCGGATCGCGTCGGCCGTCGCGAAGTCACGCTCGGCCCGGGCCTTGTCACGAGTGTCGAGATCGGCGCGGACCAGCGCGTCGAGCGCGGTGGACCCACGGTCGTCGAGGTCGGCGGCGGCCGGGTCCGGATCGACGCCCAGCACGCCTGCCATGGCCGCGACCGCGCGGGCAGCCCCGGCAGCGGCCGCGGCGTCGCCCTCGGCGAGGGCGGCGTTGCCGTCCCGGACGACGGCGTGCAGCACGGCCAGCCCGGCGGGCACACCGAGGTCGTCGTCCATGGCGGTGACGAAGTCGGCACCCAACGGCTCGTCCGGGCGCGGCCCGACCGCGTCCGTGCCGAGCCGCTCCGCCGCCCGGCGCAGGAACGAGGCGACGCGCCCCCACGCGACGGCCGCCTCGTCCAGCGCGGCGAGGCTGAACTCCATGGTGGACCGGTAGTGCGCCGACAGCAGGTAGTACCGCAGCACGACTCCCGGCACCCGGTCGAGCAGAGCGCTCACGGCAGTCACGTTGCCGAGGCTCTTGCTCATCTTCTCGCCGGCCGTCGTCACCCACGCCGAGTGCATCCACACCCGGGCGAACGGGTCTCCCGCCGCCCGGGACTGGGCGAGCTCGTTCTCGTGGTGCGGGAACCGCAGGTCGATGCCACCCCCGTGGACGTCGAACTCCGCGCCGAGGTAACGCGTCGCCATGGCCGAGCACTCCAGGTGCCATCCGGGGCGGCCCCAGCCCCACGGCGTGGGCCAGGCAGCCGTCGGGGGATCGTCCGCCTTGGCGGCCTTCCACAGGGCGAAGTCCCGGGGGTCGCGCTTGCGGCCCGCGAACTGGGGGTCGGTGTCGTCGGCGGGCGAGACATCGGCCAGCCGCTGCCGGGTGAGCTCGCCGTAGTGCGGCCAGGACCGGACGTCGAAGTACACGTCGGCGGTGGGTCGGCCGTCCACCGCGTCGCACGGGACGACGTACGCGTGACCGGCCACCACCAGGCGTTCCAGGTAGCCCACCATCTCGGTGGCATGGCCGGTGGCTCGGGGCTCGTAGGTCGGCGGGAGGAGTCGCAGGGCGTCGTAGGCGGCGGTGAACTCCCGCTCGAACCGGTAGGCGTGGGCCCACCACTCGCGCCCCTGCTCGGCCGCCTTGACGAGGATCTTGTCATCGACGTCAGTGACGTTGCGGACCAGGGTGACCGCCAGCCCACGGTGCTCCAGCCAGCGCCGCAGCACGTCGTAGACCACCTGGGCGCGCATGTGGCCGATGTGCGGCGACGCCTGGGGGGTGGCGCCGCAGACGTAGATCCCGACGTGCCCCGGCCGAACCGGGTCCAGCGGCACGATCTGCCGGGTACGGCTGTCGTGCAGCCGGAAGGTGGACGGGGTCACGGGCCGGTCAGGCGGCGAGCGGGGCCGCAGCCACCGCAGTCCCGGCGGCGTCCGGGGCCTCGTCCGGGGCGGCGTCCTCGGTCTCGGCCGGTCGCGCCTGGGCGGCGAGCGCCGCGGCGGTGAAGGCGGCGATCGCCACGACGGCGCCGACCACCCACCACACGACCTGGCCGGGTCGGGGACGACCCTGGACGGACGTCAGGCGCGCCCGAACGGACGTGAGAGCCATGGCATCGACCGTACCCGCAGCCGGAGCGTGGGGTGCAATCGCGGCGGGCCGCCGCTGGTCCGGTCACCACGGCTCCGGCCGCCGCGGTCCGGTCACCGCGGGTCGGGCCGGTGCACGAGCGCGGTGGCGATCGCCGCGGCACCCTCGCCACGCCCGGTGAGGCCGAGGCCGTCCGTCGTCGTCGCCGCCACCGACACCGGGGCGCCGCAGGCGGCGCCGAGCGCGGCCTCGGCCTCGATCCGGCGGGGGCCGAGGCGCGGCTGGTTCGCGATCACCTGGACCGCGAGGTTGCCGATCTCCCAGCCCGCAGCCCGGACCAGGCGGGCGGCCTCCGCGAGCAGGACAGCCCCTGGCGCCCCGGCCCATCGCGGGTCGGAGGTGCCGAAGACGGACCCCAGGTCGCCGAGTCCGGCCGCGGACAGCAGGGCATCGCAGGCGGCGTGCGCCGCGACGTCGCCGTCGGAGTGACCCATGAGACCGACCGGGGAGTCCGGGAACTCCACCCCCGCGAGATGGCAGGGGCGCCCGGCGACGAACCGGTGGACGTCGACCCCGGTCCCGACACGCCATCCGGTCACGACGGCATTCAACGGGACATCGCGGCCCGGAGACCCCGCCGGACACCTGGACGTGACCCCCGACACAGACTAATCTTCACAGGAGTGACTGTTGGTCGTCACATAAGTGCAAAGGGGCACTCGGGTGAGCCAGTCTTTCCACCGCCGCGCCTCCCGTGGGCCCGGGACGACGCCCGGGGCCTTCGGGATACCGTCTGCTCGTGTCGCCCTCGTCCGCGCGTGCGGCACGGGGTCGCCGCCCGCGACGACCAGATCGGGTCGCCCGCGCAGCTCTGGTGCTGCTGGCCGCCGGCAGCGGGACCCGGGTCGGCGCCGACACGAACAAGGTCCTGCTCCCGCTCGCGGGACGGCGCGTCCTCACGTGGTCGCTGACGTGGACGGACCGCGTGGCCGCGGTGGTGGCCACGCTCGTGGTGATCCGCCCGGCCGACCGGGACCAGGTGACCTCGATCCTGTCGCGCGAGGCGCCGGGGCGCCCGGTGGGCGTGGTGTCCGGAGGACCCACCCGCCACTCCTCGGAGTTCGCGGCCCTCACCGCCCTCGCCCCGCGGATCGAGTCCGGAGAGGTGGATGTCGTCGTCATTCACGACGCGGCCCGGCCGCTGGCGGGGACCCGGCTCTTCACCGACGCCATCGACACGGCACACGTCCTGGGGGGGGCGCTGCCCGTGCTGGCCCAGCCGGGCCTGTTGCCGGTCAACGGGGACGCACCTCCGGTCGAGGACCTCGTCACCGTCCAGACACCCCAGGCGTTCCGGGCGCGGCCCCTGCTCGAGGCGTACCGGGCGGCCGACCGCGAGGGCTTCGACGGCACGGACACCGCGGTGTGCGTCCAGCGCTTCGGGGGACTGCCCATCCGCGGCCTGCCCGGAGGGCCCGCCAACATCAAGATCACGTTCCCCGAGGACCTCTTCCTGGCCGAGCGCATCCTTGCGGCGCACCACTGGCACATGCCGTGACCGGAGGGCCCCCGTGACGCGGGCCGTTCTCGCGTGCTCCGCCTGCGGAGTCGAGGGCGAGCACGACCTGCGGTACGCGGGACGGCTCCTCCACTCCACCCGGTGCCTGGCATGCGGGCACATCGTCCGCCACGAGGCCCACGACCTGCGGGTCGCCTACGTCCACGACCTGGCTCACCGCGTGGCGACCAAACCCGGTCGGCTGGCCCGCCGCGCCCGGCGTCGCCCGGCGTCGTTCTGGCTCACCCTGCCGGCCGCGGTGCTGCGGCAGCCACGCAAGCTCGCCGGCGAGCTCCGCACCCTCTTCCGCGACTGACCTCTCACTCCCGAGCCCGAAGGCCGCCGAACTCCACGAAACCGGGATCGAGCCCGGCGGAAAGCCCCTTTTCGTGGAGTTCGGCGAGCCCGGGAGGCGGCGGCCGGGAGTCAGGGGGTGGCGTCGGAGAGCAGTGCGACGAGGGCGTCGAGGGCCTGCTCGGCGCCGTCGCCCTCGGCCCGGAGGACGACCTCGTCACCCTGCGCAGCGTTGAGGGTCAGCACACTGAGCATGGATGCGGCATCGACGGGGTCGCCGTCGCCGCCGTCCCTGGCGATGGTCACCGGCAGCCCGGCGCCGGCTGCCGCCTTGACGAAGAGGGCCGCCGGACGGGCGTGCAACCCGTGCGGCGAGGCGATGCGGACGCGGCGTTCGGCCATGGCTCCTCCTTGAACCTCGGCGTGATCTGCGATGTCGCGCTCCGGTCGAGGGACTTTCGCGCGAGGTGTGGACCAGATCACACGACGGAGGCTATGGTCTCACATAGGTGAGTAGCAATCGTCACGTACGTGCAAAGGAGCACTGGTGGCCACGGAAACCTCCCGACTCGGCGACGACCCCGGCACGGCCGCGGCGACGCTGGCGACGATGTGGCGGATCCGCCGCTTCGAGGAGGCGGTCGACGAGCTCTTCGCCCGCGGTCTCATGCACGGGACCATGCACCTGTCCATCGGCCAGGAGGCCGCGGCCACCGGGACCTGTGCGGCCTTGCGCCCGACGGACCGGATCACCTCGACCCATCGCGGCCACGGCCACTGCCTCGCCAAGGGCGCCGATCTCACCCGGATGATGGCCGAGCTGCTGGCCAAGGAGACGGGCTACTGCCGGGGGCGCGGCGGGTCCATGCACATCGCCGACGTCGCCACCGGCAACCTCGGCGCCAACGGCATCGTCGCCGGGGGCGTCCCCATCGCGGCCGGCGCGGCACTGGCTGCCCGGATGCGAGGCACCGACGAGGTCGTCGTGAGCTTCTTCGGCGACGGCGCGGTCAACGAGGGCGCCTTCCACGAGGCCGCCAACCTCGCAGCCATCTGGGACCTGCCCCTGATCCTGCTGTGCGAGAACAACAAGTACGGGATGTCGTTCTCGACCGAGAAGGCCGTCGCCCTCGAGCACCTGGCCGACCGGGCCGCCGGCTACGGCATCCCCGGCGTGACGGTCGACGGCAACGACGTCGAGGCCGTCCACCAGGCGGTGGGCGTGGCCGTCGCCCGGGCCCGCGCCGGTGACGGGCCGACGTTCGTCGAGTGCGAGACCTACCGCTGGAAGGGGCACAGCAAGAGCGACAAGAACCTCTACCGCACCCGCGACGAGATCGCCGAGTGGCAGGCCCGAGACCCGATCGCCCGGTTCGAGGCGGCCGTGGTCGACCGGGGCGTGCTCGACGCCGACCGCATCGAGGCGATGCGCGCGGAGGCCGCCGAGGCGATCCGCGCTGCTGTCCGCGACGCGCGGTCCGCACCGGACGCCGACCCCGCCGACATGCTCGCCGCCGTCTACGCCGCCGTCCCGGCGGACCCGAGGTCCGGGGAGGGCGCGTGACGGCCACGACCGGCACCACGACCGACACGACCGCCGCCGCCCCCGAGCGCGTCATCACCTACGCCGAAGCGGTCCGCGAGGCCATGGCTCAGGCCATGGCGGCAGACGAGCGCGTCTTCCTGCTGGGCGAGGACGTCGGCGTCTACGGCGGGGCGTTCGGGGTGTCGGGCGACCTCGTCCACCGGTTCGGGCCGCAGCGGGTGCGGGACACCCCGATCTCCGAGCTCGGCATTGTCGGCACCGCGGTGGGCGCGGCGCTGGCCGGGATGCGACCGATCGTCGAGATCCAGTTCTCGGACTTCATGGCCCAGGCGATGGACCAGATCGTCAACCAGGCCGCGAAGATCCACTTCATGCTGGGCGGCGCGATGAGCGTGCCGATGGTCCTACGGGCGCCGCTCGGGTCCGGCACCGGTGCCGCTGCCCAGCACTCCCAGAGCCTGGAGGCCTGGTACGCCCATGTCCCCGGCCTCAAGGTCGTCATGCCGAGCACCGCCGCCGACGCCAAGGGCCTGCTGCTGGCCGCCCTCGACGACCCCAACCCCGTCATCGTGCTCGAGCACAAGCTGCTCTACCGGACCTCGGGCCCGGTGCCGGAGGAGCCGTTCCGCACCCCGATCGGGCGCACCGTCGTCCGCCGGCCCGGACGCGACCTCACCGTGGTCGCGACCGGGGTCATGGTCAGCCGCTGCCTGGAAGCGGCGACGGCGCTCGCCGAACTCGGGATCGAGGCGGAGGTCGTCGACCCGCTCACGCTCACGCCACTGGACGCCGCGCCGGTCCTGGAGTCGGTGTCCCGGACCGGGCGGGTCCTGCTGGTCCAGGAGGCACCCGGCCACGTCGGCTTCATGGCCGAGGTCGCCGCCCGGATCGCCGAGTCATCCGCGCTGTACCGGCTGCTCGCACCGGTGCGACGGCTGTGCGGCCTGGACGTGCCGGTGCCGTACGCCCCCCAGCTGGAGCGGGCGGTCGTCCCCCAGGTCGACGGCATCACCGCCGCCGCCCGCGACCTCGTCGAGGCGATGTAGGTGCCCGACGTGCCGGTCAGGATGCCGAAGATGTCGATGACGATGACCGAGGGCGACGTCCTCGGGTGGCGGGTCGCGCCCGGCGACACGGTGGCCGCCGGCGACGTCGTGTGCGAGGTCCAGACCGACAAGGTCGACATGGAGGTCGAGGCACCGTTCGGCGGGGTGATCAAGGAAATCCTGGTCGCGGAGGGCACGGTCGAGGTCGGGACGCCGATCGCCGTCATCGACTCCGCGGAGGCGGGTGCCGGGATCGACCTGCTGGACGACGCACCGCCCGCCACCGCACCACCCGCCACCGCACCACCCGCCATCGCACCGCCCGCCATCGCACCGCCCGCCAGCGCACCGCCCACCCGCGCGGCCCGCCCGGTGGAGCAGCCGCCGCGCCCGCTGCCCTCGCCGCGTCAGCCCCAAGCACCCGTCCCGGCCGTGCCGCGGGCCCGGGCGCTCGCCCGCTCGGCCGGACTCGATCTGCGGGCGGTCCCGGGGTCCGGACCCGATGGGCTGGTCACGGTCCCGGACGTCGAGGCCGCACTGAGCGGCGGGCGCCCCGGCCGGGACGTCCGCCTGGCCGTCGCCCGGCGGATGGCCGCCTCCGCCGCCGTGCCCCAGGTGTCGGTCGGCCTCGACGTGGACGTCGAGGACGTGGCACCGGCCGACGCCCGGGCCGCGACGGTCGCGGACGGCTGGGCGGCCCGCCTGCTCGCGGCGCTGGCCGCCGCGCTGCGCGAGACACCCGAGCTCACCCGTCGCTGGGTCGACGACAGGCTCACCGAACCCGTCCCGCCGGGCCGGCCGCTCGTCGTGGCCCTCGCCGTGCCCACGGCACGCGGCACCCTCAGCGCGGCCCTGGCCGACCCGCACGCCCGGGACCCGCGCGAGCTGGCTGCCGTGGTCGCCCGGGCGGTCTCGTCGGCCCGCCGCGGGCGTCTGGAGGCGGAGCACCTCGTCCCCGCCGTCGCCACGGTGGCGCCACTGACCGGCGGCGCCGTGACCCGGTACCGGTCGGTGATCGCGCCGCCGCAGTCGCTGGTCCTCACCGCCGCCGGGCCGTACCCGCGGCCCGTCCCCGCCGCGACCGGCGGCCCGGCCCCGGGGACGGGGGTGGCCTGGCGGCGGCACCTCTCCCTCGACGTCACGGTCGACCATCGGGTGGGTGACGGGCCGCTGGCCGCGACGCTGCTGGCGGTCGTGGCGGCGAGGCTGCGGGCGAGCGCAGCGGGTCGGCGGGCATCGTGACCGGCACCACCGGCGCACCGACCGCCGGAGCGTGGCGGGGGGTCGGGGTCTCACCGGGCCGGGCGGTCGGCCCGGTGGCATGGCTGCGGGCGGCGTCGACGGAGCCGCCGCCCGCATCCCCCGCCCCCGACCCCGAGGCCGCGACGGCCACCGCGCTCGACGCCCTGCAGTGGGTCGCCGACGACCTGCGGGCTCGGGCGGCGTCCGCCCGCACCCGCGAGGCGGCCGACGTCCTCGAGGCGACCGCCCTGATGGCGGACGACCCGGCGGTCGCCGGCTCCACCGCGTCGCGGGTCCCCGCCTCGGGCGCCGCCCGCGCCGCCTGGGACGCGCTCACCGGGTTCGCGGCGACGCTGGAGAGCGCCGGCGGGTACCTCGGCGAGCGCGCCCGGGACGTCCGCGACGTGCGCGACCGGGTGGTCTCCCGGATCACCGGTGCCCCGCTGCCCGGCATGCCGCACCCCGGCGACCGGTTCGTCCTCGTGGCCGAGGACCTCGCCCCCGCCGACACCGCCGACCTCGACCCGGAGACGGTTCTCGCCCTCGTGACCTGTGAGGGCGGGCCCACCGGCCACACCGCCATCATCGCGCGAGCCCTGGGGCTGCCCGCCGTGGTCGCCTGTCCGGCCGCCCGGCACCTCCTCGACGGCGAGACGGCGGTGGTCGACGGCCGCGCCGGCACCGTCTCGCGGGCGGCCCGGGTCGGGGTGGCCGACGGCACGGTCCGGCGCGAGGGGGCGGCAGCGGACGCCGCGAACCGGCCCGCCGCCCTCCCGGCCGGCGGCGCCCGGCTGGCCGACGGGACGGCCGTCGCGCTGGCGGCCAACGTCGGCGACGAGGCCGGGGCCGCAGCGGCCGCCGAGCTGGGGGTCACCGCGTGCGGGCTGTTCCGGACCGAGCTGCTCTTCCTCGACCGGACCACGCCACCGGACCGCGCCGAGCAGGCCGCCGCCTACGCGGCCGTGCTGCGTCACCTGCCGGGGCCGGTCGTCGTCCGCACCCTCGACGCCGGCGCCGACAAGCCGCTGCCCTTCCTCACGACCCCGGAGCCCAACCCGGCGCTCGGCGTCCGGGGGCTGCGGGCGCTCATCGCCCGGACCGACCTCCTCGACGACCAGCTGGGAGCGATCGCCGACGCCCGGGACACCAGCGGGTCGACGGTGTGGACGATGGCGCCCATGGTGACGACGCCCGACGAGGCGCGCTGGTTCAAGGAACGATGCACCGCGGCCGGACTCCCGGTCGCCGGGGTGATGATCGAGGTGCCGGCGGCGGCCGTGATGGCTACGGAGATCCTCGCCGAGGTCGACTTCGTGTCCGTCGGGACCAACGACCTCACCCAGTACACCCTCGCTGCCGACCGGGTGCTCGGGGCGCTCGCCGCGCTCAACGACCCGTGGCAGCCCGCGGTCCTGCGCCTGGTCGCCGGCACCGCGCGGGCGGGGGCCGACGCCGGCAAGTACGTCGGGGTGTGCGGCGAGGCGGCCTCCGACCCGCTGCTGGCGGCGGTGCTCGTCGGGCTCGGGGTGTCGAGCCTCAGCGCGACGCCGGCCCTGCTGCCGGCGGTCGCCGAGGCCCTCGCCCGGCACGACCCGGCTGCTTGCCGGGCGGCGGCCACGGCCGCGGTCGCGGCCGCGTCGGCCGACGCCGCCCGGGCGACCGCCCGCGCCGTGCTCGAGGGGGTGAGCGCCGGTGCCCGCCCCGCGTGACGTCGCCGAGCTGGTGCGCGCCGCCCGGCTCTACCACGAGCAGGGCCTGTCGCAGCAGGCGGTGGCCGATCGGCTGGGGACGAGCCGGTCCAACGTGTCCCGGATGCTGTCGGCGGCGCTGGCGCAGGGGATCGTCGAGATCCGGATCCACGACCTGTCGGGCCGCTCCGAGGAGCTGGAGCACCGGCTGCGGTCCGGATTCGGCCTGCGGGAGGTCCGGGTCACGGACCGGCCGCGCCTCAGCGAGCGCACCGACCCACTGCTCGGCGTGGCGTCCCTGGCCGCCCAGCTGTTCCTCGAGGTGCTGGACGACGGTGTCACCGTCGCGGTGTCGTGGGGCCGGACGCTGCAGGCGGTGGCGTCGGCCACGCTGCCCGAGCGCACGTACGCGGCCACCATCGTCCAGCTCGCCGGTGGGCTGTCGACACTGGCCACCGAGGTCAGCGGGGCGGAGCTGGTGCGCGAGATCGCCGGACGGACCGGGGCGTCCTACGAGCTGCTGCACGCGCCGGTGGCGTTCGAGACCCGGGAGGCCCGCGACGCCCTGCTCGGGGAGCCGACGATCACGGCGGCGCTGGAGGCGGCGGCCGACGCCGACGTCGCGCTGGTCGGGATCGGCAGCCCGACGCAGGGCTCGTCCGCCGCCCTCGTCGGCTCCCTGGGCCTCGATCCCCACGAGGAGCGGGCGTTCTGGGCGGCGCGCCCGGTGGGCGACGTCGCGGCGCGCTACTACGACATCGACGGCCGGGCGATCCGGGGGGCGGCCGAGGACCGGGTACTGGCCGTGAGCCTGGAGGCACTCGCCGCCATCCCGTTCTGCATCGGGGTGTCCGCCGGGCGGCAGAAGGCCCGCGCGGTCCTCGGGGCGCTGCGCGGCGGCCTGCTGGACGGGCTGGTGTGCGACTCCGACCTGGCGCTGGCCGTCCTCGCCGAGTCGGGCGCCACCCCGGGGGCCGCGACCCAGGGCGCGACCCAGGGCGCGACCGGGGGCGGGGCCGAGGGCGCAGCCCCGGGGCCGCCCCGCTCGGCGGTGCCGTCGCAGCCCGCCCCACCGACCCGAGCCCCGTCCCAGGTCCCGCGAGACGAGGAGGTCTCCGCATGAACGTGCCCGACGCCTACCTGCTGCTGGTGGCCGTGGTCGCCGGCCTGGTGGTCCAGGCCGCCCTGTCGTGGCGCCAGCAGCGGCAGTTCACCCGCGACGTGGCCCAGCTGCGCCGGGACGGCACCGTCGCCGCCGGGGTGGCCGGCAAGCGCTACCGCGGCGGGCGGGTCTACATCGTCCTGTCGGCCGACCGCGGCGGGATCGTCCGCCACGCGCTGCAGATGCGCGGCTTCACCACGCTCACCCGCGCCCGGCCCTTCCCACCGCTGGTCGGGCGGCGGGTGTCCGAGCTCGCGGGCCCGCACCCGATCGACGGCCTGGACAAGCACCAACGCGAGGCCACCCGCCAAGCCGCCGAGACCCTGCGCCAGGCCCGCAGGCAGGGGCCGCGGCCCGACCGGCCCGCGGCACCGGACGAGAGCACGTCACCGGGCTCCCCCCCGTCGACCGCGCCGGCGACCCCCGCCCGGCCCTAGACCCTCCGCCCCTCCCCCGCCCGGCGCCCGCGCCCAGACCTCGAAGGAGACCCCCGCCCCGATCGGCACCACCTCCCGTTGTGGATGACGCACTCACCTCGAGAAAGGACGGGAAGCAATGGCGCTTTCCCTCTCCGCGGCCGTCCTGGCCGCGGCGCAACCGGAGATCGAACCGCTCTCCCCACCCTGGCGGTACTTCGCCAACGCCGCCGACGAGTTCATCGGCGTGTTCCGGCTCGGCGGGGAAGTGTTCCTCGGCCTCGTCACCGGCATCGTCCCCCTGCTCATCGTCCTGCTGACCGCGGTCTACGCCGTCATCAAGTGGGTGGGCCCCGAGAAGATCGAGAACCTGGGCCGGATGGCCGCCCGGCCCGGTTGGCAGTACTACCCGATCCGCTACATGGTCCTGCCCTTCCTCGCGGTGTTCATCCTCACGAACCCGATGGCCTACACCATGGGCCGTTTCCTGCCCGAGTCGAAGAAGCCCGCCTTCTACGACTCCGCGGTGTCCTACGTCCACCCCATCACCGGGCTCTTCCCGCACGCCAACGGGGGCGAGCTGTTCGTCTACCTCGGCATCGCCGCAGGCATCACGACCCTCGGCCTGCCGCTGGGTGACCTGGCCCTGCGCTACCTGCTCATCGGCCTGGTCATCATCCTCATCCGCGGCATCGTGACCGAGATCATCACCGCGCGGCTGATGGCCCGGCGCGGCCTGACCGACAAGGAGGTGACGGCCTGATGTCCACCACCGAGCAGGCACCTCGGAAGAGCGCCGGCGGCGGCGGCTTCGGCCAGGTCCTCGTCGTCGTCGGCAAGGGCGTCGGCAAGGTCGTCGGCACCCTCTACCAGTCCGGCCGCGAGGCCATCGAGCTGGTCATCCGCAACATCCTGCCGTTCATGGCGTTCATCGCCGTCATCATCGGCCTCATCCGCTACCCGTTCTTCAACCGCACGACGGGAGAGGACGGCGCCGTCGTCGGCGACGGCATCGGCGACATCCTCGCCAACTGGATCGCGCCGCTGGCCGGCAACATCTGGGGACTCCTGGCCATCTCGATCTTCTGCGCCATCCCCATCCTGTCGCCCATCCTCGGTCCCGGGGCGGTCATCGCCCAGGTCGTCGGCGTCCTCCTCGGTGAGCGGATCGGCGCCGGGGACATCCCGCCGCAGCTCGCACTGCCGGCACTGTTCGCGATCAACCCGCAGGTCGGCTGCGACTTCATCCCGGTCGGTCTCGCCCTCGGCGAGGCAGAACCGGAGACCGTCGAAGTCGGCGTCCCGGCCGTCCTCTTCAGTCGACTGATCACCGGTCCGTTGTCCGTGGTCATCGCCTGGGCGGCCAGCGTCGGCATGTACAGCAGCGCCAACTAGGCGGTGGGGGGTGGCGTCCCCGACGCCACCCCCCACTCCCGACCGCCCCGGTCTCCCCTCACCCCTCCGCCTCCGCTGTCCGCCCTCCCGCAGCCCACCGGCGGCAGATGATCCACCGACCCGCACCCTGTCCTCACCCACCACTGGAGGAGCCATGGCCGAGTACAAGCCCGTGACCATCAAGAAGGGCAAGGGCGGCTGGGGCGGCCCGCTCACCGTCCACCCCACCGACGACCGCCCGCTGGTGTACTCCGTCACCGGCGGGGGCATCCATCCCGTCGCCCAACGGATCGCCGACCTCACCGGCGGCCAGGCCTTCGACGGGTTCCGGAGCTCCGCCCCCTTCGACAAGATCGCCGTGGCGGTCATCGACTGCGGCGGGACCGCCCGGATCGGCGTCTACCCCATGAAGAAGGTCCTCACCGTCGACGTGCACGCGACCTCGCCGTCGGGACCGCTGGCGATGTTCATCACCGAGGACCTCTTCGTGTCCGGGGTCGG
>JBHJOS010000011.1:0-79183 GCA_050329415.1 Kineosporiaceae bacterium
CGAGGCACGCACCCGTGCCTAGCTGACCGCGCCGAGGCCCGGCGCCGTGAGCGCGACGAGCAGGACGGCCAGGCTCACCTCGACGGCGGCCCCGAGCACGTCTCCGGTGAGGCCGCCGAATCGCCGCTGGGCCCCGGCTGCGACGCCCACCCCGGTGCCCAGCGCCGCCGCCGCCGCGGCGGCTGCCGCCGGGCCGAGGGCCACGCCCGAGGCGGCGACCACCGCGGCGATCGCGACTGCCACCGGCACGGGCACGCTGCCGATCACCGCTGCGCCGAGCCCGCTCGACCGGGCCGGCCGGGACAGTCGGGTGCACAGCAGCGGGACGACCGCCCGCGACCCCGCCCACGCCCAGGCGACGACGAGACCCGCGACCGCCCCGTGGGCCGCGACGAGCGCCCCGACCGATCCGGCCTGGGCGAGCACGACGAGCACCAGGACCGCGGCCCCGACGGGACCCACGTCGCCGCGGCGCATCACCTCCAGCGCCCGGTCCCGCTGCCCGTGGGCCGCCGCCCCCCACCCGTCCGCGGTGTCGGCCAGCCCGTCGAGGTGGAGGAACCGAGTGGCGAGCGCACCGGCGGCCACGGCGAGCACACCGACCACGAGCCCCGGCAGCCCGGCGCCGGATCCGGCGGCGGTGACGGCGCCGGCCACCGAGCCGACCAGCAGCCCGGCCACCGGCGCCGCGGCCATGGCGCCCGCCGCCCTGGGCCGGTCCACCCGCCGGGGGGCACCCACGGGCAGGATGGTGAGCGTGCCGAGGCACAGCCGGACGGTGTCGGCGGCGATCCCCCTCCGGTCGGTCACCGCTGTGTCACCTGCCGCGTCATCTGCTGTGTCATCTGCTGTGTCACCCGCTCGCGCCCGCGTCCGGCAGCAGGGCCGTCACGTCTGCCAGCGCGGCCATCTCCCGGGTGACGGTCACCGCCGCCCGGAGCACCGGCAGCGCCAACAAGGCCCCCGTCCCCTCACCGAGGCGCAGGCCGAGGTCGAGGACCGGGCGCAGGCCGAGGGCGGCGAGGGCGGCCCCGTGGGCGGGCTCCGGGGAACGGTGACCGGCGGCGAACCAGGCGGCGCAGCCGCCGGCGACCGACTCGGCGACCAGGGCTGCCGCGCCGCTCACGACACCGTCGAGGAGGACCGGGGTACGCCGCCAGGCGGCTCTCACGCACAGGGCGGCCATCGCGGCCAGGTCCGCGCCGCCCACCCGGCGGACGACCTCCCACCCGTCGGCAGGCTCCGTCCCGGGCACGTCGAGCCGGGCGAGCCCGGCTGTCACGGCGCGTCGCTTGCGGTCCAGGCCCGCGTCGTCGACTCCCGTCCCCCGTCCGACCAACTGCGTGACCGGGAGCCCGGTGAGGGCAGCGACGACCGCTGCGGCGGCAGTGGTGTTGCCGATCCCCATGTCCCCGGTCACCAGCAGGTCGTGACCGGCATCGACGAGGGAGTCGGCCAGGTGCGTGCCGAGGGCGACGGCCGCGTGGAGCTCGTCGGGGGTGACGGCGTCCTCGGTGTCGAGCGGCCCGGAACCCCGGCGGACCTTGCCGGCGGTGACGGCTGCCGGTAGGTCCACCCCCTCCCAGTCGGTGTCGACGGCGACGTCCACGACGTGCAGCGCCACGCCGGCCTCCCGAGCGAGGACCGATGCCGCCGCGCCCCCGTCAAGGAAGGTGCGAACCATGGCGGCGGTGACCGCGGCGGGGTAGGCGGAGACCTGGCGTCCGGTGATGCCGTGATCGCCCGCGAGGACGACGAGGGCGGCCCGACCGGGCGGCGACGGGTCGGGCTGGCCGCGGACCCCGGCCCACCACACGGCGAGGTCCTCCGCGGCGCCCAGGCTGCCGGGTGGCTTGGCCCGGGCGTCGATGCGGGCCCGGGCGGCGCCGGCGGCCGCGCCGTCCGGGGGGGCCAGGTGGACGGCGCCGGCCTCGACCAGTGCCGTCCCGAGGTCGGTGTCCGGACGACCGGTCACGGGCCGCCTCCGGGGAGGACGGGGGCGGGTCCGGCCGCCGGGAGCGGGAGTGCCCGGCCGGCGACGACGAGCACCGCGTCGTCGGCGTCGGCCGCGAGGACGGCGTTGAGCCGGCCCTGGAGGTCCCGGAAGACCCGACCCGCGGCGGTGGCGGGAACGACGCCGGACCCGACCTCGTTGGAGACCGCGACCACGGTCCGGCACGCCCCCCGCCACGCCGAGGCGAGGTCCGCGATCGCGGCGTCCGCACGCTTCTGCCAGCCCGGATGCGACTCCCAGGCCCCCGCCTGGTCCAGCGTCCGCGAGAGCCACAGCGTCAGGCAGTCGACCAGGACCGGCGGCCCCGCCTGCCGCAGGAGGCCCGCGACGTCGAGGCGCTCGACGGTGCGCCACCCCGGGGGGCGGCGGTCGCGGTGACGGGCGACACGAGCCGCCCACTCGGGGTCGGCGGACGGATCGGCTGGGTGCCCGGTCGCGACGTACACGGCGTCCGGCACGTCGGCCAGGAGCTGCTCGGCGAGCGTGCTCTTCCCGGATCGGGCGCCGCCGAGTACGAGTACCCGCCGAGGGGGACGGGCCGGCGGACCCGTGGCCGGGGCGGGGGCCGCACGGGGCCCCGGCGACCCGAGGACGATGGTCTCACCGTCGCGGCCCGGCCGGGCGCCGTGGGCCGCCAGGGCCGTCGTGAGTTCAGGCTCCGGCGGGTTGTGATGCGACATGTGGACTGCGACGACCTCGGTGGCGGGTCCCACGGCCCCGTGGCTGCGCAGGCGGTCCACCTGGTGCCCCAGGCCCGGCAGGTCGAGGTGCTGCCCGCGGGCCGCCAGGTCGGCGCGGGTGCCGAAGGTCTCGTCCAGGAGGACCGCGTCCAGCGGCGAGCGTGGCAGCAGCTCCAGGGTCGCCGCCGGCAGGGCCCCGGTGTCGGTGCCGTACAGGACGCGGGCGCCACCCGGCCCGGTGACCAGGCACAGGAGGGCTTCGCCGGGCGCGTCGTGAGCCGCTGGCAACGCCTCGAACCGGTACCCCCCGACCTCGACGTCGTCGCCGGCCCGTACCGGTCGCAGACTCACCGTGTCGCCGGGGCCCACCCAGGGCTGCCACGGGTCGACGGCTGCGGCCGGTCCCACGATGGTCAGCGGGGCCACCGCGGTGCCCGCGGCGGCCGCCCAGGCCCGGGTGAGCGCCGCCATCGGCGATGTGTGGTCGGGGTGGGCGTGGCCCACCCACACCACCCGCAGGCCCGACAACGAGCGTCCCGCCCGCAGGGCCTGGCGCGGGGTCTCCGGACCGCAGTCCAGCAGCACCGTCCCGTCGACCAGGACGGACGTGGACGCCCGCGGCAGCACGCGCTGCTCGTCACACGACCGGCAGTCGCAGAACGGGTTGGGCCAACCGTCCGCCGACCCGGTCCCGAGCAGGGTGAGCTCCATCGTCCGGTCCCCGTCCTCAGGGCAGGCGCCTGGGGTCGAGCCGCGTCTCGACGGCCGACCCGTCGTGGGCCTCGACCCGGTATGCGGCCGCGCCGTCGCGTTCGGACACGACGTCGGCGGGCTCCGTCCCCCGGTACACGATGCCGACGCCGTCGTCCGTGGCGTAGGACAGCGGCAGCGTGCCCTCGGCCACCAGCCGGTGCAGCAGGGGGCGGCGTCCCGCCTCGGTGTCGTAGTGGACCCCGTTGCCGTACGGCAGGAACGCCAGCCCGTCCGTGACCGGGCGCAGGTCCGGTCCGAACGAGTCGGTGGTCCCCCCGGTGTGCCAGCAGATGGACCCCGCGCTCACCCCGCCGAGGACGACACCGGCCCGCCACGCCTCGCGCATGAGGCGGTCCAGCCCGTGGACCCGCCACACCGCAAGGAGGTTGGCGACCGACCCGCCGTTCACCCACACCACGTCACTGCCGTGGAGGAGCCCCGCCACGTCGTCCACGTTCGGCATGGGGAACAGCGACAGCACGGCGCCGTCGACCCCGGCGTCCGCCGCGGCCTCGAGCGCCCAGGCCGTCCAGTACGCCTGGTCGCCGCCCGCGGTGCCGACGAACGTCACCCGGGGTGCCCGGCTCGACACCCCAGAGAGGTCGAGGGCATGGCGGACCAGCGGACCGAGCGCCACCCTGGTCCGGCGGCCGGGCACCCATCCGCCCGACGTCGCGACGATCGTGGGGACGTCAGCGGGCACCGGTGGCCTCCCGGGGGGAGGGCACGAGCGGGGTGCCGGCGAGGTGGTGCAGCGCCGCGCGGGCACCTCGCCGCCCGGATGCCAGGGCACCCTGGATCGACGGGGTGTCGCGGTGGTCGCCGACCACGATCAGCCCGTCGCCGAGGTCGACGGGGGCCCGCACGTCCAGCGCGGGCAGGGCGACCGGCAAGGCCCGCGGCACGGCGTGGGTGACGAGCAGCCGCCAGCCGCGCGGATCGCACCCGAGGACCCGGCCCGCGGCGAGACGGGCGCGCGGCTCCGTCTCGGGCCGGTCGCCGAGGACGGTCGTCGCCACCAGTTCGGCGCCCGCCGTGGCGTCCGGGGCCCGGTAGGACGGGGCGCTGCGGGAGAGCACGACGGTGTTGACCAGTCCGCCCGGTCGCCGGTGGTCGCCGGTCCCGTCGACGTGCAGGTACCGGGACCGGCTCGACTCGACCGGCGGGGCGTCCGTCACGTGCCAGAACGTCGTGAGGGACCGCATCGCAGGTGCCGGCCGCGCCGTCAGCCGGGCAGCGGCCGGACCGTCGGTCGCGACCACGACCACCCGTGCCCGGATCTCGCCGACCATGGTGCGCAACGCCCAGCCCCGGCCGGCCCGGGCGAGGGAGTCGACCCGGACCCCGAGGTGGACAGTGTCGCGGACGGGACCGGCGACGGCGTCGGCGAAGGCCTGCATGCCCCCGACGGGGACGCCGGGGGGCCCGCTGAGGGCGGCAGCCGCGAAGGACCGCAGGACCAGGTCGACGTAGCGGCGGGACGTGGTCCCCTCGGCGTCCGCCAGGGTCCCGGTGAGGAACGGCTCGATCACGTGACGGCGCAGGCCGCCGCGAACTCCGGCGGCGTCGAGCGCGCGGTGCCACCCCGCGTCCGGCGCCGACTCCAGACGCCGTGCCCCGACCAGGAGGGCCCGGCCGGCGAGGCGGGAGAGCCCGGCGACGTCGGTGCCGCCCCCCGGCCCCAGGGCCGCCGTGGCGCGCAGTGCCCCCAGCGGGTGGCGCCGCGGGTCCGGGAACACGACCCGGCGCCCGCCGGGCAGCAGGGTGACGACCCCGATGCCGAGCGGCTGCAGCCGCAGGGCCGCGACGTCGACGTAACGCCCCAGCGCCGGGTACGTCGGGTTGAGGAGCTGGAATCCACGGTCGGCGCGCCAGCCGTCGGTGACGTCGGTGCGGACCCGCCCACCCACGCCGTCGGAACTCTCCAGCACCGCGACCGCGAGCCCGTTTCCCAGCAGGGTGCGGGCGGCGGCGAGGCCGGCCAGGCCGGCGCCGACGACGGCAACGTCCACTGCGGGTGGTGGGGGATGCGAAGGGGCCACGGGCGGCACCGTAGCCGTCCCCGAGCAGCCCCCCGCAGCGGGCGCGGACTCCTGTGGACAACCCGGGCGGCGATCATGGCAGCCGTGGTGGCATGGGGCCATGGGAGTCGAGTACCGGGCGGCGCAGGGCGTCGCCCCAGGGGACGGGGTCGCCGGCTGTCGCATGCTTCGGCCGGTGGGTTCGGGTGCCGCGGCCGACGTCTGGCTCGCGGTGGACCGGAGCACCGGCGAGCGGGTGGCGGTCAAGGTCTACCGCGGGGGAGTCCTGCCGTTGGGCGAGCGGCTGCGCGTGCGTCACCCGAACGTCCTGGCGGTGCGCCGGATCGTCGAGACCCCGCCGGCCGTCGTGCTCGACCTCGCCGCGGGGGGCAGTCTCGGCTCGCTCGTGGCGGCGCGCGGCCCGCTGGACGTCGGGGAGGTGGCGACCGTCGTCGTCGCGCTCGCCCGGGCGCTGGCGGACCTGCACGCCGGCGGCCTCGTCCACGGCGACCTGTCGCCGGCGAACGTCCTGTTCGCCGACGGCGGCCGGCCGTTGCTCGGGGACCTCGGCGACGTGGCCGTGGCGGGTGTCGGCCCGGTCGCGGCCACTGCGGGGTTCGCGGCCCCCGAGGTCGTGGCCGGCGCCGTCCCCGCGGGACCGGCGGACGTCCACGGACTGTGCGCCGTCGCCTGGTTCGCGCTCGCCGGGACGGCACCCGACGCGGCGCCGTCCCGGGTCCCGCTGCCCCTGCTGGTCCCGGCCGTCCCGGTGGAACTCGCCGAGGTCCTCGCCGCCGGGCTGGACCCGCAGCCCGGGGGTCGTCCGGGTCCGGAGGACCTGGTGGCCGGCGTGCTGGCGGTGGCGGAGTGCGAGCCGGTGCGGCTGGTGGCCGGTGCCTTCCCGGCGCTGCCCCGCGACGAGGCATCGACGCACCGGGTCCGCCGTCCCGAGGCCGGTGCGTCCGGGGCGAACACGTTGCTGCCGGACGTGCCCCCGGCGAAGCCGCGGCGGCGCCGGGCGCTGCGGCTGGCCGCCGTCGCGGTCGCCGGTGCCGTGGCGGGCGCCACGCTGGGCGGGGTCGGTGTCGTGGACCGGTTGACGGGTGCCGCGGCCGCCGGCCCCCGCCCGGCCGACGGCGTCACCCCCGGAGCCCTGGCGACGGTCGAGCCCTCGCCGGCCCCCCGGCCTGAATCCGGTGCCTCGACCGAGGTTGCGGCGATCGTCGAGACGCTGGTGAGGCACCGGGAGGAGGCCTTGCGCACCGGTGACGCGCAGGCCCTGACCCGGGTCTACACGCCCGGTTCCGCGGCGTGGGTGGCCGACGTGGCCCTGGTCGGCGAGCACGGGCCGCTGAACGTCACGCTCGAGGTGATGGCGGTTCGGGCGGTGCACGGGGACGGGGATCGAGTCACGGCCGACGTCCGGCTCGCGACCCGCTCGGGTCCGCCGCCTTCCGGGCCCGCCGGGGACGGCGCCCGGGTCGAGGACACCGAGCACGAGGTCCGCCTGACCCTGGTCCACGGGGAGCGATGGCGGATCGACGCGGTGACCGCCCCGGGAGACGGATGACTCAGCCGGGGGCCGGGTCGCCGGGGGCGACCAGCCAGCGGCACGCGGTGGCGAGGTTGGGGTGCTGGAACACGAAGCCCGACTCCACGAGCGCGTCGGGGGTCATCCGCTGGCTCGACAGGATGTCGTCGGCGAACTCCCCGAAGGCCAGGCGCAACGCGACCGGCGGTACCGGCAGTACGGCGGGCCGCCGAAGCTCCCGGGCCAGTGCCCGGGTGACGTCCCGGTTGCGGCCCGGCTCCGGACCGCCGAGGTTGACCGGGCCGCTGAGGGACTCCGTGCTCAGACAGTGGACCAGTGCCCGGACCTCGTCCTCGAGGGTGATCCACGGCCACCAGGCCCGCCCGGAGCCCAAGGGTCCCCCGAGTCCGAGCGTGAGGATCGGCAGCAGCCGGCCGAACGCCCCGCCCCGGTCCGTCATCACCAGGCCCGTGCGGGCCAGGACGGTCCGGATGCCGGCCTCCTCCGCCGAGCGGGCCTCGCCTTCCCATGCCACGCAGACGTCGGCGAGGAAACCCTCGCCGGGGGCCGACGACTCGGTCAGCACCTCGTCGCCCCGCGAGCCGTAGTAGCCGACCGCCGAGCCCGACACCAGCACGCTGGGCCGAGTGTCGAGGGCGACCAGGGCCGCGACGAGGGTGCGTGTGCCGAGGACCCGGGAGTCGCGGATGGTCCGCTTGTACCGGCCGGTCCACCGCCGGTCACCGACACCGGCCCCGGCGAGGTGGATCACCGCGTCCACCCCGACGAGCCGGTCGAGGTCGACCCCGGACGCCGCGCCCGACATCGGGTCCCACCGCACCTCGTCGGGACCGCGCGGCTCCCGCCGCACCAGTCGCACCACCTGGTGACCTGCCGCGACGAGCTGGGGCAGCAGCGCGGAGCCGATGAGGCCGGTGGCCCCCGTGACGGCGACCCTCACCGGAGCGCCTTGGGTGGCGCAGCGCTCACAGGCCGAGGTCCGACTCGAACGCAGCCTCTTCGAGGCGGGCCTTGACCGTCGTGAGGAACCGCGCGGCGTCCGCGCCGTCGACGATCCGGTGGTCGTAGCTGAGCGCGAGGTAGACCATGGACCGGACCGCGATGCCGTCGGCACCGTCGGCCTCGACGACGACGGGCCGCTTGACGACGGCGCCGGTCCCGAGGATGGCGGACTCCGGCTGGTTGATGATCGGAGTGTCGAGCAGGGCACCCCGGCTGCCCGTGTTCGTCAGCGTGAACGTGCTGCCGCTCAGCTCGTCGGGTCCCACCTGGCGGTCCCGGGTACGCGCAGCGAGGTCGGCGATCCGCTTCGCGAGGCCCGGCAGGCTGAGGTCCCCGGCGTTCCGGATCACCGGGACCATCAGGCCGCGGTCGGTGTCGACGGCGATGCCGAGGTTCTCCGCGTCGTGGTAGGTGATCGACTCGCCGTCGGTGCTCGCGTTGACGACCGGGTGGGCCTTCAGGGCCTCGACCGCCGCCCGGGCGAAGAACGGCAGGAACGACAGCTTGACGCCCTCGCGGGCCTCGAAGCCCGCCTTCGCGCGCTGCCGCAGCCGGGCGATCCGGGTGACGTCGACCTCGACCACGGTCGTGAGCTGGGCCGAGGAGTGCAGTGACTCCATCATCCGTCGGGAGATCGTGCGGCGGATCCGGCTCATCGGCTCGGTCCGGCCGCGCAGGGGGGACGGTGCCGCGGTTGCGGCCGGTTCCTCTGCCGTCGCCGCGACGGACCTGGCCCGCTCCGCCGCCGCGACCACGTCCTGGCGACGGATGCGCCCGCCGACGCCGGTGCCCTCGACGGAAGCGAGCGCGACCCCGAGCTCGCCGGCCAGCTTGCGGACGATGGGCGTCACGTAACCGCCCGCGCCGGGCTCCCCGGCCGGGGCCGGGGACTCAGCCGCCGCGGACCGCAGGTGGGGGACGTCGGCGGGGCGCGGCGGGGGGGGCGTGACGGCGACCGGCGGGGGTGTCGCCTGCGGCGGCGGTCCGGAAGGCGCGACCGAGGCCGGCTCGGGTGCCGGCCGCGGCGTCGGTGGGGGCGTCTGACGGGTGGCGGCTGGCGGCGCATCGCCCACTCCGGGTCCGCCGACCCGGGCCAGCACCGACCCCACCGCGACCGTCTGGTCCTCGGCGGCGAGAATCTCGGTGACGACGCCGGCGACCGGGGACGGGATCTCGGTGTCGACCTTGTCGGTCGACACTTCGAGGAGGGGCTGGTCGACCGCGATGCCCTCACCGACCTGCACCAGCCAGCGCGTGATCGTGCCCTCGGTGACCGACTCCCCGAGTGCGGGCAGGGTGATGTCCGTGACGGGGCCGCCGGAGCCGGGGGACCCCCCCGTGACGGGGACGGCCTCCGCAGGCGCGGGGGGCGCGGGGGCCGCCGCCGGCGCGGCGGCGGGGAGGTGCTGAGCGGGGGGCTGCTGAGCGGGAGGAGCCGACGCTGCGGCGGACTCCTCGCTCGCGGTGCCCGGGCCGTCGCCGATCACGGCGAGGTCACCGCCGACCGCGACGGTCTCGTCCTCCCCGACGAGGATCTGCTGCACGGTCCCGGAGACCGGGGAGGGGATCTCGGTGTCGACCTTGTCGGTCGACACCTCGACGAGCGGCTCGTCCACCTCGACGAGGTCGCCGACCTGCTTCAGCCAGCGGGTGATCGTGCCCTCGGTCACGCTCTCGCCCAGCTGCGGCATCTGGACCTGGTGCGCCATGCCTCGTCTCCTCGTCCGTCGCGCTCGCCCGTGCGGGTGGTCAGTCGTGGATGTGCAGCGGCTTGCCCGCGAGCGCCAGGTGCGCCTCGCCCATGGCCTCGTTCTGGGTCGGGTGGGCGTGCACCAGGGCGGCGACGTCCTCCGGGAACGCCTCCCAGTTGACGATGAGCTGTGCCTCGCCGACCTGCTCGCCCATCCGGGCGCCGATCGCGTGGACGCCCACCACCGGGCCGTCCTTCTCGCGGACGAGCTTCACGAAGCCCTGGGTGTCGAGGATCCGGCTCTTGCCGTTGGCGCCGAGGGTGAACTCCACCGACTCGACGCGGTCCTCGCCGAACCGCTGCCTGGCCTGGGCCTCGGTGAGCCCGACACTGGCCACCTCGGGCTCGGAATAGGTCACCCGCGGGATCCCGGTCTCGAGGATCGGGGCCGGGCGCAGGCCCGCGATCTCCTCGGCCACGAAGATCCCGTGCTGGAAGCCCCGGTGCGCGAGCTGAAGGCCCGGGACGATGTCGCCCACCGCGAAGACCCCGGGCACGTTGGTCCGCAGTCGCTCGTCGGTCGGGACGAACCCGCGGTCCATCCGGACCCCGGCCTCGTCGTAGCCGAGTCCGTCCGTCACGGGGCCCCGGCCCACGGCCACGAGCAGGAGGTCGGCCCGCAGCATCTCGCCGCCCTCGAGCGTGACGGTGACGCTCTCGTCGTCCTGGGTCGCGCCGGCGAACCGGACTCCCGTGCGCGCCTTGATGCCCCGGCGGCGGTAGGCGCGCTCGAAGGCCGCCGACACGGCCTCGTCCTCGCCCGCGACCAGGCGGGGGAGGGCCTCGATGATCGTGACCTCGGCTCCGAAGGACCGCCAGACGCTGGCGAACTCGACCCCGATGACGCCACCGCCCAGCACGATCACCGAGCGCGGCACGACGTCCAGCTGCAGCGCCTCCAGGCTGGTGACGATCCGCCCCCCGATGTCGAGGCCGGGCAGGGAACGGGCGTAGGAGCCGGAGGCCAGGACCACGTGGCGGCCCCGCAGCCGGCGCTCGCCGACGACGACGGTCGAGGCGTCGGCCAGCCGGCCCTCACCCTCGACGACGTCGATGCCACGCGACTTCACCAGGCCGGTGAGCCCCTTGTACATCTTCTGGACGATGCCGTCCTTGTACTTGTTCACCCCGGCCATGTCGATGCCGTCGAACGTGGCCTGGACGCCGACCTTGGACGCATGCCGCGCCTCGTCGGCGACCTCGGCCGCGTGCAGCAGGGCCTTGGTGGGGATGCAGCCGCGGTGCAGGCAGGTGCCACCGACGAGGTCACGCTCGACCAGGGCGACCCGCATCCCGAGCAGGGCCGCCCGCAGGGCCGCTGCGTAGCCGCCGCTGCCGCCGCCGAGGACGACGACGTCGTAGTCGCCGTCGGTCCGGTCGCTGCCGTCTGCTGCTGGTGTGGTCACGTGCCCGCGCTCCTTCGACGTCCACAGGTACCGGGCCGCACGCGAGTGCGACCGCCGGTGGGAGCCCTAGTCAACCACCGTGGTCCGGCTGACCGCGGCAGCGGGGGAGTCCCGGGTCGTCGCACCGGCCGCGACTCAGGACCAGGCTTCCACCAACCGGAGCAGGGTGCGGACCGGGACACCGGTTCCC
The DNA here is from genome assembly GCA_050329415.1 of Kineosporiaceae bacterium. Lineage (GTDB taxonomy): Bacteria > Actinomycetota > Actinomycetes > Actinomycetales > JBBAYJ01 > JANNOG01. The sequence continues at coordinate 11,369 of JBHJOS010000011.1, forward strand.
CCCTTGGGAGTGATGTCCTCGGCGCCGGACTCGTGGAAGGCGGGTCCCGCGATGTCGAGGTGGGCCCACGGCCGCCGGCCCGCTCCGCCGTCGGCGGGGACGAACTCGCGCAGGAAGAGCGCTGCCGAGATCATGCCGCCGTCGCGCTTTCCGGAGATGTTGGCGATGTCGGCGACCGGGGAGTCGAGACCGGGCCGCAGGTCCTCAGCCAGCGGCATCGGCCACACCGCCTCGCCCGCCTTCCGCCCGGCCGCCGCGATCCGGTCCACGAGCGACTGGTCCGTGCCGAAGAGCCCACTCGTCCGGGGCCCGAGCGCGACGACGGCGGCGCCGGTGAGCGTGGCCACGTCCACGACGGCGTCGGGCTCCTGCTCGAAGGCGGCGACGATGCCGTCGGCCAGCACCAGGCGGCCCTCGGCGTCGGTGTTGAGGACCTCGACGGTGCGCCCGCCGCGGATGCGGATGACGTCGCTGGGCCGCTGGGCCGTGCCCGACGGCATGTTCTCGGCGAGGGCGAGGTAGCCGGTCACCCGGATCGGCAGGTCGGCGCGCGCCGCCGCGGCCACCACGGCGAGCACCGCGGCGGCGCCTGCCATGTCCCCCTTCATCGCCGGCATCGCGGCGGGCGGCTTGAGGGACAGTCCCCCGGAGTCGAAGGTGATGCCCTTGCCGACCAGCGCCACGTGGGCGCCCGCGGAGCCCTTGCGGGGCCGGTGCTCGCAGACGACCAGCCGCGGGGGCCGCGATGACCCGGCGCCCACCGCGAGCAGGCCGCCGTAGCCGCCCTCGGCCAGGGCCTGCTCGTCGAGCACGGTCACGTCGAACCCGGCCGCGTCGCCCACCTCGCGAGCGGCGTCGGCGAACGCGGGCGGGGACAGGTCGAGCGGCGACAGGTTGACGAGGTCCCGGGCCAGCCACGTGGACTCGGCCGTGACAGTCCCGGCGGTGACGGCCGCCGCGGTGTCCTCGCTGCTCAGGCCGGCCGCGCGGGCGGCGGTGGCGTCGATGTGGATCGTGTGGATCGCCGGTCGCCCGCCGATGCCCCCGTCGGTGTCGGGCCGGGTGCGGTACCAGGTGAACGAGTAGCCGCCCAGCAGGGCGCCCTCGGCTACGGCCCGCAGCGAGTCGGCGTCGGAGGCCGGCAGCACAAGGGCGACGTCCGCGACGCCGGGGGCGCCGGACAGGGACCGGACCGCGGCGCCGGCCGCGCGGCGCAGGGCCGCGGGGTCCGGGCCGTCGCCGGGTCCCCCGAGCCCCACGAGGACGACCACGTCCCCGGGCAGGCCGTCGGGAGCGGGCACCCGGGCTGTCTCGCGGGCCTTGGCCGGGAACCGGACACTGCGGGCCGCGGCCTCGACCGCCTGGACACTCGCGGCGGGCAGGGCGTCGGGCACCGCCACCCGGGGACCGGCGTCACCGTCGGCGGACATCCCGACGACGACGGCGGCCACGGCCAACCCCGTCACGGGCGCCGAGCCGACGGCGAGCGTGGGTGGGCCGACCTCTCGACGCAGGCCCGCGACTGTCCACCCGGGCCGGGGTGCGGCGGGCTGCGAGACCGGGTCGGCAGGGATCGGGCTCCGGGAGTTCACGGGGCTGGAGCCTACGGTGCGTCGTCGGCCCATGCCCGGTCGGCCGACGGGGAGGCCAGCACGGCCGCCGCGGCCCGGACCGCCGTCACGGCGAGCAGGGCACCCAGGCCCCCGCCCTCGGCGGTCGTCGCGACGCGCGCGACCCCGATCTCGTCCCACACCTGCCGGGTGAGGGGCTCGGCCTCGGCGTCGACCCCGAGCCACCAGTGGCGCGCGGTGGGGGCGACGCGCTGGGCGAGGAGGGCGGCGGCCGCCGCCACCGGTCCGTCGACGACGACGCCGACCCGGCGCGCCGCGGCCTCGACCAGGAGTCCGACGAGCACGGCGGCGTCCACCGAGCCGAGGTGTTCCAGGTGGTCGGCGGCGGGTGAGGAGGGTCCCACCCCGGCCGTGCGGGCCCGGCGCAGCCCGTCCCGCAGGGCCGCCGTCTTGCGCATCCAGGCGAGGTCGTCGATGCCGCTGCCCCGGGTGACGACCGCCGTCGCGGGCAGCCCGAGGGCGGATCCCACCAGTGCCGCCGCGACGGTGGTTCCCCCGACTCCCAGGGTTGACACGCCGACGACCCGGTGGTCCTCGGCCAGCTCCGCCAGCAGGTCCCGGCCCCGGTCCACGGCGTCGTCGAGGGCGTTGGCGTCCAGTGCCGGACCGGCGTCGAAGGGCCGGGAGAGCGGTCCCTGCGGACCGGCGACGTCGACCGGGACCACTCGGACGGGGACTCCGGCTGCCGTCGCGGCGCCGGCCAGCGCCCCGCCGTCGGCGGTGAGGCCGCCGGCCGCCACGGCGGTCCACCCCAGCGGCAGCGCGGACACGCCGCGGACCGCGACCCCGTGATCGGCCGCCAGCACGACCACGACGGCGGGATCGGGCGCCGGCCCGGGGCTGGCGCCGCTCACTCCGGCCCACCAGACGGCGAGATCGGCGTGCCCGCCGAGGTGCCCGGCGGGCAGGAGGAGCGTGCCGAGCCGGCGGCGGGCGTCGTACTCGGCGGAACGACTGGGGACCCGCACCTGGCGAGAGCGGTCCCGGAGGCCGGCGACGCCTGTCGGTCCGGCGACGCTTCCGGGCCCCGGTTCGCCCGGTGCCTCGGGCTCATCGGGCACGTCGGGCACCTCCGGCCTGTCCGGCCTGTCCGGCGTGTCCGGCCTGTCCGGCACCTCCGGCACCTCCGGCACGTCGGGCACCTCTGGCCGGCCGGCCGGGTCGACGGCTGCCTGCGACTCGCTCACGGCCTCATTGTCCCGACCCGGCGGTACTGTCGGCACCGTGACCGCTTCGGGTGGCGACGTTGCCGGTGGTGGGTCCGCTGGCGCTGCGCCGCCCGTCCGGGCCGAGGGGTTGCCGGATGCGCCGGGACCGGTTCCCGGATGGGTCGAGGCCGTTCCGGCGACGCCCACCTGGTCGTGGCGCTACGGCGACGCCGAGGGGCGCCCGGTGGCCACATCCGCCGAACCCTCGCCTGTCTTCCCGTCGCAGGCCGACGCCGAGTCGTGGGTGGGGGAGTTCTGGCGGGGCCTCGTCGAAGCCGGCATCGACACCGTGACCCTGGTGGCGGACGCTCGCGTGGTCTACGGGCCGATGAGCCTGCACCCGGTCGCCGAGTGAGGACCGGACCCGCGCCGTCCGGGTGGCGGCCGGGTCAGCGAGGCTTCTGGCCGTGCTTCACCTGCGGGTAGGGACGACGCATCCGGCGCATCTGAAGTGCCCGGGCCACGGCGTAGGTGCCCAGCCCGCGCTCGGCCGCGGCCCGGTCGCCGAATCGTTCGCGGACGCTGGCCTTCGCCCGGCGGAAGACCAGGAACGAGTCGAGCAGCACCACTCCGAGGATCGTGTACATCCCGACGGCCGAGATCGTGATGGTGATCGGGTACGGCAGCACCCCGAGCAGGAGCACAACGAGTGCCGCGGGAAGGAAGTACTCCCCGGCGTTGCGACGCCCGTCGACGAGATCGCGGATGTAGCGGCGGGCCTCGCCCCGGTCCCGGATCGGGAGGAAGCGCTGGTCCTCGGTGCGGTAGGCCTCCTGGGTGCGGGCCCAGGTCTCTCGCCGCTCCTCCTTGGCGCGCGTCCCCGACTTCGCGCGGCCGACCAGAGGTCGCCGACTCGCGGCCTCCGCCTGGGACCGCTTCGGTGTCGGCCGACCCTTCCCTGCTCCCGGGGCGCCCTCGGCGGCCGGCGGTTCCGCCTCGGGCTCCGCGCTGCGCCGTGCCATGGCAGCGAGACTAGCCGCTCCCCGGCCGGACCCGGGTGCTACCCGGGCTACCCCCGCGAATGTGCACGTTCACCGGACCAACGCCACCCCGCCACCCCTCGAAAGTGCACGGTCACCGGTCCGATCCGGTGCCGGGCGGACGTGGCACAGTAATTGCGTGCGCGTTCTGGTGGCTCCGGACTGCTTCACCGGCACCCTGAGCGCGGGCGAGGCGGCGGCGGCCATGGCCGAGGGCTGGCGGCGCACCGCACCCGGCGACCGGGTGCGCGAGCTGCCGCTGTCGGACGGCGGTCCGGGCTTCGTGGACGCCCTGCAGTCCGCCCTCGGGGGCGAGCGCGTCCCGGTCGTGGTCGAGGACCCCCGGGGCCGGCCCGCCCCTGCCGAGGTGCTGCTCGTGCCGTCGGCCGCACCCGGGGCCCCGCTCACGGCCTACGTCGAGTCGGCCCAGGCGTGCGGGTCCCACCACCTCGCCGGCGACGGCCCGTCGGCCGGTGCCCTCGACCCGGCGGCCCTGTCGACGGTGGGGGTCGCCCGCCTCGTGGCGGCGGGCGTCGCCGCCGGTGCCGGCCGGGTGGTGGTCGGGCTCGGCGGCTCCGCCACGACGGACGGCGGGGCGGGGCTGCTGGCGGGGCTCGGCGCGCAGCCGGCCGACGAGCTGCGTCGTGGCCTTCCCGTGGCACCGGTGGACCTGGACCTGCGCCCGGCCCGTGCGGCGCTCGCCGGGGTGGACCTCGTGGTGGCCAGCGACGTGGACGCGCCGCTGCTCGGTCCCCAGGGAGCGGTCCTGGGCTTCGGCCCGCAGAAGGGCGTGCCGCGGGCGGACCTGGCGGGTCTGGAGGCGCGGATGTCGGCGTGGGCCGAGTCGGTGGAGGCGGCCCGGGTGAGCGGCGCCGCCGGCCGTCCGGGCGCCCCTTGTCACCGAGCGCCCGGCGCGGGCGCGGTGGGCGGGCTGGGCCTGGCGCTGCTTGCGCTGGGCGCCGCGCGGGTGCCCGGTGCCCAGGAGGTCGCCGACGCCGTCGGGCTGGCCGAGGCCGCCCGGTCCAGCGACCTCGTGGTCACGGGGGAGGGTGCCTTCGACTGGCAGAGCCTGCGCGGGAAGGTCGTCACCGCCGTGGCCCGGGCGGCCCAGGCGGCGGCTGTTCCCGTCGTCGTGGTGGCCGGGCAGGTTCTCGTCGGCCGGCGCGAGCTGAGCTCGGCGGGCGTGGACGCGGCCTACGCCGTCGCCGAGGACCCGAGCCAGGTGAGCGCTGCCTTGGCGGACCCCCGGGGCACCCTGGCCGCCCGCGTGGCCCGGGTGGCCGCGACGTGGTCGCGGCCACCAGTCGCCTGAGCCCCGCGCGGTGATCCGCCCTCGACCGCCGACGTACCCTGGTGGCGGTGGTCCCCGCGGACCCGGAACACTCACCGTGCCGTCGCCGTTGTCCGGGCGAGGCCGGTGACCGGGCCCGACCGCCGGGCACCGGACGACAGCGACTGGGAGGCACGATGACCGAGACGGCGACGCCCACCACCGACGTCCCTGCCGGCGAGGCTCCGGCACACAGTGTCACCCTGACGCCGGTGGCTGCCGAGAAGGTGGCCACGCTGCTGGCGCAGGAGGGGCGCGACGACCTGCGGCTGCGGCTGCAGGTGCAGCCCGGGGGGTGCTCGGGGCTCGTCTATCAGCTGTACTTCGACGACCGCACCATCGACGGGGACATCGTCCGCGAGTTCGACGGTGTCGAGCTGGTGATCGACCGGATGAGCACCCCGTACCTCGACGGTGCCAGCATCGATTTTGCCGACACCATCGAGAAGCAGGGCTTCAGCATCGACAACCCCAACGCGCAGGGATCGTGCGCCTGCGGCGACTCGTTCCACTGAGTCGTCACCCGGGGCCGGAGCTTGCCGCGGCCCCGGGTGACGACTCGGTCGCGGGGCGCACGCCAGGGCGGGTGACCCGGTCGGCCGTCACACCGCCCCTGGCGTGGCGTCGCATTTGGTCGCTACGTGACTCCCGTGAGTGACCGGTCACGGAGTCGGCGAGTGAGCTTCTCCCAATCGGCTGGACCCGCGCCCCTGGCGGGTCCACTCTCGATGGCGTGAGTCGCCGGGACCGTAGCCTCCGCCTCCGCTCCGCCCTGGCCCTGCGGGTGCACCGGGCGCCGGCGGGGGAGGACCTGGTCGCCACCGGCGGTCGGCTCGACCGGTCGCACCTCGTCGCGGGCTACGTGGCGGGCGCCTTCCCGATGGGCCTCGGCCCCGGCGGGACGGGAGCTCTCGGATGGTTCTCCCCGGACCCGCGCGGCGTCCTGCGACCGGGCCGGGTGCACGAGAGTCGGTCGCTGCGCCGGGACAGCCGTGACTTCGAGGTCACGGTGGACGCGGATTTCGACGCCGTTCTCGACGGCTGTGCCGACCCGGCGCGTCCCGGCCGTTGGATCACGGCCGGATACCGGCGGGCCTATCGGGATCTGTTCGACGTCGGCCTCGCCCACTCGGTCGAGGTCTGGCGGGCGGGCAGGCTCGCCGGCGGGCTGTTCGGCGTCGCGGTGGGCGGTCTCTTCGCCGCCGAGTCCAAGTTCCACGCGGTCCCGGGGGCCAGCAAGGCGGCGGTGGTCGCGCTCGGGCGCCTGTGCGCCGAGGACGGCGACGAGCGCCGAGTGATCGATGTCCAGTGGCGCACCGAGCATCTGGCCTCCCTGGGCGTGGAGGAGTTGTCGCGGGCTCGGTACCTGCGGATGCTCGCGGCCGCGATGAGCGCTCCGCTGCCGCAGGCGTTCGCGGTGGCCGCAGCCCGGCGAGTCGCGCCCGGTCCACTCGACCCGGAACTGGAGTTCCTGCTGGACGCCGCTCTCGTCTGAACGTCGCCGGGGGGACGGCTCACGGCCCGCGCCGGGGTTCGCCGACACACCGGGGGGTCCCGCCGGGGCATCCGGCCGGGACGCTATCGTCCGTGTAGAAAACCGCGGCGCGGTCGGTCGGCGACCGGCGCTGGACGTCACTGACCGGAAGGTGCGCGTGGACCCGAGCGTGGACTCCAGCCCGTCGCGGCGCCGCAGAACGCGGCTGGCGGCCGGGGCGGCGACCGTCGCCGCGTCGCTGATCCTCAGCGGCTGCTCGGCGGAGCAGCTCGAGCGTGGCTACCTGCCTGCCGACAGTGTCGGCGCCACGGACATGACGGGCCGGATCACGGACCTCTGGGTCGGGTCCTGGGTCGCGGCGCTGCTGCTCGGCCTGCTCGTGTGGGGTCTCACGCTGTGGGTGGTCGTGGCCTACCGTCGGCGCCGCGCGGACGCTCCGCTGCCGTCGCAGTTCCGGTATCACGTGCCGCTGGAGGTCATGTACACGGCCGTGCCGACGGTCATCGTCCTCGTGCTCTTCTACTTCACCGCCCGGGACCAGTCGGCCATCCTCGCCCTGGACGAGGAGCGCCCGGCGGACCTCACCGTCGAGGTCGTCGGCAAGCAGTGGGCGTGGGACTTCAACTACCTCGACTACGACGTCTACTCGACCGGGCGCCAGGCCGACCTCCAGGCGCCCGGCGACCCGATGGAGCGGATCCCCACGCTCTACCTGCCGGTCGACCGCAGCGTCGAGTTCGTCCTCACGACGCGCGACGTCAACCACTCGTTCTGGGTGCCCGCCTTCCTGTTCAAGATGGACCTGATCGCGGGGCGCGAGAACCGGTTCGAGGTGACCCCGACCGCAGTGGGAACCTTCGAGGGTCGGTGCGCAGAGCTCTGTGGCGAGTACCACGCCGAAATGCTCTTCACCGTCGAGGTGCTGCCCACCGACGAGTTCGAGGCCCGGATGGCCGAACTGGAGGATGCCGGCCAGACCGGATCGCTCGACACGAACCTCGGGCGGTCCGACGTCGATCCGGACGACCCCGACGCCCGGGGTGGCGGCGTGCGCGGTACCGGCGGGGTGGGCAGCGACTCCCAGCCGAACGGCGAGACCGGTACCGGGACCGACGAGGAGGAGTGATGGCGAGCGAGACCGCGGTCCCCGGTACCTTCGCGCGGACGACGACCTACGAGACACAGCCCGGCGTCCGGGTCGTCAGCCGCACCCGCGGCCAGGTCGTGTACGACTGGCTGACCACCACCGACCACAAGAAGATCGGCTACCTGTACCTCATCTCGTCGTTCTTCTTCTTCCTGGTCGGCGGTGTCATGGCCCTGGTCATCCGGGCCGAGCTGTTCAACCCGGGGCGGCAGATCCTGCCGTCGAACGAGGCGTACAACCAGCTCTTCACCATGCACGGGCTGATCATGCTTCTGCTGTTCGCGACCCCGCTGTTCGCCGGGTTCGCGAACGTCCTCGTGCCACTGCAGATCGGGTCGCCCGACGTGGCCTTCCCGCGGCTCAACGCGTTCGCCTACTGGCTGTACCTCTTCGGCGGGCTCATCCTCATGAGCACATTCCTGCTGCCGTCCGGGCCGGCGGCCTTCGGGTGGACGATCTACACGCCGTTGTCGACCGAGGCCTACACCCCGGGGCTGGGCGGGGACCTCATCGTCTTCGGTCTTGCTCTCGGTGGCTTCGGGACCATCCTCGGCGCCGTCAACTTCATCACGACCATCGTCTGCATGCGGGCGCCGGGCATGACGATGTTCCGAATGCCGATCTTCACCTGGAACACCCTTATCACCAGCGTCCTCGTCATCGTCGCGTTCCCGGTACTGGCCGCCGCCCTGCTGGTCCTGGGCGCGGACCGGCAGTTCGGCAGTGTCGTCTTCGCACCCGAGAACGGTGGCGCCATCCTCTGGCAGCACCTGTTCTGGTTCTTCGGCCACCCCGAGGTCTACATCATCGCGCTGCCGTTCTTCGGCATCATCAGCGAGGTGATCCCGGTCTTCAGCCGCAAGCCAATCTTCGGGTACAAGGGCCTCGTCTTCGCGACCATCGCCATCGCCGGCCTGTCGGTGGCCGTGTGGGCCCACCACATGTACGTCACCGGCGCCATCCTGCTGCCGTTCTTCGCCTTGCTGACACTCCTCATCGCGGTGCCGACCGGAGTGAAGTTCTTCAACTGGATCGGCACCATGTGGCGGGGATCGCTGACGTTCGAGACGCCGATGCTGTGGGCACTGGGCTTCCTGGTGACATTCCTCTTCGGAGGGCTCACCGGTGTGATCCTCGGGATGCCGGCGCTCGACTTCCACCTCTCGGACAGCTACTTCGTCGTCGCGCACTTCCACTACGTGGTCTTCGGCACGGTCGTCTTCGCGATGTTCGCGGGCTTCTACTTCTGGTGGCCCAAGATGACTGGGCGAATGCTGGACGAGGGGCTCGGCAAGCTGCATTTCTGGCTGACGTTCGTCGGGTTCCACACGACGTTTCTCGTCCAGCACTGGCTGGGCGTGGACGGCATGCCGCGCCGCTACATCGACTACGTCCCCGCCGACGGCTTCACTCTCCTGAACGAGATCTCGACCGTCGGGGCCTTCGTCCTCGGCGCGGCCACCCTGCCGTTCCTCTACAACGTCTACCGCACGGCGACCCGCGCGCCACGGGTCACGGTGGACGACCCGTGGGGGTACGGCGCCTCCCTGGAATGGGCGACCAGCTGCCCGCCGCCGCGGCACAACTTCACGGCATTGCCGCGGATCCGCTCGGAGCGGCCCGCCTTCGACCTGCACCACCCCGAGGTCGCGGCACATCAGCAGGCGAAAGCGGATCGTGGGGTGCTCGACGACCTGCTCGGCCAGGCCGAGCTGGGCTCAGGTGCCGGCCGGGGCACAGGGAGTGACCGATGAGGATCGAGACCTGGGTCTTCGGTTCCGGGACGTTCTTCTTCGTCCCGCTGGCGTTCATCTACGGTCTCCTGACGAGCTGGGAGCCGGTGGGCTTCGCGGCCCTGTTGCTGACCGGCGGGCTGTCCGCCATGGTCGGCTTCTACTTCTGGCTCGTCGCCCAGCGCATCGATCCGCGGCCGGAGGACGACCCCGCCGCCGAGGTCGCTGACGGTGCCGGCGATCTCGGCTTCTACAACCCACGCAGCATGTGGCCGATCCTCATGGCGGGTGGCGCGGCGGTGCTGTTCCTCGGTCTGGCGGTCGGCACGTGGTTGCTGCTCATCGGGTTCGCCGCCTTCGGGCTCATGACGCTCGGCCTGCTCTTCGAGCACTACACCGGGGAGTGGCGGCGCTGACTGTGCCGCCGGCCGCGGGACTCACGCCCGGTGCACGCCGAGGCCGCCGTTCGCACGGAACACCACGTCCGCCAGGGTCCCGACCACCAGGTCCGCGGTGAGGTCGCGGGGGGCGTGTGTGGTCGTGACGGCGATCGTCGCGCACCCGGCGGCCGTCGCGGCCGTGAGGCCGGCGGGAGCGTCCTCGACGACGACGCACCGCCGGGGATCGGCGCCGAGCCGACGGGCGGCCGTCAGGAATGGCTCGGGATCCGGCTTGCCTCGCGTCACGTCGTCGGCCGTCACGACGAGTGCCGGGGCCGGCAGCCGGGACGCGGCCAGGCGCGCCTCTGCCAGGGGCGCCGAGCACGACGTGACGATTGCCGCCCGCTCCGCGGCCGCCGTGAGCGCCGGGACGGCTCCCGGGAGGGCGACGCAGTCGGTGGCGTCGAGCACCTCCAGCTCGACGATGCGGGCGTAGGCGGCGTCCACGTCGCCGCCAGGCAGCACGGTCGCCACGATGTCCCGGGCCGGGACGCCGTGGAAGGACCCGGCGCTGAGGGTGGCGAGCGGCACGTCGTACTCGCCCGCCCACCGGGTCCACGACCGGACGACCGACGCGGCGGAGTCGAGCAGCGTGCCGTCCATGTCGAAGAGGACAGCATCGAAGGTCTCGGCGAGGACGTCACGGCGGTTGCTCACGGGCGCCCGTCCTCCCGCGGCGCCGTCTCGAGCCGGAACACGGCGATCTCCCGCCCGGCGCGGCGGCGGTACCCGTCGTACCCCGGGTACAGGGCGCGTGCCCTGGTCCAGACCTGCGCCGCCTCCACCCCGTCGAGGCGACGCGCGACGACGGGGACGCGGCGTCGGCCGCGGTCCAGGGTGGCCCGCGGGTCGGCCCGCAGGTTGGCGACCCAGGCCGGGTGGGTGGGCCGACCCCAGTGCGACCCGATGACGGCCACGTCGTCCCGGTCGGGCACGGCGATCAGCGGCACCGCCCGCGGCAGCCCGCTGTGCGCCCCCCGCGCGGTGAGGACCACCGTGGGCAGACCCGTCATCGCCTCGGTGGCCGTCGTCCGGCCCCCGGAGGCCCGGAGCGCCACGCGGTCCAGCGGGTCGAGGACGCGCGACAGCAGGGCCGACACCCCGGGCCGGGCCACCGCGCCCGCCACCACCCGGGTCCACCACCGCGGCTCGCGGTCCACGAGCCCGAGCTCCGTCATCACTCCCACCGACCCATCCTCCCGCCCCCACGCCACCCTCCCAACCCGGCGCATGTGCACGTTCGCGGCCCGACGGCGGCCCCCTCGCTCTGCAATGTCCACATCTGCGGGCGGAGCCGGTGGTCGGTCGACCCGGGAACGCGCGCCGCGGGTCCGGGCGGGCGGGGGCGGGCGGTGGCTAGGGTCGGGGGGTGACCGCTGCCCCGAGCACGACCACACCCACTGAGCCTGTCGGGGACGACGAGGTCCGGTTTCGCTCCGACGTCGACGTCGAGCTGGTCAAGGCCACGGCGTCGGACTCCGACGTCCTGTTCGCCGCCCGGGTGTCGACGAAGGGCGAGGCGAGCCTCGCCGACGTCACCGCCGACGCCGAGGCCTCCGCCGGCCTGATCCGCTACCTCATGCGGGACCGGCACGGCAGCCCCTTCGAGCACGCGGTCATGACGTTCTACGTCTCTGCGCCGATCTTCGTGTTCCGGGAGTTCATGCGGCACCGGATGGCCTCGTACAACGAGGAGTCCGGCCGCTACCGGAAGCTGCGCCCGGTGTTCTACGTCCCCGGTCCGGACCGGCGCCTCCAGCAGGTCGGCAAGCCGGGGGCGTACACCTTCGTCGACGGCACGCCCGAGCAGCAGCGGCTCGTCGACGACAGCATCCGCACCGTCTGCGCGGACGCCTACGCGGCCTACCTCCGGATGCTCGACGCCGGGGTGGCCCGCGAGGTCGCCCGGATGGTGCTGCCGGTCACGACGTACTCGTCGATGTACGTCACCCTCAACGCCCGCTCGCTGATGAACGTCCTGTCGCTGCGGACCATCCGCGAGGGCGCGACCTTTCCCTCCTATCCGCAGCGGGAGATCGAGATGGTCGCCGAGCGGATGGAGGAGATCTGGGCGGGCCTCATGCCCGTCACTCACCGGGCGTTCGTCGACGCCGGCCGCGTCGCCCCCTGACCGTGGGTCGGCGGGCCCGCCGACCCGGGTAGCCTCCGGGCCATGCCGCACACCGTCGCCGGGCCGTCGCGGCCCTTCGGGCGGCTCCTCACCGCGATGGTCACGCCGATGCGGCCCGACGGGTCCGTCGACCTCGACGCCGCCGCGGCACTGGCCGAGCACCTCGTCGCCCAGGGCAACGACGGCCTCGTCCTCAACGGGACCACGGGGGAGGCGCCCACCACGACCGACGCCGAGAAGCGGGACCTGATCCGCGCCGTCCTCGCTGCCGTCGGCGAGCGTGCCCACGTCGTCGCGGGTGTCGGCACCAACGACACCGCCCACAGCGTCCATCTGGCGCGCGAGGCCGCGGCGGCCGGCGCCCACGGCCTGCTGCTGGTCGCCCCCTACTACTCCAAGCCCACGCAGGCCGGGCTGATCGCGCACACCACGGCGGTCGCCGACACCACGGACCTGCCGGTCATGCTCTACGACATCCCCGGCCGGTGCGGGGTCGAGTTCACCACCGAGACGATCGTCCGCCTCGCCGGACACCCGCGGATCGTCGCCATGAAGGACGCCAAGGGCGACCTGCCGGCGGCCACCCGGGTCCAGGCGGCCGTCGCCCTCGGCTGGTACTCCGGTGACGACGCCATGACCTTGCCGCACGCCGCGCTCGGGGGTGCCGGGCTCGTGGGTGTCACCTCACACGTTGCCTCGCCGCAGTACGTGCGGTTGCTGGACGCCGTCGACAAGGGGGACCTCGTCACCGCCGTCACCGTGCACCGTGGCCTGCAGCCGGCCGTGGACGCCGTCATGACCCGGTCGCCCGGGGCGGTCGCGGCCAAGGCCGTGCTCGCCGCCGGGGGTCGCATTCCGACCCGCACCGCTCGCCTGCCGCTGGCCACGGCGACCGACGACGAGGCCGCCACCCTGCACGCCGACGTGACGGCGGCGCTGGCGGCCCTGGACGCCGCGCTGGCCGCCACTCCTGAGGGACCCGCCCGGTGATCCAGGCCCATCCCGAGCTCGGGCCGCCACCCCCGCTGCCCGACGGTGCCCTGCGCGTCATCCCGCTCGGCGGTCTCGGCGATGTCGGGCGCAACATGGCGGTGCTCGAGCACGCCGGCGAGCTGCTCGTCGTCGACTGCGGCGTGCTCTTCCCCGAGGGCGACCAGCCGGGGGTCGACCTCATCCTCCCGGACTTCTCCCACATCGCCGACCGGCTCGACGACATCGCGGCCATCGTCCTCACCCATGGCCACGAGGACCACATCGGTGCCGTGCCCTACCTGCTGCGGATGAGGCGCGACATCCCGCTCGTGGGGTCTCAGCTGACCCTCGCCCTGATCGAGGCCAAACTCGCCGAACACAAGATCAAACCGTTCACGCTCACGGTCGCCGAAGGCGTCACCGAGCAGCTCGGGGCGTTCTCGTGCGAGTTCCTCGCGGTCAACCACTCGATCCCCGACGCGCTGGCGGTCGCCGTCACCACTCCCGCCGGAACGGTCCTCCACACCGGCGACTTCAAGATGGACCAGCTGCCCCTCGACGGCCGCCTGACCGACCTCCGCGCGTTCGCCCGGCTCGGCGAGCAGGGGGTCGACCTGCTGATGTGCGACTCCACGAACGCCGAGGTCCCCGGTTTCACCGCGGCCGAGCGCGAGATCGCCCCGGTCCTCGACGGGATCTTCGCCCGCTCCGGGGGCCGGATCGTCGTCGCGTGCTTCGCCAGCCACGTCCACCGGGTGCAGCAGGTGCTGGACGCCGCGGCGGCCCACGGGCGCAAGGCCGCCTTCGTGGGTCGCTCGATGGTCCGCAACATGGCGATCGCGGCCGAGCTCGGCTACCTGACCGTCCCGCCGGGAGTGCTCGTCGACCCCGGCCGCCTCGACCAGCTGCCACCGGACCGGACGGTGTTCGTCTCGACCGGGTCGCAGGGCGAGCCGATGTCGGCGCTGAGCCGGATGGCCAACCACGACCACCGGATCAGCATCGGCCCCGGCGACACCGTGGTCCTCGCCAGCAGCCTCATCCCGGGCAACGAGAACGCCGTGTTCCGGGTCATCAACGGCCTCACCCGGCTCGGCGCGACCGTCGTCCACCAGGCCAACGCCCGGGTCCACACGTCCGGGCACGCCAGCGAGGGCGAGCTGCTCGTCTTCTACAACATCGTCCGGCCCGCCAACGTCATGCCGGTCCACGGCGAGATCCGCCACCTCGTCGCCAACGCCCGGATCGCCATGGCCACCGGAGTGAAGCCCGAGCGCGTCGTGGTCGCCGAGGACGGGGTGGTCGTGGACCTCGTCGACGGCCAGGCGTCGATCACCGGCCGGGTGCGATGCGGGTACGTCTACGTCGACGGCTCGTCCGTGGGCGGCGTCACCGAGGCCGACCTCAAGGACCGTCGCATCCTCAGCGAGGAGGGCTTCGTCTCCTGCTTCGTCGTCGTCGACGGCCAGACCGGCGCGGTCGTCGCCGGCCCGCACCTGTACGCGCGGGGCTTCGCCGAGGACGACAAGGCGTTCGAGCAGATCCGCGGGCGCATCTCGGCCGCCGTCTCCGAGGCGGTCGCCACCGGGGCCGTCGACACCCAGCAGCTGCAGCAGGTGGTGCGGCGCACCGTCGGCCGGTGGGTCAACGAGCGGTTCCGCCGTCGGCCGATGATCGTGCCGGTCGTCCTGAGCGCCTGAGCCGCCCCGGCGTGTGGCCGGGGCGGTGCGTGGCGTCGCTGTCTACGGTGGGCGCATGGCCCGCCCGCCCGCCTCCCGCGCCACGTCTGCGCGCTCCGGTCGCGGTGCCGGGTCGAAGGCCCGCGGTTCCGGCGCCGGATCGGGCCGGGCGCGCGGCTCGACGCGGACCCCCGCCCGGGGCGGCGGCTCCCGGGGGCGCGGTGCGGCGGCCTCCGCTCCCCGCCACAGCCTGGCCGTGGCCGTCGTTCGCGGCCTCGTCCTGCTGCCCGCGCGCGCGGTGGGAGCCGCCGTCCGCTCCGTCCACCGCTCCGAGCGCGATGTCGAGGCCGACCGCCGGCGCGACGGCTGGGCCCTCACGCTGCTCGGCCTCGCCGTGCTCGTGGCGGCCGTCGTGTGGTTCCGTCTGGACGGCACCGTGCTCCAGGGGGTGCGCTGGCTGGTCACGGGCGCGGTGGGCCAGGTCGCGTGGGCCGTGCCGGCGGTGGCCGCCGGGTTCGCCCTGCGGCTGTTCCGCCGGCCCGACGCCTCGGTCGACAACGGCCGGATCGCCGTGGGCCTGGCCGTGGTGGGCGCCGGGGCCGCCGGTCTGGCCCACGTCCTCGCCGGCCTGCCGACACCGCCCGACGGGGCGGACGCCCTGGCCTCCGGCGGCGGCATCGTCGGCTTCGCCGCCGCCAACCCGATGGTCGCCGCCGTCAGCGTCTGGCTGACGGTCCCGGCCCTCGTGGCGGCCGTCGGCCTCGGCGTGCTCGTCGTCACGGCGACGCCGATCCAGGCCGTCGTGCAGGCGGTGGGCTCCGCGGTCACCTGGCTGGTGGCGGGCTCACGCACCCCCCGGGGCGGCGGTGGGGACGAGACCGACGGCGCGACCCGGGCCGACGGCGACTGGCACGAACACCTGGGTGAGGAGCCCTACGAGCAGGCCGCCGTGGTCGACCCCGCGGCGGTCGACCACGTGACGGTCGGCCCGCCGGAGCCCGCGGCACCGGACGACACCGACGCCCCGCCCGGGGTGCGCAGCGAGCCGGCGGCGGCTCCCGGCGAACCGGGCGTCGGGGTCGTCGGCACCGTGGAGCACCCGGTTGCGGCCCCGGTCCGGGCCCGCGAGCAGCTGGACCTCCTGAGTGGCGCCTATGTGCTGCCTGACCTCACGCTGCTCGTCAAGGGGCCTCCGCACAAGCAGCGGACGGCGGCCAACGACGCCGTCGTCGCCGCCCTCACCGACGTCCTCCAGCAGTTCAAGGTCGATGCGTCGGTGACCGGCTTCACCCGTGGTCCCACCGTCACGCGGTACGAGGTGGAACTGGGCGCGGGCGTCAAGGTCGAGCGGGTCACCGCCCTCAGCCGCAACATCGCCTACGCCGTCGCCAGTGCCGACGTCCGCATCCTGTCGCCCATCCCGGGGCGCTCGGCCATCGGTGTCGAGATCCCCAACACCGACCGTGAGACGGTGAGCCTGGGGGACGTCCTGCGCTCGGACGTGGCGCGGCGCTCGGAGCACCCCATGACGATCGGCGTCGGCAAGGACGTCGAGGGCGGGTACGTCGTGGCCAACCTCGCGAAGATGCCGCACCTGCTGGTGGCGGGCGCCACCGGGGCGGGCAAGTCGTCCTTCATCAACTCGATGATCACGTCGATCCTCGTCCGGTCCACCCCGGAGGAGGTCCGCATGGTGCTCGTCGACCCCAAGCGGGTCGAGCTCACCGCCTACGACGGGGTGCCGCACCTCATCACCCCGATCATCACGGACCCCAAGCGGGCCGCCGAGGCGCTGCAGTGGGTCGTGGGCGAGATGGACCGCCGGTACGACGACCTGGCCGCCTTCGGCTACCGCCACGTCGACGACTTCAACCGGGCGGTCCGCAGCGGCGGGCTCCGGCCGCCGCCGGGGTCCGAGCGACTCCTCGCCCCGTACCCCTACCTGCTCGTCATCGTCGACGAACTCGCCGACCTCATGATGGTCGCCCCGCGTGACGTCGAGGACTCCGTCGTCCGGATCACCCAGCTGGCCCGGGCGGCGGGCATCCACCTGGTGCTGGCCACCCAGCGGCCCAGCGTCGACGTCGTCACCGGCCTCATCAAGGCGAACGTGCCGAGTCGGCTGGCCTTCGCGACGAGCTCCCTGGCCGACTCCCGGGTCGTGCTCGACCAGCCGGGCGCCGAGAAGCTCATCGGCCAGGGCGACGCCCTGTTCCTGCCGATGGGTGCGAGCAAGTCGATGCGGGTCCAGGGGGCCTGGGTCAACGAGTCCGAGGTCGCGAGCGTGGTCGGTCATGTCAAGGCGCAGGCCCAGCCGTCGTACCGGCAGGACGTCGCGGCCGTCGTCCAGGCCCGTGAGATCGACGCCGACATCGGCGACGACCTGGACCTCCTGCTCCAGGCGGCCGAACTCGTGGTGACCACCCAGTTCGGGTCGACGTCGATGCTGCAGCGCAAGCTGCGGGTCGGCTTCGCCAAGGCCGGGCGGCTGATGGACCTCCTGGAGTCCCGCGAGGTCGTGGGCGCCTCCGAGGGCAGCAAGGCCCGCGACGTCCTGGTCCGCCCGGACGACCTGCCGGCCACGCTGGCGCAGATCCGCGGCGGTGGCCCGGGCGACGGCGCGGGTCCCGGCCCCCGCCCCGGTACCGTCGACCTCGACGCCGCCGCGCGCCGGCGCGGCGGGGATGATGCCGACGATGCCTCCGGCGAGGACGCGTGGGAGCTGACGGGCCGTGCCTGACGACGATCTCGGTGGCGACCCCGCCGCCCGGCCCGAACCGCCGCCGGGGCGCCCGTTCCCCGTGCTGCCGCTGCCCGAGGGCGGCGAGCCGCTGGACGTGCTGGTCTGGGACGCGCCCAACGTCGACGCGACCCTGGCGCAGATCATCCAGGCCCGGCCCACGCAGTCCAACCGGCCCCGCTACGACGCCATCGCGTCCTGGCTGGTCTCCTCCGCCCAGGGGCGTGAGGTCGAGGGCGCCGTCTTCGCCAACATCCCTCCCGGCTTCGCGTCCCAGATGCGGGGATGGGTCGAGGCGGTGCGCAGCTTCGGGTTCGCGGTCTTCGCCAAGCCGAAGCGCGCCGACGGCGACGACATCGACGACGCCATGCTGGCCCACATCGCCGGACGGGCCGCCAGCGGGCGCCTGCACCGGGTTGTGGTGGCCAGCGGGGACGGCCGGAACTTCCTGGAGCCGCTGGAGGACCTCGCCCGGGTGGGTGTCGAGGTCGTCGTCCTGTCGTTCTTCGAGGTCGCCGGGTACGCCCAGGAGTCCCCGCTGCTGCGCTTCATCGACCTCGAGGAGATCCCCAACGCCTTCCTCGCCCCGCTCGACCGGGTCCGGCTGGACACCCTGCCCGACGAGGGCGCGTGGCTGCGCCCCACGCGCACGCTGCGCGAGACGGTGCAGGCGGGCTGAGTTGCCGACCCCCGACCCGGTGGGTGCGTAGTCTGACCACGATGAGCGACCGGACGGTTGCGGTCGTGCGCCTCGGTTGCGCCCGCAACGATGTGGACAGCGAGGAGATCGCGGGTCGGCTCGCCGCCGCCGGCTGGCGGCTGGTGCCCGACCCGGCAGACGCCGCGGTGGCGGTGGTCAACACCTGCGGCTTCGTCGAGGTGGCCAAGCAGGACAGCATCGAGACCCTGCTCGACCTCACCGACCTCAAGGCCGACGGTGCGGCCCGCACGAGGGCGGTCGTCGCCGTCGGCTGCCTCGCCGAGCGCTACGGCCGGGATCTCGCGAGCGAGCTGACCGAGGTCGACGCCGTCCTCGGGTTCGACGCCTACGAGGATCTGGCCTCGCACCTGCGCACGGTGCTGGACGGTGGTGCCATCGCGAGCCACGTGCCCGTGGACCGCCGGACGCTGCTGCCCATCAGTCCGGTGGACCGCCCCGCGGCCGCGCGCCGGGCTCCGGCGCGCGAGGACCCCGTCCGCGGACCGGCGAGTGGTCCGCCGCAGCTGCGCAGCCGTCTCGACGACCGGCCGTGGGCGCCGCTCAAGCTGGCGTCCGGCTGCGACCGGCGCTGCTCGTTCTGCGCCATCCCCTCGTTCCGGGGCTCCTTCGTCTCCCGCCCGCCGGAGGAGGTGCTGGCGGAGGCTCGCTGGCTCGCCGACCAGGGGGTGCGGGAGCTCTTCTGCGTGAGCGAGAACACCACGTCCTACGGCAAGGACCTCGGCGACCTGCGCGCGCTGGAGCCCCTGCTGCCTCGGCTGGCGGCGGTCGACGGGATCGACCGGGTCCGGTTGTCCTACCTCCAGCCGGCCGAGGTGCGCCCCGGCCTCATCGCGGCGATCACCGACACGGCGGGTGTCGTCCCGTACTTCGACCTGTCGTTCCAGCACGCGTCCGCCGGCGTGCTGCGCCGGATGCGCCGTTTCGGGGGGAGCGAGCCGTTCCTCGACCTCATCGAGCGCATCCGGGACCGGCGACCGGAAGCCGGCGTCCGGTCGAACGTCATCGTCGGCTTCCCGGGTGAGACGGAGGCCGACGTCGCCGAGCTGCGGACGTTCCTCGAGGCGGCGCGGCTCGACGTGGTCGGGGTCTTCGGCTACTCCGACGAGGACGGCACCGAGGCGACGGCGCTGCCCGGCCACCTGCCCTCCGACGAGGTCGCCGCCCGGGTGTCGGAGATCGCGGGCCTCGTCGACGAGCTGATGGCGCAGCGGGCCGAGGACCGCGAGGGCGAGCGGGTCCGGGTGCTCGTCGAGGAGGCCGGGCCGGACGGGACCCTCGGGCGCGCCGACCACCAGGGGCCGGACGACGCGGCGACGCGCCTCGTGGCGGCGCCCGGGGCGTGTGGCGTGGGCGACCTGGTGAGCGCCGTCGTCACCGGCACGGAGGGTCCGGACCTCGTGGCCCGGCCGCTCGGGACGGCCCCGCTCGGGACGGCATCGAGCCTCGCGGCGGCGGCCCGGTGACCGGCGTGGACGAGCCGAGCCATCGGCTGTCCACGGCTGCCAACGCCGTCACCGTGGTCCGCATCCTCGCCGTGCCGGTGCTGCTCGCCCTCCTGCTCGCCGGGGACGACCCCTCCCCTGAGCTCCGGGTGGTGGCCGGGGCGGTCTTCCTGGCCGCGGCCGCGACCGACCGGCTGGACGGGGTGCTGGCGCGGCGGTCCGGCACCGTGACGCGGTTCGGTGTCGTCGCCGACCCGATCGCCGACAAGGCGCTGCTGGGCGGCGCCTTCGTCGCCGCTGCGCTCCTCGGGTGGCTCGACTGGTGGGTGGTGGTCGTGGTCGTCGCCCGCGAGGTCACGGTGACCGTGGTCCGGTTCGCCGTGATCCGCAAGGGCCTCATGCCCGCGACCCGGGGGGGCAAGCTCAAGACCGTGCTCCAGGTCGCCGCCGCCGCGGCGGTGCTGCTCCCGCTGCCGGGGGTCCTCGCCCCCGCGGTCCTGGTCCTCGTCCTCGTCATGGTGGCGGTGACCGTGGTGACGGGTGCCGACATCGTCGTCCGGGCGAGCCGACTGGTCCGCGCCCCGGTGCCGTGACCGGGACCGGGGACCCGGTCGGCCGGCTCGCCCGGGAGCTCGTGGCCAGGGCCGCCGCGCAGGGCCTCACGCTGGCGACGGCGGAGTCCCTGACCGGTGGGGCGGTGTCCGCCGCGATGGTGGAGGTTCCGGGGGCCTCCCGGGTCCTCCGCGGGGGCGTCGTCGCCTATGCCACCGACCTCAAGCGGGACTGGCTGGACGTGCCCGCCGAGCTGCTGTCGCAGCGAGGACCCGTCGACCCGGACGTGGCGGTGGCGATGGCAGCCGCCGTGCGGCGCCGCGCCGCCGCTGACGTCGGCCTGGCGACGACGGGGGTCGCCGGCCCGGGGCCGAGCGACGGTCACCCGCCGGGCACCGTCCATGTCGCGGTCGTGACGGCGGGTGCCAGGCAGGTCCGGTCCCCGTCCCTGCCCGGCGATCGCTCGGCGGTTCGGGCCGGCGCCACCGAGGCCGTGCTCGCCCTCGCCCTGACCCTGATCACCTGAGGTGCCGCCGGCTCCCGGCCATTGTGGACATTCGCAGGAGCCACGCGGCCCATCCACCGGCACGGGTGCACATCGTTCGGTTCCGGGGCCGGGAACGGCGGCGAAGGGGCCGGCGTTCAGTCGGCAAGGGTCCGGTCGGATGGCCGGACACGCCTCTCGGGCACCGCTCGGCCGCTTCCGCGGTCGTCCGGGTACCGTGGGGTGACGAAGCGGTCACAGGCCCCGGCCGAAGGCACCGGGTCGAGGCTCGAGGAAGGGAGGGGTGCCCGTGGTCCTACTCCGCGAAGAGTTGGGTGACGTCCTCAGGGGGGCGCGCCAGAGGCAGGGCCGCACCCTGCGCGACGTGTCCTCGGCCGCCAAGGTCTCCCTGGGGTATCTGAGCGAGGTGGAGCGGGGCCAGAAGGAGGCGTCCTCCGAGCTGCTCGCCAGCATCTGTGACGCCCTCGACCTGCCGATGTCCAGCGTCCTGCGCTCCGCCAGCGACCGGGTGGCCGCCGCCGAAGCACTCGCCGTCAAGCTCGAACTCACCTCCCGCCAGGCCGGCACCCCGCTGCGCAAGACCGTCATCCCCGCGCCCATCCGCCGCAACGTGCCGGTGGCCTGACTCCGCGACCTACCCTCCGTCGTTCCGCCGTCCGGGTCCACCCCAGGCGGGGGACGATCGCCCCGTCACGAGGACCCCCACTCCGACGAGGGGGGCGATCGCGGCCACTGACAGCGCCCCCATCAGCCCGAGTACGTCGCCGAGGCCGCCGACGACAGCCGAGCCCAGTCCCGCTCCGACGAAGAACGAGAGCGTGAACACCCCCACTGCGGCACCTCGGACCCGCTCGTCCACGGCCGCCGCGACCGTTCCGGCGAGGGCCGGCTGGGCCAGGGCGTAGCCCGCGGCCATGCCGATGAACCCGATGCCCGGCAGGAGGGGTGACAGCGCGATCCCGGCGGAGACCAGCCCTCCGGCCCCGGCCACGCCGAGGCCGAGCACCGCAACCCGGCGGCGCCCCAGCCGGCGCAGGATCGGGGCGGAGTTGAACGACACGGCGGCCCCCACGAGCGCACCGGGCAGGAGCAGCAGCCCGTTCTCCCACGGCGTCCAGCCCCGTGAGGACAGCTCGAGGGGCACGGCCACGAGGGCCGCGAAGTACAGCGTCGGCATCGCTGCGCCGCCGACCGCAGCCCGCGTGACGGCCGGGGAGCGCGACACGGCGGCCGGCAGGATGCCGTCGGGCCGGCCCCGCACGTGGTGCACGGTGGCAAGGAGGAGCAGGGGCAGGGCGACTGCGAGGACGGCGACGGCCGGCCCGCCGGTGCCGAGGCTCTGGACGAGGCCGAGGAGCACGGCGGCCGAAGCAGCCACGAGGCCGGCGCCACGCAGGTCGACCCGGCCGCCGGTGCCGCGGGTGGGGGCGAGCCGGGCGGCAAGCGGCAGCAGGGCCAGGGCGATGAAGGAGAGCGCGAAGGGCGGCCGCCACCCCCCGACGGCCCCGAGCGCCCCGCCGAGCAGCGGGCCGACGCTCGACAGCACGACCACCATGCTGTTCGTGCGGCCGAGGGCCACGGCCCGATCGTCCCCCGAGAACCGGGCCGAGAGGATCATCGTGACCAGCACGGGAACCGCGCCGGCACCGATGCCCTGCATCGCCCGTCCGGCGAGAAGCACCGGCAACGACGGCGCCGCCGCGGCCAGCGCCGCCCCGAGGGCGAGCAGGGCGGTGCCGACGACGTACGGTGTCCGGGGGCCGACGGCGTCGGCGACCCGCCCGAACACCGGGGTGGCAGCAGCGAACCCGAGCGCGAAGACGGTGAACACCCAGGCCGTGGCCGCGGTGCCGAGACCGAGGTCGGCGGCCAGGTCGCCGAGCACCACGCTGGCCGAGGCCGATCCCAGAGCTGCCAGCCCCCACATCCCGCCCAGGACCAGGGCCGCCGTCGTCGGTGTCCACGGGCGTGGCCCTCCGGTCCCGGCGATCGGCGAGCGCGGCGTCGTGGTGGGGGGTGTCGGGATCACGAAGGGGGCAGCGCCGACGTACTCAGCCGTATGCCCGAGCCGGCCGCCCTCCGTCCGGTTGATACAGGAACTGAATCCGCGTAGATCCTGGCGTTGCGCCGCGCGGAGGAGGACACTCCCGCATTGTGTCGATCATGACCACGGTCCAGATCCGGACCTCGACCCGGGACAAGCTCGCGAGGCTCAGCGCCGAGCGGTTCGAGTCCGTTGATCAGGTCATTGCCTATGGGCTGTCGCTCATCGACGCCGAGCGGCGGCGTCGGGAGGCGGACGCCGAGGTGCGTCGCCTCGCGGCCACGGATCGCGTGGTCGAGGTGCTGGCGGCGCAGACCGACCCGTCGAAGCCGAGGGTCCGGATTCCCCCGCTCTGAGGCTGCGGCCGGCTCGGTCGGCTCGGCCGGCTCGGTCGCTCACCATCGTCCGTAGACCCGGTGTAGACTTGGGCCATGGCTGCGACGACGACCGTCCGGGTGCGTACCGAGACGCGAGATCGTCTCAATCGCCTGGCGGCGTCCCGCCACGAGACGGTGGACCAACTGATCGACCGGGGTCTGTCCCTCGTCGAGCGGGACGCCTGGCGCCGGATCGCCGAGAGCGACGCCAGGCGGGTCGCTGCTGACGCGGAGGACCGCGCCGAGGTGCGGGCCGCGATCCGGGAGCTGACGGGCGAGTGAGGGGTGACGTCTTCCTGCTGCGCCCGGCCCCGCACGCCCGGGGGCACGAGCAGCACGGCGAGCGCTACGCGGTCGTGGTTCAGGCGTCGCAGTTCGACCATCTGAGCACCTGGCTGGTCGTGCCGACGAGCACCCGGGCGAGGGCCACCGTCTTCCGGCCGGAGATCGAGGTCCCGGGTCGAGGGCGCACGCTGGCGCTCTGCGACGGCCTCACGGCCATCGATCCCCAGGCCAGGCTCTCGGACCAAGTCGGATGGCTGGCCGAGCACGAGATGGTCGACCTCGACGTCGCGATCCAGGGTCTGCTCGACCTCGATCACGGGCGGTAGCGGGTGCGGCCGGCGGTCCGGGGCAGCAGCCGGGACACGGGCCCCGCCTCCGGCGCCGGGCCGGCCTGGTCCACCGGGCACCAGTAGGCGATCCGCTCCCGCGGAGCCGCACCCGTCGTCGCGGTCGACACCCGGGTCCCGCAACGCAGGCAGGCCCGGCGCTCGAACACCCAGTGCCAGGCGTCGCGGCGGCTCATGCCGGTGGTGGACTGGATCGCCCGGGGCGCGTTCACCGTCAGCAGGCGGCGAGCGATCCCGAGAACCTGCTCGATGGACGTGCCGAGCTCCGAGAGGCGACCGACCGGCGCGAACGGCGTGACACCGGCGAGGAACAGCGTCTCCGCCCGGTAGAGGTTCCCGATGCCGGCGACGTTGCGCTGGTCGAGGATCGCGTCGCCGACCGGGCGGTCGGGGTCCGCCGCGACCCGGCGGACCGCCTCGACCAGGTCGGCGTCCGGGTCCAGCAGGTCGGGTCCGAGGTGACCGACGATGCCTGACTCGTCCGCCGTCGGGAGCAGGTCGAGGACCGGCAGCCGGTACCCCACCGCGGCGAGTCCCGCGACCCGCAGGACGGCGCGGATCTGCCACTCGGCCCCGCCGCGCCACGCCCGGCCGTCCGGGTAGAGGTGCCACGAACCATCCATCCGGAAGTGGGTGTGCAGCGTGCAGCCGTCGCCCGGCCCCCCGGCGAAGCGGAACAGCAGATGCTTGCCGCGCGGCACCACCTCGCGGGTGACCGAGCCGGTGAGGTCGACGTCGGCGAGCCGCGGCACCCGGAAGTCGCTCGCCGTCAGCTCGCGGCCGGCGAGGCCGGCGTGCAGGTTCCGGGCGGCGAGCCAGACGGTGTCGCCCTCGGGCACGCCTCATCCTCCCGCGCGTGTCGGGTGGCGGCCAGTCGTGGCGCGGTGCCCTGTGTCCCGTCGGGGCCATGGCCGGACCCGAGTCCCCGCCCGCAGTCGTTGCGGCGTGCAGGTTGCACGGGGCAACCACTTGGAGAAGAGGGTGTTCTGCTGCCGGTGCGACGGTCGTCAGCCCGCCAGGCGCAGGCCGCGCGGGGTCGCCCGGAACCCGGCGGCGTCCAGGGCGTCGGTGAGGGGGCTGCGGGTGTCGAGCACGTCCACGCCGTCGACCCTGGTCACGGTCACCCGGCCCAGCGTGCCCCGCTGCGCCGTCGCTGCCAGGGCGCTCGCCCCGGCGGCGAGCACGGCGGGGTCCTCGGTGAAGGACAGCACGCTGCGGCCCCCGCGCTCGAGGTACAGCGAGAGCAGCCCGTCGACGAGCACCACCAGGGCTCCGGCCCGACGACCGGGTCGGCCAGGTCCCTCGGGCCACGGCAGGGCCGCCCCGTACGGGTTGGCCGGATCCGTCGCCGCCAGCACCAGTCCCCGAAGCGGCCCGTCCCGGTCGACGGTCCCGGTCGCGGCGTCCCCGGCCGCTGCCCGCAGCCGGTCGACCGCCCCGGGAGTGGCGAACTGCGCGGCGCCGAGGTGCTCGACGAAGTAGCCGCGCCGCACGCGCCCGGCATCCTCGAACCCGGACAGCACCCGGTACACCGCGGCGAACCCCCCGGTCGCCTCCTCGGCCGTGACGGCTCCGCGCGTCACCACCCCGTAGCGATCGAGCAGCACCTCGGCGTACGCCGCCGCCCGCACCGTCGGGTCCGGATGGGTGGTGGGGACCAGGGACCACCGCCCCGCCATGGTGGGCGGGCCGGTCCGGGACGGCAGCGTGGGCCGGGCCGGGGGGGCGCCGCCGTACCGCGCGGCTGCGAGGACCCCGCGCCGGGCCGTGCGGGCGCGGGGGGCACGAGGGGTGCGGTGGGTGGCGCGTCCACCGGTCAGTACCCGCAACGGGGCCAGGGTGTCGTTGGTCACCAGCCCCGCCCACACGAGGTCCCACACCGCCGCAGCCAGCTCGTCGTCGCGCACCGCCGTGCCACCGGCCCGCGACACCGCGTCCACCAGTGCCCGGAAGAAGTACGCCCCCCCGCCGGTGAGCACCTCGAGCACCAGGGCCGCAAGGCCCTCCGGGGCCGGGGTGTCGAGGTCGGTCGCCGCCAGGGTCAGGGTCGCGGTGTCAGCGAGGTGCAGCGAGACCCAGCCGTCGTCGCCGGCCAGGGCCCCGTGCCCGCGCCAGATCACCTCGCCCGCGCTGGTCAGCTCGTCCAGCAGGGCGGAGGCGTAGCCGGCCACCCGGGCGGGCAGCACCAGGGTCTCGACCGCGCTCGCGGGCAGCACCGCACCGGCCAGCTGCTCGACTGCCCGGACCACGCCGTCGCCCCCGCGCAGCCGCCCATCGGCGGAGCCGCCCGACACCGGTCCCACGTGCTGCCACGCGGGCAGGAAGCGGGCCAGGTCGCGCCCGGTGACCGGTTCGACCTCCTTGCGCAGCGCAGCCAGCGACCGGCGCCGGAGCACCCGCAGGACCTCGGCGTCGCAGAACTCCCGGTGCCCGGTCGTCCCGCCCGACGGCAGCGGCCGGAACTCGCCCTCGGTCACGCGACCCGACCCGGCCAGTCGCTGCAGCGCCGACGTCACCACGGCCACGCCGAGGCCGAACCTCACCGCCGCCTCGGCTGCGGTGAACGGCCCCCGGGTGCGTGCGAACCTCGCCAGCAGGTCCCCCAGCGGGTCCGGCACCGGTTCGGTGAAGGCGTCCGGCAGCCCGACCGGCAGCGCCGTCCCGAGGGCGTCCCGCAACCGGCCGGCGTCCTCGACCGCCGCCCACGTGTCGTCGCCACCGATGCGGACCCGGATGGCGCGCCGGGTGGACGCCAGCGACGCCAGCCAGTCCTCCGCCTCGTCGGGTGCTGTCGAGCGCGCCCGCACCTGCGCGACCGTCAGCGGCCCGAGCCGTCGCAGCGCGTCCGCGACGCCCTCCGCGTCGCGGACCCGCCGCTCCTCGCTCAGCAGCTGGTGGTCGGCCTCGGTCCGGTCCAGGGCCTCGGGGTCGAGCAGGTCCCGCAGGGACGCGCCCTCGCCGCGGCCCAGCAGCTCCGCGAGCAGCTGCGGGTCCAGCGACAGGGCGGCCGCCCGGCGCTCCGCCAGCGGGCTGTCGCCCTCGTAGAGGAACTGGGCGACATAGCCGAACATGAGGCTGCGCGCGAACGGCGACGGCACCGGGGTCGACACCTCGACGACCGACACCGTGCGGGACTCGATGTCGCGCAGGAGGCCGACCAGCCCGGGCACGTCGAAGACGTCCTGGAGCACCTCGCGGACCGTCTCGAGCACGACCGGGAACGTGGGGTACCGGGCGGCGACCTGGAGCAGCGACGCCGCCCGCTGCCGCTGCTGCCACAGCGGTTGCCGTCGCCCCGGGTCCCGTCGCGGCAGCAGCAGCGCCCGGGCGGCGCACTCCCGGAAGCGCGAGGCGAACAGCGCCGAGCCGCCGACCTCCGCCGTCACGAGGTCCTCGACGTCGTCGGCGGCCGGCACCAGCAGGTCGACGAGGTCCGCCCAGTCCCGCCCGGCGTCCGGCCCGGCGGCACGGGCGGCGGGGCTGGCGGCGGCGCCGTCGCCGTCCAGCCCCCAGGCGGAGACGTCGACGTCCGGCAGGCGCAGCACCAGGCCGTCGTCACCGTGCATGACCTGGACGTCCACGCCGTGCCGCTCGCGGAACCGGGCGGCCACCACCAGTCCCCACGGGGCGTGGACGGGCGAGCCGAACGGCGAGTGCACGCACACCCGCCAGTCGCCGAGCTCGTCGCGGAACCGCTCAACGACGATCGTCCGGTCGTCGGGGACCCGGGCAGTGGCCTCCTTCTGCTCCCTGACGTAGGCGAGGAGGTTGTCCGCGGCCCAGGCGTCCAGCCCGGCGGCCGCCAGGCGCTCCCGCGCCGCGCTGTCCTGGGCTCGCGACACCGTCCGGAGGAACTCGCCCACGGCGCGGCCGAGTTCCACCGGCCGGCCGGGGGCGTCACCGTGCCAGAACGGCAGCCGCCCCGGCTGGCCCGGGGCCGGCGAGACGAGCACCTGGTCGCGGGTGATGTCCTCGATCCGCCACGAGCTGGCCCCGAGGGTGATGACGTCCCCGACGCGGGACTCGTACACCATCTCCTCGTCGAGCTCGCCGACCCGCCGACCAGGCTTGCTGCCCCCTGCGTCCCCGGACGCCAGGAACACCCCGAACAGTCCGCGGTCGGGGATCGTCCCACCGCTGGTCACGGCGAGGCGCTGGGCACCCGGCCGGGCCGACAGGGTGTCGGTCACCCGGTCCCACACCAGGCGGGGCCGCAGCTCGGCGAAGTCGGTCGACGGGTACCGGCCGGCGAGCATGTCGAGGACCGCGTCGAGGGCGCCGCGGGTCAGCCCGGCGAAGGGCGCCGTCCGCCGGAGCGCCGCCAGCAGCTCGGCGACCGTCCAGTCGTCCATCGCCACCATGGCGACGACCTGCTGGGCGAGAACGTCGAGCGGGTTCGCCGGCACCGAGATCGACTCGATGGCCCCGGCGAGCATCCGCTCGGTGACGACCGCGGCCTGGACGAGGTCGCCGCGGTACTTGGGGAAGATCACGCCGCGGGAGACGGCGCCGACCTGGTGCCCGGCCCGGCCGATCCGCTGCAGGCCGCCCGCGACGCTGGGTGGGGACTCCACCTGGACGACGACGTCGATGGCCCCCATGTCGATGCCGAGCTCGAGGCTGGAGGTGGCGACGACCGCGGGCAGGCGGCCGGCCTTGAGGTCCTCCTCGATGATCGCCCGCTGCTCCTTGCTCACCGAGCCGTGGTGGGCGCGGGCGATCGTCACCGGGGGCGGGGTGGCGACCCCGGACTGCCCGACGGCCTCGGCCGGGAACCGGGCCGGGGGGTCGGAGGCGTCCGCCGCCGTCAGCTCCAGTCGCTCGGCCCACGCCTCGTTGAGGCGGGCGGTGAAGCGCTCCGACAGCCGTCGGGAGTTGGCGAACACCAGGGTCGAGCGGTGCTGCGCCACGAGGTCGAGGACCCGGGACTCCACATGGGGCCAGATCGTGGGGCGCCGGCCGTCCCCGGCGGCCGACCCGGCGAACCCCTCCGGCAGGTCCACGGCGGCTGCCCCCGCCACGTCAGGCAGGCGCGGGCCGCCGCCCGTGGGCGCGGAGCCGAGCATCTCCGCGGACGCGCCGCCACCCGGGGCGCCACCGAGCGCTCCCATGTCGGGGACCGGCACCTCGACCCGGATGTCCCACCGCTTCTGCGACGGCGGGTCCACCACCCGGGCCGGGCGGCCGCCAGTGAGGAAGCGGGCCACCTCGTCGGTCGGGCGCACGGTGGCGGACAGGCCGATGCGCTGGGCCGGCCGCTCGAGCAGCGCGTCGAGCCGCTCCAGCGACACCGCGAGGTGGGCCCCCCGCTTCGTCCCGGCCACGGCGTGCACCTCGTCGAGGATCACCGTCGTCACGCCCGTCAGCGACTCCCGCGCCCGCGACGTCAACAGCAGGAACAGCGACTCCGGCGTCGTGATGAGGATGTCCGGCGGGCGGGTCGCCAGCGCTCGCCGCTCGTCGGCCGGAGTGTCCCCGGACCGCACGCCGACCGTGACGTCCGGCACCGGGGCACCCAGCCGCTGGGCCGCCAGCCGGATCCCGGTGAGCGGTGAGCGGAGGTTGCGTTCGACATCGACGGCCAGCGCCTTGAGCGGGGAGACGTAGAGCACCCGGCACCGCGTCCGCGGGTCCGGCGGCGGACCTCCTGCCCCCGCCCGGCCGGCCTGCTCGACGGCGATCCGGTCCAGCGCCCAGAGGAAGGCCGCGAGCGTCTTGCCCGACCCGGTGGGGGCCACGACGAGCGCGTGCTCGCCCTCGCTCGCGGCCCGCCACGCCCCCTGCTGGGCCGGTGTCGGCCCCGGGAACGCCGCGGCGAACCAGGCGCGCGTCGGGTCCGAGAAGCGCGCGAGCACGTCGTCGCCGACGGTCGGCGTCGCGGTCGCGGTCGCGGTCGCGGCTCGTCCCGGCATGGCGACCATCATGCGCCGACCCCTGACACGGTGGCGGCGGTGCCCGGCGGTTGCCCGGCGGGACCGCACCCTCGGGCTCCACCCCCGGGGTGGACGCCCCCAGTTGCACCCGGTACACGTGTCGGGTGCGGGTGAGCGAGTTCTGGACCCTCGTCGACGACGAGTTCGGCCGGGCGCACGCCCGCAGCCTGGCCGCCGACCTCGCGCTGCGGACCCTGGACGACCGGACCGCCGAGCGCGCGCTCGCCGACGGCGAGGACCCCACCCGGGTGTGGCGGGCGCTCTGCGAGGCGATGGACGTCCCGCCGGAACGGCGGGGCGGCCCGGTCCCCCCCGCTCGCCGGGGGCGCCGCCCGTGACCGCCGTCCCCACGGAGGGCGCCTCCGCGAAGCCGTCCCGGCGCCACCCGGCGGCGGTGCTGGACGACACGACGAACGCGGTCGCCGGGCGCCTGCTCCGCGCCCTCGGGTGGGTCCCGGGCGTCGTGCCGTACGCCGGCTACGGCGCGGCACCGGGTGTGGCGGGCTGCCACGGCGACGGGGGATGGGTCCGGGTCCTCGCCCGCGTGCTGCTCACCCGGCCCAGCCGGTACGGCCGCCCCGTCCCGCCGCGGCGGGGATGGCGCCAGTTCCTCACCGCCGCCGTCCCGGGTGCGGTGGTCGTCGTCACGGTCGGGGGCCGGGAGCACCAGGTCGTCGCCGACCGCAGCGGCGTCGTCGACGTCGTCCTCCCGTCGCCCCTGCCACCGGGGGAGCACCCGGTCGAGATCTCCGCCGGCCACGGGGAGCCGTTGCGCGCCGCGGTCGTCGTCCACGGCTCCGACACCCGATCCGGCCTCGTGAGCGACATCGACGACACGGTCATGGTGACCTGGCTGCCGCGTCCGCTGCTGGCGGCGTGGAACGCGTTCGTGGTCCACGAGTCCGCCCGCCGCGTCGTGCCGGGCATGTCGCAGCTGTACCGGCGGCTGGCCGACGGGCACCGGCCCCTGGGCGTCTGGTACCTGTCGACCGGCGCCTGGAACGCGGCGCCCGCGCTGTCGCGGTTCCTGCGCCGTCACGGGTACCCCTTCGGCCCGCTGCTGCTCACCGACTGGGGGCCCACCAACAGCGGGTGGTTCCGCTCCGGCCGGGAGCACAAGTCCCGGGAGTTGCTGCGCCTGGCGGCGGAGTTCCCCGGCCTGCAGTGGATCCTCGTCGGCGACGACGGCCAGCACGACCCCGAGATCTACCGCGACTTCGTGCGCGCCTGCCCGGGGCGGGTCCGCGCCGTGGCCCTGCGCCTGCTCACCCCGACCGAGCAGGTGCTGTCCCGGGGTCGACTCGGCGGTGGGGACGGGGCACACCTCGCCGGGGTGGTCGTCGTCGAGGACTCGGACGGCCACGCCCTCGGCCGGCGACTGGAGGATGCGGGCATAGTGCCCGCGTGAGTGAGCCCGCGGTCGCCGTGCGTGCCCGGGACCTCGTCAAGCGGTTCGGCGACCGGGTGGCGGTCGCGGGGATCGACCTGCAGGTGGCAGCCGGGGAGTCGGTCGGGATCCTCGGGCCGAACGGGGCCGGCAAGTCCTCGACCATGCGGATGATCGGCTGTGTGTCGGCGCCGAGCGGGGGCACGCTCGAGGTGCTCGGCCTGGACCCCGGCCGCGACGGCCCCCGGATCCGGGCCCGGATCGGTGTCGTGCCGCAGCGGGACACCCTCGACGAGGAGCTCACCGTGCGGCAGAACCTCACGACCTACGCCCGCTACTTCGGCATCGCCAGCCGACCGGCCCGGCTGCGGGCCGGGGAGCTGCTGGACTTCGTCCAGCTGAGCGACCGGGCGGACAGCCTGGTGGAGCCGCTGTCGGGCGGGATGAAGCGTCGCCTCACCGTGGCCCGTGCCCTCGTCAACGAGCCGGACCTGCTGCTCCTCGACGAACCGACCACGGGTCTGGATCCGCAGGCGCGCCACGCCCTGTGGGAGCGGCTCTACCGGTTGCGCGAGCGCGGGGTCACGCTCGTCCTCACGACCCACTACATGGACGAGGCCGAACAGCTGTGCGACCGGATCGTCGTCATGGACGGCGGCCGGGTCGTGGCCGAGGGGTCGCCCGCGGGGCTCGTCGCCCGGTACAGCAGTCGGGAGGTGCTGGAGCTGCGCCTGGACGCCCCGGACCGCGAGATCCACGAGGGGCTGCTGCGCCGGGTCGCCCAGCGGGTCGAGGCACTGCCCGACCGGGTCCTGCTCTACGTCGACGACGCCGACGTGGTCGCCGCCGAGCTGCGTCGGGGCGGGGTCCGGGCGACCGGCATCCTGCCGCGGCGCGCGACCCTGGAGGACGTCTTCCTCCGCCTCACCGGCCGCAGCCTCGACGCATGACGGCGGCCTGGCCGCGGGCCGCGGCGTACTGGTTCGTGTCGCTGCGCGGCCGGGGTCGCTGGGGTGGCTTCGTCGCGACGTCGCTGCTGACCCCGCTGCTGTACCTGGCCGGGATCGGGTTCGGGATCGGGACGCTGGTGGGACCGGTCGAGCGCTACGGCGGGGCGACGTACGCCGAGTTCGTCGCCCCCGGGCTGCTGGCCGCGGTCGCCATGCAGAGCGCGGTGTCGGAGTCGACGTGGCCGGTGATGTCGGCGGTGCGCTGGTCTCGGCAGTACCACGCCCAGCTCGCGACGCCCTTGCGGGTGGTCGACGTCCTGGCCGGGCACGCGGTGGCGGTGGCCACCCGGCTCGCCGTCGCGGCGGCCGGGTTCTGGCTCGCCACGGTGGCGCTCGGGCTCGCCCGGCCGCCGTGGGCGCTGCTCGCGCTGCCGGCGGCCGTGCTCACCGGGCTGGCCTTCGCCGGGCCGGTCATGGCGCTGTCGGTGCACCTGCCCACGGATCTGCCGCTGACCTTCCTGTTCCGGTTCGTCGTCGTGCCGCTGTTCCTGCTGGGCGGGGTGTTCGCCCCGGTCCAGGAGTTTCCCGGTCCGGTGCAGGCGCTGGTCGCGGTGGCGCCGCTGTGGCACGGGGTCGAGCTGTGCCGGGCGGCGAGCCTGGGACCGGGGACCTGGTCGCCATCGGTGGGGGTGCTCGCCGGCCACCTCGCCGTCCTGGTCGCCTACGCCGCGGCCGGCTGGACGGCGGCCCTGGTCGCCTACCGGAGGCGACTCGCGTGATCCTGGCCCGGCCGGTGGCCCTGATGCGCCGCAACGTGAACGCCTACGCCCGCCACCGCCTCATGCTGGCGTCGGGGGGGCTGGAGCCGCTGCTCTACCTGGCGGGCATCGGCCTCGGAGTCGGGGCCCTGGTGGGCGAGGTGACGACCGACACCGGCACCACCGTGCCGTACGCGGTGTTCGTGGCTCCGGCCCTGCTCGCGACGTCGGTGATGAACGGGGCGGTCATCGACACGACGTTCGCGGTGTTCTACCGGCTGAGGTTCGCGCGGCTCTACGACTCGGTGCTGGCGACGCCGTTGGGTCCGGCCGACGTCGCGCGCGGCGAGCTGGGCTGGGCGATGGTGCGCGGCCTGCTGTACGCGGTGTCGTTCCTCGTCGTGCTGGGCGTGGCCGGGCTGCTGCGGTCGTGGTGGGCGGTGCTGGCGCTGCCGGCGGCGCTCGGAGTCGGCTGGGCGTTCGCCGGGCTCGGACTGGCCGTGGTGACGTGGTTGCGGACCTGGCAGGACACCCCAGGTGGTCCAGACGGCGCTGCTGCCGGTGTTCCTGTTCTCGGCGACGTTCTTTCCCGCCGCCACCTACCCCGAGTCGGTGCGGTGGCTGCTGTGGGCGTCGCCGCTCTACCACGGCAACGAGCTGGTCCGGGCGCTGTGCCTGGGCGAGGTCGATCGTCCGGCGGTGCTCGCCGCCCACGCCGCGGTCCTCGCCGCGCTCGGCCTCGCGGGCCTCCTGATCGCCGAGCGCCGCCTGGCCCGCCTCCTGCTCCGCTGACGCACCCTCCAGGCCCGGCGCTCGCCGCCAGTCGCCGGGGGCGCCCGCCCACCCACCCACCTCGGCGAGTGGCGGCAATTGCGCGGGGGATGGGCCGCCTGCCGCGGCGAGTGGCGGCAATTGCGCGGGGGGTGGGCCGCCTGCCGCGGCGAGTGGCGACATTCGTCGTGACTGGTGGGCGTGGCGGGCGAGGTCGAACGTGTGTTCGTTCTAGGGTGACGCCATGACCACGTCGCCGTCCTCCCCAGGACCTGGCCGAGCCGTCCGTCCACACCCTGCCCGCGGCGGCGGCGCGCTGTGTCCGACCCTCGGCCTAGCGTGACCGGCATGGCGACCCGACGTCCCCCCCGAGGTGACACACCCATGATCGCTCCCGCCACCGGTTCGGACCGGGACAAGGCGCTCGACACCGCACTCGCCCAGATCGACCGCCAGTTCGGCAAGGGGTCCGTCATGCGCTTGGGTGACGGCGCCCGGGCTCCGATCGACGTGATCCCGACCGGCTCCACCGCGCTCGACGTCGCGCTCGGCATCGGGGGACTGCCCCGTGGCCGCGTGGTCGAGGTGTACGGCCCGGAGTCCTCCGGCAAGACGACCGTCGCCCTGCACGCCGTCGCCAACGCCCAGCGGCTGGGCGGCATCGCGGCGTTCGTCGATGCCGAGCACGCGCTGGACCCCGATTACGCGAAGAACCTGGGTGTCGACACCGACTCCCTGCTGGTCAGCCAGCCCGACACCGGCGAGCAGGCGCTCGAGATCGTCGACATGCTCGTGCGGTCGGGGGCGCTCGACATCATCGTCATCGACTCGGTCGCGGCCCTCGTGCCCCGGGCCGAGATCGAGGGCGAGATGGGCGACAGTCACGTCGGCCTGCAGGCCCGGTTGATGTCCCAGGCGCTGCGGAAGATCGCCGGCGCGCTCAACCAGTCCAAGACCACGGCGATCTTCATCAACCAGCTGCGCGAGAAGGTCGGGGTGGTCTACGGCTCGCCCGAGGTCACGACGGGTGGCCGTGCGCTCAAGTTCTACTCGTCGGTCCGCCTGGACGTCCGGCGGATCGAGACGTTGAAGGACGGCACGGACGCGGTCGGCAACCGCACCCGGGTCAAGGTCGTCAAGAACAAGCTCGCCGCGCCGTTCAAGCAGGCCGAGTTCGACATCCTCTACGGGCAGGGGATCTCCCGGGAGGGCGGGCTCATCGACATGGGCGTCGAGCACGGCTTCGTCCGCAAGGCCGGCGCCTGGTACACCTACGACGGCGACCAGCTCGGCCAGGGCAAGGAGAACGCGCGGGCCTTCCTGCGCGACAACCCGGACCTCACGGACGAGCTCGAGAAGAAGATCAAGGAGAAGCTCGGCATCGGTCCCCGGGTGGATGCCCCCGCCGAGGCTGAGAAGGTCGACTTCTGACCGTGGATGGTGACCCGTCGGTGGCGCGGGAGATCGCGGTGCGGCGGCTGTCCGCCGCACCGCGCAGTCGGGCGCAACTGGCCCGGGCGTTGGCGGACCGGGGCGTCGACGACGCCACGGCGGCCCAGGTGCTCCACGATCTCGAGGCCTCGGGTGCCGTCGACGACCGGGCGTTCGCCCGCGTCTGGGTGGACGGCCGACATCGGGGTCGGGGCCTGTCGCGGTCCCGGCTGCGCCGGGAGCTGACCGAGCGGGGCATCGACGCCGACCTCGCCGAGGAGGCCCTGGCCGGTATCGACGACGACGCCGAGCGCGCGGCCGCCCTCGACCTGGCGCACCAGTGGGTCGCCCGGCACGGTGTGTCCGGGGACCGCGGCCGGGCCCGGCTGTTCGGTCACCTTGCCCGGCGCGGCTACCCGCCGGGCATCGCCGGAGCCGCTGTCCGCGAGGTGACCGGGGGCGACGCCGGCGACGATCCTGCGTGAGGCTGCTCGGTCAGGCCACGCCGCCGGTGGAGGTGCCGGCGAGGACGGTGCGCCGGGTGGCGCGCCCGCCGGTGGACGCGCTGAGCCGGCGCTCCATGACGATCGCGAGCCGACCGAGCAGCGAGTTGAGCAGGATGTAGATCAGTGCCACGAGCAGGTAGGTCTGCAGCGGGTTGCGGAGGAACTCGGCGACCTGGCCGCCGGTGCGGAGCAGCTCCTCCGGTCCGATGAGGACGACCGCCGCCAGCGAGGTGTCCTTGACGATGACGACGAGCTGGCTGATGAGCGCCGGCAGCATGATCCGGAAGCTCTGCGGCAGTTGGACGATCATGAGGGTCTGCCGCCGGGACAGGCCGATGGCCAGGCCCGCTTCCTGCTGGCCCCGGGGGAGCGCGGCGATCCCGGCGCGCAGGATCTCGCCGATCACGACGAAGTTGTACGCGGTCAACCCGATGACGAGATACCACAGCAGCGACAGTTCGACGCCGAACTGCGGGAGCACCCGCCAGGCGAAGAAGATCAGGAGCACGACGGGCGAGCCGCGCAGGATCTCGACGACCCCGACCAGAGGCAGGCGGGCGACCCGACCTGCGAGGTGACGGGCGACGGTGACCACGGTGCCGAGCACCAGGCTGAAGACGATGGCGAGCACGGCCGCGAGCAGGGTGGTGGCCAGCCCCTCCAGCAGCCGCCGCCACACGGCGACGAAGGAGTCGTCGCCCGGCCAGAAGAGGGGGGACCAGCGTTCCGGGGCGAACTGACCGGTGTCGTTCAGCCGCAGCGCCACGAGCAGCAGGAGCACGGCGAACACGACGACCGAGACCACCGACAGCACGAGCGCCCGGCGGCGCGCCCGGGGACCCGGCGCGTCGTACAGGACGGAGGCGGGCGCGCTCATCGGGCGATCGCCGTCCGCCGCTCCAGATACCCGACCAGGGCCCCGGTCGGAAGGGTGATGGCGAGGTAGCCGAGCAGGACCCCGGTGAGAACGGGGGCGGCGGCGAACCCCTGCGCGCTGGTCAACCGGGCTCCCACGCTGAAGAGGTCACCGCCGACCCCGAACGCCCCGACGACCGCCGAGTTCTTCTGCATCGCGATGATGACGCTGCCGAGCGGGGGGACGACCGAGCGCAGCGCCTGGGGCAGGACGACCGACCACAGGCTCTGCCCGAACGTGAGACCGATCGCGCGGGCCGCCTCCGCCTGTCCGGTCGGCACGGCGTTGACACCCGACCGGACGGCCTCACACACGAAGGCCGACGTGTAGAGGATCAGCCCGAGGACGGCCAGCCAGAAGAACGGTGCGTTGATCTGGAGTTCCGGAAGCACGAAGGCCGTGACGAACAACATGATCGTCAAGGGGCTGTTCCGGACGACCGACACGTAAGCCGCGCCGAAGCGCTGCAGTGGCGGCACCGGCGACACCCGCAGGACGGCGAGCAGGGTGCCGAGGACGAGGGAGCCCGCGAGGGCCCAGACGATGATCTCCAGGGATCGCAGGAACCCCGACAGGAACAGGTCGAGGTTGTCCCAGACGACGCTCACGCACGCTCCCTCGTCACTCGGTCACCGGACGGTCAGGACATCTCGACGGAGGTCTCGGCCTCGGCAGTCTCCTCGCCGCCGGCCGCGCCCTCGCCGCAGTCGTCGAGCTCCGGCAGCTCGGGGGTCTCGGCGCCCTCGATCTGGCCGGCCGTGGCCTCCCACGCCTCCTGGTAGCGACCGTCCTCGGCTGCCGCCGCCAGGGTGTCGTTGATGAACTGGCAGAACTCGACGTCCTCGTTCTCCACCCCGATGCCGTACGGCTCCTCGGTGAAGGTGCCGGACAGCAGCTGGAAGGCGCCGTCGGACTCCGACACGAGGCCGAGCAGGATGACGTTGTCGGTCGTCACCACGTCCACCTGGTTGTTGCGCAGGGCGTCGGCGCAGCGGCTGTAGACGTCGAAGAGCGTCAGCTGGTCGTCGGAGGCCAGGTACTCGCGGATGTTCTCCGACGGCGTCGAGCCCTCCACCGAGCACACCCGCAGCGCCGGGTCGGCGAGGTCGTCCGGACCGGAGACCCGGTCGTCGTCGGCGCGCGTCATGAGCGCCTGGCCGGCCACGTAGTAGGGACCGGCGAAGTCGATCCGCTCCGCCCGCTCCTCGTTGATCGTGTACGTGGCGGCGACGAGGTCGACCTCGCCGTTGATGAGGACCTCCTCGCGCACGGCCGACGGGGTCTCGACGAACTCGATGCCGTCCTCCTCGATGCCGAGCTCGGAGGCGATGATCCTGGCGATCTCGACGTCGAAGCCCTCGGGCACGCCCTCCAGGTCGGCCAGGCCGAACCCGGGCTGGTCGAACTTCGTCCCGACGGTGATGGTCCCGGCCTCGGCGAGCTCGGCCATGGTGGAGCCCTCGGGGAACTCCGCGGCGCCGGTGGTGCCGGCCACGTCGGTCGCCCCCGCGGTCGCGGTGTCGTCGTCGGCCTCGTCGCCGCCGCAGGCGCCGGCGACGAGTACGGCCGTGGCCAGCAGGGAACCGGCGGCGAGCAGTCGATGGGTTCGCATGGGTGCTTCTCTCCTGGTGGGTGTCAGTGGCTGAGGATCTTGGACAGGAAGTCCCGGGCCCGCTCGGAGCGCGGGTTGCCGAAGAAGTCGTCCGGGGGCGCCTCCTCGACGATCTCCCCGTCGGACATGAAGACGACGCGGTTCGCCGCTCGACGGGCGAACCCCATCTCGTGAGTGACGACGATCATGGTCATGCCCTGCTCGGCGAGCGACTGCATGACGTCGAGGACCTCGTTGATCATCTCGGGGTCCAGGGCCGACGTCGGCTCGTCGAAGAGCATGACCTTGGGGTCCATCGCCAGGGCCCGGGCGATGGCGACCCGCTGCTGCTGGCCGCCGGACAGCTGGGCGGGGTACTTGTGTGCCTGGTTCGCCACGCCGACCCGGTCCAACAGGGCCATGGCGCGCTCCCGGGCCGCGGCCCGCTTGACCCGGCGCACCCGGATCGGGCCGAGGGTCACGTTCTCCAGCACGCTCCGGTGGGCGAACAGGTTGAACGCCTGGAACACCATGCCGACGTCGGCCCGGACCCGGGCCAGGTCCCGACCCTCCTCGGGCAGCGGGCGACCGTCGATCGTGATCGTCCCCGAGTCGTGGGTCTCCAGCCGGTTCACGGCCCGGCACAGCGTCGACTTGCCGGACCCGGAGGGGCCGATGACGACGACGACCTCCCCCCGGTGCACGGTGAGGTCGATGTCCTTGAGGACGTGGAGATCCCCGAAGTGCTTGTTGACCTTGTCCAGCACGACCAGCGGCTCGTCCATCCGGCTCCTTCCGCCGCGGCGGACGCTATGGGCGATGCCACCCGAAGGGCACCCGACTTGAGGGTGTCCTGAGGTCACCGATCGGTAACGATCGGCGACGACGTGCGGTGGCGAGGGCCTGTCGACAGCCCGCACCGCCGCCCGCGGCGTCATGCCCCCGAGACGTGCGCCACACTCGGGGGATGTTGTGTCGAGCTGCGCGGGCCTAGGCGCAGGGGCGGGTCGGGGAGCCGGCGGTGCGGGTGCTCGTCGTCGAGGACGACGACCGGGTCGGGGCGGCGCTCACCACGGTGCTCACCCATCACGGCTTCGACCCGGTGCGGGCACGGACCGGGGCGCAGGCCCTGTCTCTGGCTCCGGACTGCGACATCGTCCTGCTCGACCTGGGGCTGCCGGACGTCGACGGGCTCGAGGTCTGTGCCCGGGTGAGGCGCGGGTGCGACGTCCCCATCGTGGCCGTCACCGCCCGGGCCGACATCGCCTCGCGGCTGCACGCCCTCGACCTGGGCGCCGACGACTACCTCAGCAAGCCCTACGACCTCCGCGAACTCGTGGCCAGGATCCACGCCGTCGCCCGGCGCACCGCGGCGGGTCGGCCGACCCCGGTCGGCGACGATCCCGTGACCGTGGGCGACGTCGTGATCGACCTCACGTCGCGCTCGGTCCGGGTCGCCGGGCGGTCGGTACCGCTCACCCGCAAGGAGTTCGACGTGCTGGCCCTGCTGGCCGGGCGGCCCGGCCTGGTCTACCGCCGCGAGCAGATCCTCAGTGCCGTCTGGGGCGCCGGGTGGCAGGGCGCGGGTCACTCCCTGGAGGTCCACGTCGCCTCGCTGCGGGCCAAGCTCGCCCGTCCCGGCACCGTCGAGACGGTGCGCGGGGTCGGGTACCGGCTGGCGGTCTGACGTGCGCACCCGGCTGGTCGCGATCCTGGTCTCGCTGCTCACGGCGGGCCTGCTGGCCTTCGGGATCCCGCTGGCGTCGACCCTGGCGTCGTCGGTGCAGCGGGAGGTGTATGTCGACCGGCTCGCGGACGCCGCGCGCCTGGCATCGCTGGTCCGCCAGGGCACGGCGGCCGGCGACCTCGAGGCGGTGACCGCCGACCTGGTCCGCTACGAGGAGGTCTACGGCATCCGCAGTGCGGTCCTCGACCGCGTCGGGCGGCCGGTCGCCACCTCCGCCACCGGCCCCGACCTCGCGGCCCCGGCGACCGCGGAGGCCGTCCGAACCGCGCTCAACGGCCGCCGGGCCGAGCCGCCGCCGACCGTCCCGCCCTGGAGCGACCTCCCGCTCGTCGTCACCGAGCCGGTCGTCGAGGGCGGCGACGTCACCGGTGTGGTGGTCACCGCCTCCCCGACGGCCCGGATGCACGAGGCCGTGCTGCGGTCGTGGTCGGTGCTCGCGGTCGTCATGGTCGCGGCGCTGGCCGCGGGGGTCGTGCTGTCCGTCCGGATCGCGGGCTGGGTGCTCCACCCGGTCCGCGTGCTCGACGGCGCCGCGCACGCCGTCGGAGTCGGCCGGCTCGGCACCCGGGTGCCCCAGGGCGGCGGCCCGCCGGAGCTGCGTCGGCTGGCGCAGGCCTTCAACGAGATGGCGGACGG
Source organism: Kineosporiaceae bacterium (assembly GCA_050329415.1). GTDB lineage: Bacteria > Actinomycetota > Actinomycetes > Actinomycetales > JBBAYJ01 > JANNOG01. The sequence goes on from JBHJOS010000011.1 coordinate 51,754, forward strand.
TGTCGAGGCCCTGGTCCGCCAGCAGCAGGCGTTCGTCGCCGACGCCTCCCACCAGCTCCGCAACCCCATGAGCGCCCTGCTGCTCCGACTGGAGGAGGCGCGCCTCACCCTCCCGCCCGGCGACGCAGCCCGCCTCGACGCCACCCAGGAGGAGGCGGTCCGGCTGGCTGCCGTGCTGGACGAGCTCCTCGAGCTCGCGCGGGCCGAGAACGCCGACGCCGCGCCGGTGCCGGTCGACGCCGGTGCCGTGCTCGCCGACCGGGCCCGGGCCTGGTCGGCGGTGGCCCGCCGGCGACGGGTGAGGCTGGAGGTGGACGCACCGGCCGGGCTGCGCGCGTTCGCCTCTCCCGAAGGGCTCGGCAGTGCCGTCGATGCCCTCGTGGACAACGCCGTCAAGTTCAGCCCGGAGGGCGGCACGGTCGTCCTGCGGGGACGGGCGGGCACCGGCGACGAGATCGTCGTCTCGGTGCTCGACGAGGGCGTCGGACTGGATCCGGAGGAACTGTCCCGGGCGGTGGACCGGTTCTGGCGCAGTCCCCGGCACACCAACGTCGCCGGGTCCGGCCTGGGGCTGGCGATCGCCAAGGCACTCGTCGAGCGCTGGGGCGGGACGCTGGACATGTGCCGGGCGAGCACCGGTGGCCTCGAGGCGACGCTGCGGCTGCGCCCGGTCCTGCCGCAGCCGGGCCGGTCACGTCCGGACGGTGCGGTAGTACGCCAGCGCTCCCGGGTGCAGGTCCACCGGGGAGGTGAAGATCGCCGAGCGCTGGTCCAGCGCACCGGCCAGGGGGACGGTGGCCGAGATCTCGGCCCGGCGCTCGAACAGCAGCCGGGTCAGCGCCTCGGCGAGGGCGGCGTCGGCGTCGGCGCGCACGACGAGCACGTTGGGCACCGCGAGGGTGTCGACCGAGGCCGGCAGCCCGTACTCCTCGGCCGGGACGGTGGCGGGACGGTAGACGGTGAGCCCCGTCTCGCGCAGGACGCGGACCGGCTCGACGACCGGCAGCAGGGACAGCGGCACCTCGTCGGCGAGGTCCGCGACCGCGACGGTGGGCAGTCCGCCTGACCAGAAGAACGCGTCGAGGTCGCCACGGCTCAGGGCGTCCAGGGAGTCGTCGATGCCCAGCTGCGCCACCCGCAGCTGGGGCAGCGGGACCTCGGCCGCCTGGAGCACCCGGCGGGCGATGAGCGACGTCCCGGACCCCACCGCCCCCACGGACACCCGCCGGCCGCGCAGCTCCGCCAGGGTCGTCGGTCCCCCGTCGCGGCGGGCCACCACGTGGAGGTAGTCGTCGTACACCCGGGCCAGCGCCGTCACCGGCAGCGGCTCGCGGAACAGTCCGGTGCCCCGGACGGCGTCGGCCGCAGCGTCCAGCGCCGAGAAGGCGAGCACCCGGCCGCCGCCGGCCGCGCCACGGAGGTTGTCCACGCTGCCACCCGTCGACACCGCGGTGAGGGGCGCCGTCGGCAGCGCGTCGCGGGCGACGCGGGCGATCTCCTGTCCGAAGGCGTAGTACACCCCCCGGGTGCCGCCGGTCAGCAGCTCCACCTCGCCCGGGGGGTATCCGGGCGTCTCGCGGCGCAGTCCGCACCCGGCGGTCACCGGCGCCAGCACCGCTCCCACGGCCAGGGCACGCAGCACCGACCGGCGCGAGCACGGCCGCGCCGGCGTCGCCATCGGCACACGGTAGGGCGCCGTACCCTGGCACCGCCATGACCGCAGCCCTCGACCCACTCGCCCCGGTGCGGACCTTCCGGGTCCGCACCTTCGGGTGCCAGATGAACGTGCACGACTCCGAGCGCCTCGCCGGGGTCCTCGAGGCGGCCGGCTACGCCCCCGCGGCGGAGGGGGCCGACGCCGATGTCGTCGTCCTCAACACCTGCGCCGTGCGGGAGAACGCGGACAACAAGCTCTACGGCAACCTCGGTCACCTGGCCCCGGTCAAGGCCCGTCGCGAGGGGATGCAGATCGCGGTGGCGGGCTGCCTGGCGCAGAAGGACCAGGGCGAGATCGTCCGCCGGGCGCCCTGGGTGGACGTCGTCATCGGCACCCACAACCTGGGCTCCCTGCCGGCGCTGCTCGACCGGGCGCGGGCCCGGAGCGAGGCCCAGGTCGAGATCCTCGACGCCCTGGAGACGTTCCCCTCGACCCTGCCGGCCCGCCGCGAGTCGGTGTCCTCGGCCTGGGTGGCGATCAGCGTCGGGTGCAACAACACCTGCACCTTCTGCATCGTGCCGGCGCTGCGTGGACGGGAGCGCGACCGGCGGGCCGGGGACATCCTGGCCGAGGTCCGGGCCCTGGTGGCCCAGGGGGTCGTCGAGGTCACGCTGCTCGGCCAGAACGTCAACACCTACGGCGTCGAGTTCGGCGAGCGTGACGCCTTCGCCCGGCTGCTGCGGGTGGTGGGGGCCGTCGAGGGGATCGAGCGGGTGCGGTTCACCAGCCCCCACCCGGCCGCGTTCACCGACGACGTGATCGCCGCCATGGCCGAGACGCCGACCGTCATGCCGCAGCTCCACATGCCGCTGCAGTCCGGGTCTGACCCGGTCCTCAAGGCGATGCGCCGCAGCTACCGGTCCGAGCGCTTCCTCGGCATCCTCGAACGCGCCCGGCGGGCGATCCCCGGCCTCGCGGTGTCGACCGACGTCATCGTGGGGTTCCCGGGCGAGACCGAGGCGGACTTCCGCGCCACCCTCGACGTGGTCCGGCGGGCTCGCTTCGCCAACGCCTTCACCTTCCAGTACTCCCCGCGCCCCGGGACGCCGGCCGCGACGCTGCCGGACCAGGTGCCCAAGGCCGTGGTGCAGGAGCGGTACGACCGCCTGGTGGCGCTGCAGGACGAGATCTCGTGGCAGGAGAACCGGGCCCAGGTCGGCCGGGTCGTCGAGGTGCTCGTGGCCTCGGGGGAGGGGCGCAAGGACGAGGCGACCGGGCGGCTGTCGGGCCGGGCCAGGGACCTCCGCCTGGTGCACCTGGCGCCGGGGGACGGCGGGCGTCCCCGCCCCGGCGACCTCGTCACCGTCGAGGTCACCCGGGCGGCCCCGCACCACCTGGAGGCCGACGCGGGTGTCCGCGAGCTGCGCCGCACCCGGGCCGGGGACCGCTGGGAAGCCGAGCGGGCCGCTGCGGTGCCGGTCGCTGCGGTGCCGGCCGCGGTCGGCCTCGGCATGCCCGCGGTCCGCCCGACCACGTGAGGCCCTCGGACCTCGTTCGAGCGGACCCGGGTCGTGACGGGGGGCCGGGGGACGGCAGGCAGTACTGACGCGGCCTGACACCCTGTCCCGGTGCCCGTCGTCGCCGTCGTCGTGGTCCCGGCCGCGCCACTGCTCCTGCCCGAGCTCACCGGCGGGCAGGCGGATGACCTCGAGCCGGTCCGGGCGGCGGTGGGCGAGGCGGTCGCGGAGCTGGTCGCGTCCGGGGCGGAGCACGTGACGATCGCCGGGGGCGGGGCCGCCGGGCGGCTCGCGGGCATGGGCGCCCCGGTCGCCGTGCCCGGGCCGGACCCGCTCCCCGGAGCCGGCTGGGTTCACGACCTGGGCCGGATCCTCCTGGCCCGGACCGGGTTCACCGGGGGCATCACCGACCTCGTCCTGCCCACCGGGCCGGACGACCTCCGTCCGCCGGTCCCCGCCGGTCCCGGCGACGTGTCGATGATCGCCGAGGGTCCGGGCGGGGGCGGCGGGGGCCGCGGCGGGCTGCTCGTGCTCGCCGACGGCAGCATCACCCGGGGCCCGCGGGCGCCAGGGGGCGACGACCCGCGGGGCGCGGACGTCGATGCCCGGATCGCCGCCGACCTCGTCGCCGGGCGGGTCCCCCGGATCGGAGCCGACGAGGCGCTGCGGTTCGGGGTGCGGGGACTGCCGGGCCTGGCCCTGGCGGCGGTGGTGGCCCGCCAGGCGGGGTTGTCGTGGCGGGTGACGTGGACCGGTGCCCCGGCCGGCGTGGGCTACGTGGTCGCCGTCACGACCCCGAGCGCGGCGGGTCGTCCGTGAGCCGATCGACGACCGTGTCGCCGATCTTGTCCACCTGGTCCCCGAAGCGGCCGCCGGTCGCCTTGTCGACGACGTCGCCGATCTTGTCGACGGCCGACTGCACCTGTTCGGGGTTGTCCTTGGCGAGGCCCTGCGCCTTGTCGGCGAGGTCCTTCGCCCGGTTCACGAGATCATCCATCCCAGCCATCCGCGAAGCGTCGGCGCATCCGGGTGCCGCCGTCAAGGAACCCGGCGCGACACCGTGACGGAACCCGTGCTCGCGGTGGTCGGGCCCACGGCCACCGGCAAGTCCGACCTCGGCGTCCGGCTCGCCCTCCGGCTCGGCGGCGAGGTCGTCAACGCCGACTCCATGCAGCTCTACCGAGGGATGGACGTCGGCACGGCCAAGCTCTCCCCGGCCGAGCGACGCGGCGTCCCCCACCACGTGCTCGACGTCTGGCCGGTCACGGCCGAGGCGAGCGTCGCCGACTACCAGGCCCGCGCGCGCCGGGCGATCGCGGAGGTGCAGGCCCGGGGGCGCCGTCCGGTCCTCGTCGGCGGCTCCGGCCTGTACGTCCGCGCGGTCCTGGACGATCTGCGTTTCCCGGGCACGGACCCCGCGGTGCGCCGCCGGCTGGAGACCGAGGCGGCCGCCCGGGGACCCGGTGCCCTGCACGAGCGCCTGGCCCGGGTCGACCCCGTGGCAGCGGAGGCCGTCGACCGTCGCAACACCCGACGGGTCGTCCGGGCACTGGAGGTGATCGAGATCACCGGCAAGCCGTTCCGGGCCGCCCTGCCCGTTCCCGGCGACTACGCCGTCCCGGCCGTCCAGATCGGCCTGGACCGCGCCCCCGAGATCCTCGACGCCGCCGTCACCGACCGCGTGGACCGGATGGTCGCCGCCGGACTGGTCGAGGAGGTCGAACGGCTGGTCGCGGCCGGGCTGCGCCGGGGGCGCACCGCCTCCCGGGCGCTCGGCTACGCGCAGGTCCTCACCGCGCTCGACGCCGCGACGACAGGGGCCGGGGATCGGGAGGCGCTGCTGGGTGCCGCCCGCGTCGAGACCGCACGACTCACCCGGCGGTTCGTCCGGCGCCAGCGGACGTGGTTCCGCCGGGACCCGCGGATCGCCTGGTTCGACGCCGACGCCCCGGCCCTCGAGCAGCGGGTGCTCGCCGCGGTGGCGGCCGTGCCAGGGTGAGGCCCATGGAGCGGCGGCGTCTGGTCAAGGGGCACGGCACCGAGAACGACTTCCTGGTGGCCGTGGACGCCAACGGCTCGGCGGGCCCGCCGGACCCGGCCGTCGTCGCCGCCCTCTGCCGGCGCCGGGGCGGGCTGGGCGCGGACGGCCTCATCCGAGCGGTGCGCGTGGCCGACGCGCCCGAGGCCGCACCGTGGGCGGCGGGGCACCCGGACGCCGAGTGGTTCATGGACTACCGCAACGCCGACGGCAGCCCGGCCGAGATGTGCGGCAACGGCATCCGCGTCATGGCCGAGGTGCTCGCCGACGCCGGCCTGATCGACCCGGGCGGCCTCACCGTCCTCACCCGGTCCGGGGGACGCAGCCTCCGCCGCGAGACCGCCCCCCCGGCCGCGGGCTGGTGGTCCGTGGGCATGGGCCGGGTCGGCATCGGGGTGCCGGACGGTGCGGCGTCCGATGCCGCCCCCGGGGACACCGATGTCGACACCCTGGTCGCAGCGCCGGGTCTCACGGCGTCGCCCCGGCCCGGGATGCGGGTCACCGTGGGCAACCCGCACGTCGTCGTGGCCGTGACCGACAGCGCCGAGCTGGAGGCCGTGGACCTCACGCACCCGCCCGCTCTGGACCCGGCCCCCGCCGACGGTGCCAACGTCGAGTTCGTCCTGGTCACCGGGCGGGACCGGGAGAACGGTGCCGGCCTCGTGGCGATGCGGGTCCACGAGCGGGGCAGCGGCGAGACCCGCTCCTGCGGCACCGGCGCCGTGGCGGCGGCGGCCGCCGCCGCCGAGTGGGCGCGCCCCGGCGCCCCGGCGGACTGGATCGTCACGGTGAGGGGCGGCCGGTTGCGGGTGCGGCTGGCGGACGACGGCACGGCGACCCTCACCGGCCCGGTGCGCCTGCTCGGGACGATCGAGGTCGACGAGAGCTGGTGGCGCGAGCTCAGCCCGGTGACGCGGGCGGGCGTCTGACCCGCAGCACCCGGTAGCCCTTGGCGCTGCCGGCCCGCTCCACGGCTGCCGTGCCGGCCAGGGTGTGGGCGAGCCAGCGGTGCAGGGAGTCCGCACCGAGGTTCCGCTGCACCACCAGCCAGGCCGACGCCCCGGGGGCCAGGCGCGGCAGCCACTGCGCCAGCAGTGCGTGCAGTGCGTCCTTGCCGATGCGGATCGGGGGGTTCGACCAGATCGCGGCCAGCCGCAGGTCGTCCGGGATCTCCTCCGGAGCCGCCGTGCGGACCCGGGCCAGCCCGTGGTCGGCGGCGTTGGCGGCGGTGAGCTCGCGGGCGCGCGGGTTGACGTCGACCGCCCACACCGTGGCGTCCGGCGAGAACAGCGCCATGGCCAGTGCCAGGGGACCCCAGCCGCAGCCGAGGTCCAGCAGGTCGCCGTGCGAGGGTGGGCGGGGGGCGTGCCGCAGCAGGACGCCGGTGCCGGGATCGAGGCGCCCCGGGCTGAAGACGCCACCGGCCGTCGTCACCCGCAGCATCCGGCCCGCCACCCGGTACTCCAGGGTCCGGCGACCGCTCTCGGGTCCGGGCGCCGGGTCGAAGTAGTGGGACCCCGGTGCCGGCGTCACGGGTCGGGCCTGCCGGCCGGGACGTCGCCCCGCCGGCGTCGGCGGACCTCGCCGACGACGAGGACGGCCAGGGTCAGCAGCGTGAGCGGCATGACGAACGCCAGCATGACCCGGCTGAACGGGGCGACGGCGTCGTGCCCCGTGGAGTCGAGGACGAGGTAGGCGACGTAGGCGGCGTAGTAACCGACGAAGACGGCCCCCTCCCAGCGGGCGACGGCCGCCCCCGTGAAGACGACGGGCAGCAGGGCGACGGCGACGGCCGTCATGACCGGCAGGTCGAGCCGGACCGCACCCGCCGCCACCGGGACTCCGCCCGGGCTGACGACAGCGGCCAGCCCCAGCACCGCCCCCAGGTTGAAGATGCTGCTGCCGACGACGTTGCCGATGGCGATGTCCCGCTGCCCCCGGACGGCGGCGACCACCGACGTCGCGAGCTCCGGCAGCGAGGTCCCGACGGCCACCACGGTGAGCCCGATGACCAGCTCGCTGAGGCCCGCCGCCGCGGCGACCTGTGTCGCGGCCGCCACCAGCCAGCGGGCCCCGAGGACGAGCAGTCCGATCCCGGCCGCCATGAGGAGCAGGTCGAGCGCCGGGCGCGGGCGCGGCCCGGCTCCGTCCGGCCCGACGGGGACTCCCGTGTGGCGGGACACCACCACGGACATCGCGACGTAGGCGACGACGAGCACGACCAGCAGGGCCCCGTCGAACCGGCCGATGCCGCCGTCCAGGGCCAGCACCAGGGTGAGCACCGACAGCCCGATCATGATCGGAACGTCGATCCGGACCAGTTGTGCCTTGGCCACCAGCGGCAGGACGAGCGCCGACACCCCGAGGATGAGGAGGACGTTGACGATGTTGCTGCCGACGACGTTGCCGACGGCGATCGCGGGCTCGCCGGTGAGGGCGGCGTCCAGCGTCACGGCCAGCTCCGGGGTGGACGTCGCCGACGACACGACCGTGAGCCCGATGACGAGCGGGGACAGCCCGACGGCCCGGGCCAGCCCGCTCGCCGCCCGGACGAGAATCTCGCCCCCCGCCACCAAGGCGACCAGGCCGCCGACGAGCTGGAGCACCGTGATCGCGTCGATGGGCCGCACATTAGTGTGTCCCCGTCCCGACGCCACCCGGGTTGGCGTGCGATCCTAGGACGACGATGACAGCAGCCACCCCCGGGGCGCCGGACCGCCCGACCCGCGACGGCGGGCACTCGCCCGCGGTCGGCGACCTCGACCTCGCCGACCGGCAGGCCCTGCGCCGGGTCGCCGGCCTGTCGACCGAGCTCACCGACGTCAGCGAGGTCGAGTACCGCAGCCTGCGCCTGGAGAGGGTGGTCCTCGTCGGGCTGTGGTCACGGCCGGGGGAGCAGGGCGCCCGGGACGCCGAGACCTCCCTCGCGGAGCTGGCCGCGCTCGCCGAGACCGCCGGTTCCGCGGTGCTGGACGCGATCCTCCAGCGTCGTGCCCATCCGGACCCGGCGACGTACCTCGGCTCCGGCAAGGCGCACGAGTTGCGCGACGTGGTCGTGGCGACGGGCGCCGACACGGTCATCGCCGACGACGAGCTCTCGCCGTCCCAGCGGCGGGGCCTCGAGGACGTCGTCAAGGTCAAGGTCGTCGACCGGACCGCGCTGATCCTCGACATCTTCGCCCAGCACGCCCGGTCCCGGGAGGGCAAGGCGCAGGTCGAGCTCGCCCAGCTGCAGTACCTCCTCCCGAGGTTGCGAGGCTGGGGCGAGTCGATGTCCCGCCAGGCCGGCGGTCGGGTGGCCGCGGGCGCCGGGATCGGGTCCCGCGGGCCCGGCGAGACCAAGATCGAGCTGGACCGGCGGCGGATCAACCAGCGGATGTCCCGCCTGCGGCGTGAGATCCGCGGCATGGGCACCGCGCGCGAGACCAAGCGCGGCACCCGCCGTCGCCGCGAGGTCCCCGCCGTCGCCATCGCGGGCTACACCAACGCCGGGAAGTCCTCCCTGCTCAACCGGCTGACGGGGGCGGGCGTCCTGGTGGAGGACGCGCTCTTCGCGACCCTGGACCCGACGGTGCGGCGCGCGCACACCGACGACGGCCGGGAGTACACGCTCACCGACACCGTGGGGTTCGTCGGGAGGCTGCCCCACCAGCTGGTCGAGGCCTTCCGCTCGACGCTGGAGGAGGTCGCCCGGGCCGATCTCGTGCTGCACGTCGTCGACGGCTCACACCCCGACCCGCTCGGCCAGGTCGCGGCCGTCCGGGAGGTGCTCGGTGAGATCGGGGCCGACACCGTGCCGGAGCTCGTCGTGGTCAACAAGTCCGACGCCGCCGACCCGGAGGCGGTGCGCGCCGTCCTCCGCCAGGAGCCCACCGCGGTCATCGTCTCCGCGCGAACCGGCGCCGGCCTCGCCAAGTTGCGGGCAGCGGTCGCGGACCGGCTGCCCCGGCCGCGGGTCGAGGTCGACCTCGTGGTCCCGTTCACCCGCGGCGACCTGGTCTCTCGAGTTCACACCGAGGGTGAGCTCGTCGAGCTGGACCACGTCGAGACCGGCACCCGGGTGCACGCGTTCGTCGGCCGGGACCTCGCCGAGGCGCTGCGCCGGGTGGCCGCTCCCACGCCCGTCGGCTGAGCCCGCCGCCGCGCCGGGGGCGTCGCGCGGCAGCGGGTCGCTGCCTCAGGTGGCCGCGCGGACGGTCACGACTGAGTAGCCGCGATCTCGGAGCTCGCGAATGATCCTGGGCAGCCCCGCCGGGCTGTGGGCGTCGTCCCGGGGCCCCGGCCGATCTGCGGGAGGATGCCCCGGTGACGTCGACGCCCACCCGCGAGGCCGCCCGCGTCGAGGCCGGGGAACGGGGCGGCACGACCGCCGGTGCGGACGAGCTCGGCCGGCGGGTGCGCCGGGTGCTCGACCGCGCCGTCGCGGACAGCGGCGGCCGGCACCGGGAGGGCCAGCAGGCGATGGCGGCCGCGATCGCCGAGACCGTCGCCGGGGGCCGTCACCTGCTGGTCCAGGCCGGGACCGGCACCGGCAAGTCCTGGGGCTACCTCGTCCCGGCGCTGGTCTCGGCGCTCGACACCGGGGAGCCGGTCGTGGTGGCCACCAGCACGCTCGCGCTCCAGGCCCAGCTGGTGACCCGGGACCTGCCGCGCCTCGCCGCCGCCGTCGAGGCCGAGCTCGGCCGCCGGCCCCGGTGGGCACTCGTCAAGGGCCGGCACCACTACGTGTGCCGTCACCGGCTGGCGGGCGGGGCCGCCGGCGACGACGAGCCGACGGGGCTGTGGGCCGATGGGCCCGGCGCCCGTTCGACGTTGGAGCAGCAGGTGGCCCGGGTCCGGGAGTGGGCCGAGACCACGGCCACCGGCGACCGGGACGATCTGGACCCGGGCGTGTCCGAGCGGGCCTGGCGCGCGGTCTCGGTGACGGCGCGCGAGTGCCTCGGCGCGTCGCGGTGCCCCGTCGCCGCGGAGTGCTTCAGCGAGGCCGCCCGCCGGCAGGCACGCGAGGCCCACGTCGTCGTGACCAACCACGCGCTGCTCGCGATCGACGCGGTCGAGGGGCGCTCCGGACTCCCGGAGCACGAGGTCGTCGTCGTCGACGAGGGCCACGACCTCGTCGACCGGGTGACGAGCGCACTGGCCGTCGAGCTCGCGCCCGCCGCGGTGACGGCCGCTGCCGGGGCCGCCCGGTCGCTGGGAGCCGATCCGCAGGACCTGGAGGCGGCGGCCCGGTCCGTCTCCCGGGCGCTCGACGAGGCGCCCGCGGGGCGACTGGTGGCGGGCCTCACTCCGCCGCTCGCCGACGCGCTCGCGCTCGTGGCGACGTCGGCCCGGACGGCGTGGCGAGACCTCGGCCGCGGCGGCGAGCCGGGGTCACCACCCGATGCCCGGAGCCAGGCGGCCCGGGCGCTGCTGGGGGAGCTGGCCGAGACCGCGATCCGGTTGTCGGGGAGCGCGGGCGGGGCCGACGGCGCCGGGGGGGTGGCAGACCTCGACGACAGCGAGAACTCGACCGGCGGTGGGAGCCCGACCGGCGGTGGGAGCCCGACCGAGGGCGAGGACCCGACCGGCCGCGAGGACCCGACCGCGGGCGAGGACCGTGTGCCCGCCGGTGCCGCGCCGGTCGCGGCGGCGGACGTGCGGTGGGTGTCCGAGGGTGATCGCGGCCGCGCCCTGCACGGCGCCCCGCTCAGCGTGGCCACCCTCCTGCGGACTCGCCTCTTCGACCGCCGGACGACGGTCCTCACGTCGGCCACCCTGGCGCCCGGCGGGCGGTTCCCGGCGTTCGCCCGGCGGCTCGGGTTGCCGACGGGGCCGGGGGAGGACGCGGGGCAGTGGCTCGGGCTGGATGTCGGGAGCCCGTTCGACTACCGCCGCCAGGGGATCCTCTACGTGGCCGCGCACCTGCCGGCGCCCGGTCGGGACTCCCACGACGCCCCGGTCCACGACGAGCTGGAGCGTCTGCTCCAGGCGTCGGGGGGCGGGGCGCTCGGCCTGTTCTCGTCCCGGCGGGCGGCTGTTGCCGCGGCCGAGGCACTGCGCGAGCGGACCGGCATGCGGATCCTGTGCCAGGGTGAGGACACGGCTGCCGCGCTGGTCCGGGGCTTTGCCGGCGACCGCGGGGCGTCGCTGTTCGGAACCCTCGGGTTGTGGCAGGGGGTGGACGTCCCGGGGGACTCCTGCCGCCTGGTCGTCATCGACCGGATCCCGTTCCCGCGCCCGGACGACCCGCTGATGTCCGCGCGCGCCGCGGCGGTCGATGCGGCCGGCGGCAACGGTTTCGTGTCGGTGTCCGTCACGCACGCGGCCACCCTGCTAGCCCAGGGGGCCGGCCGGCTCATCCGGGGGCCGCAGGACCGCGGGGTGGTCGCCGTGCTCGACTCGCGGCTGGTCACCAAGCGCTACGGGGCGACGCTGCTGGAGGCGCTGCCCCCGCTGTGGCGCACCACTGACCCCGGCGTAGTGACCGGAGCGCTGGGCCGGATCGCGGCCGACTGAGAGGTCAGACCCGCCGCAGCACCGCGGTCACGCGGCCGAGGACGGTCGCCTCGTCGGCGGGGATGGGGTCGAAGGCGGGGTTCGCCGGCAGCAGCCACACCCGGCCGTCCCGGCGCCGGAACGTCTTGACGGTCGCCTCGCCGTCGATCATCGCGGCGACGACCTCACCGTTCTCTGCCGTCGGCTGCTGCCGGACCACGACCCAGTCACCGTCGCAGATGGCAGCATCGATCATCGAGTCACCGGCCACCTTGAGCAGGAACAGGGTGCCGTCGCCGACCAGGGTGCGAGGGAGCGGGAAGACGTCCTCGACCACCTCCTCGGCGAGGACGGGCACGCCCGCGGCGATCCGGCCGACCACGGGCACGTAGGTGGGCTCGGGCAGCGCGGTCACGTCGTCGTCGACCCGGGCGCCGGGCATCCCGGGCACGTGGTCGCGCCGCGGCGTGCGGGCGGCGTCGGGGGAGACGACCTCGATGGCGCGGGGGCGGTGCGGGTCGCGCCGCAGGTAGCCCTTGCGCTCCAGAGCGCTGAGCTGGTGGGCGACGCTGCTCGGCGACGTGAGGCCGACGGCGTGGCCGATCTCACGCATCGACGGTGGGTACCCCCGCCGCTCCACGGACTCCCGGATGTGGGCGAGCACGAGGCGCTGGCGCGGGGTGAGGCCGTCGGGACCCGCGGCGGCCTCGGGCATCTCGACCACTGCATCGGTGCCTGTGCGGGTGCCGGTGTCGCCGTCGGTGGTCATGTCTCCACCGTACGCGGGGTCGAACGCGTGTTCCGGACATCCGTTCGAGTTCGCCGTGTCGGGCGTGTCGGGCGTGTCGGCGGGGCGGGAGACGCGTCGCCGAGTCGCGGGGAGGACTCCGTGTCCGACCCCGCCCGCATCATGCGTCGTCGGGCGACACGCCGGACAGATGGTCGATCGGCAGTCGAACGTGCGTACTAGAATCGAACGAACGTTCGATGGAAGGAGTCGGCCATGTCCCCACGCACGCTCATCGCGTTCCCGCCGGTCGACGCAGCGCCGCGGCAGCTCCGGCGGCCCCGGCCGGCGCGGCCCCCGCTGCGGCTGACCCGGCGGGGGCGGCGGCTGCTGGCCGCCCTGCGCTGGGCGGGGCTCGTCGTCGCACTGACCGCGACGGCGGTGGCGACGGTCCTGCTCGCGGCCGCCCTCGTCGCACCCGGGGCCGTGGCTGGGGACGGGACGGTGCCTGCCGGGTCGTCCGAGGGGCGGGGCGCGGGTGACGTGACCGAGGTCGTGGTCGCGCCGGGCGACACCCTGTGGGCGCTGGCCGGGCGCCACGCCCCGGACCGTGACCCCCGGGACTTCGTCGCGGAGGTGTACCGGCTCAACGACCTCCCGCCCTCGGGGCTGGTCCGGGCCGGAGAGTCACTGCTTGTTCCCGTGGGGTGACGCCCCCGTCGCAGCGGCGCGACACGACGCGGCGAGTTGCGGGTTCCGCTGGCTGCCCTGGGGGTGGAGTGCTAGCGTCGCCACTACATCTAGTGCTTACACTGGTGTGGTTCGACGATATCTGCTCGTCGTGGAGGGAGGGGGTGGCCCCGTGCGATGTCCGTTCTGCCGGGCCGACGACTCCCGCGTCGTCGACTCCCGGACCGCTGACGACGGTGCCACGATCCGTCGCCGCCGACAGTGCCAGTCGTGTCACCGACGCTTCACGACGCTCGAGACAGCGAGTCTTGTCGTCGTCAAGCGGTCCGGTGTCACCGAGCCGTTCAGCCGCGAGAAGATCGTCGGTGGCCTCCGCAAGGCGTTCCAGGGCCGGCCGGTCAACGACGACGATCTCGCCCTCATCGCCCAGCGGGTGGAGGAGGAGATCCGCGCCACCGGGGTGGCGCAGGTGGACTCCCACGACGTGGGAATGGCGATCCTCGGCCCCCTGCGCGAGCTCGACCTCGTCGCCTACCTCCGCTTCGCCTCCGTCTACCAGGCCTTCGAGTCCCTGGAGGACTTCGAGGCCGCCATCGCGCTGCTGCGGGCCGAGCGCGAGCCTGCGGTTCACCTGCCCCACGTCCGTCCAGCACGAGGAGCACCCGCATGACCGAGACCGTCGCCGCCTCCGTCGAGACCCACGGCACGCCCCAGGGCCTGCGCGTCGAGCGGGTCTGGACCACGCCGGGGGTGCACCCCTACGACGAGGTCACGTGGCAGCGCCGGGACGTCGTCCAGACCAACTGGCGGACCGGCGAGACGATCTTCGAGCAGCACGGCGTCGAGTTCCCCGATTCCTGGTCCGTCAACGCCTCGACGATCGTCACGACGAAGTACTTCCGCGGCGCCGTCGGCGCGCCGGACCGCGAGTGGAGCCTCAAGCAGCTCCTCGACCGGGTCGTGCTGACCTACACCCGGGCCGGGCGTGAGCACGGGTACTTCGCCTCCGACGACGACGCCATGGTGTTCGAGCACGAGCTCACGTGGATGCTGCTGCACCAGGTGTTCAGCTTCAACTCCCCCGTCTGGTTCAATGTCGGAACGCCCGCAAGGGCTCAAGTCTCGGCGTGCTTCATCCTTTCCGTGAATGACACCATGGAAAGCATTCTGAATTGGTACCGGGAAGAGGGCCTGATCTTCAAGGGCGGCTCCGGTTCGGGCATCAACCTGTCGCGCATCCGGTCCTCCAAGGAGCTGCTGCACTCGGGTGGGACCGCGAGCGGTCCGGTGTCGTTCATGCGCGGCGCGGACGCCTCGGCGGGAACCATCAAGTCCGGCGGCGCGACGCGGCGGGCGGCCAAGATGGTCGTCCTCGACGTCGACCACCCGGACATCGCCGAGTTCGTCGAGACCAAGGCCCGGGAGGAGGACAAGATCCGCGTCCTGCGCGACGCCGGCTTCGACATGGATCTCGGCGGGCGGGACATCGCCAGCGTCCAGTACCAGAACGCCAACAACTCGGTCCGGGTCACCGACGAGTTCATGCGCGCCGTCGAGGCGGGGGAGTCCTTCGGGCTGCGGGCGCGGACCAGCGGCGAGGTGGTTGAGACCATCGACGCCCAGGAGCTGTGGCAGTCCATCGCCCAGGCGGCGTGGGCGTGCGCGGACCCCGGGATCCAGTACGACGGGACCATCAACGACTGGCACACGACCCCCGAGTCGGGGCGCATCAACGCGAGCAACCCGTGCTTTCCGGCCGACCAGCGCGTGGTCACGGACAAGGGGCTCGTCAAGATCGGCGACCTCGTGTCCCGCGCCGCCGAGGGTGAGACCTTCGCGGTCTACACCAACGACGTCACCAGCGAGGCGGACCCGGTCGCCCGTGTTGTGGCGACCCGGCCGCTGCAGTACATGGTCACGGGGACGAACCCCATCGTGTCCCTGGAGTTCAGCGACGGATCCACGTTGCGGTGCACGCCCAAGCACCGGCTCTGGACGGAGAACCGCGGGTACGTGCGGGCGGAGGACCTCACCGAGACCGACGAGGTCGTGCGTTCCTTCCACGAGGCGACGCGCCCGGCCGCCGGCCTGGCACTGCCCGAGGCTGCCGTGGCGGCGGCTCGTGCGGTGCGCGGGTGGAGCGTCTCCCTGCCCAGCAAGTGGAGCGAGGACCTCGGGCACTATCTGGGATGGCTGGTCGGGGACGGCTGCCTGACCGACGCGGGCGCCGTCACCGTGTACGGCGCCGGGGACATCGACGAGGTGCTGCCGCGCCACCGCGAGTTCCTCGACCAGACCATGGGCTTCGAGGCCACGCCGTCGCTGCAGGCCAACGGGACCGTCCAGATGCGCGCCATGCGCGCCCAGTGGCGCACCTTGCTGGCGGGCCTCGGGGTGTCCTCGGGTCGTTCCGCCGAGAAGGTCGTCCCCGAGGCGGTGTTCGAGGCCCCCGACGACACTCTCCGCGCCTTCCTGCGCGGTCTCTTCGACGCCGACGGCTGCGTCGTCGACCAGAAGGCGAAGGGGACCCGGTACGTCGGCCTCGGGTCGCAGTCGAAGCGTCTGCTGCAGGGCGTGCAGGAACTTCTCGCGTCACTGGGTGTGGCCGCCCGGATCTACGAGACGGGGACGAAGACCGACTCGTTCTCGTACACGACCGTTGGCGGCGAGGAGCGGCACTACGGGTCCGACGGACCCAGCTACGACCTGCGGATCAGCGGTCCCTCGCTGGCCCGGTTCGCCGAGCGTGTCGGCTTCACCATCGCTCGCGAGCAGGACCGGCTCGAGGCTCTGCTCGCCGAGCACTCGTTCTACGCCGTTCGCGAGACCGTGCGGATGCGGTCACGCGTCGACGACGGGTTCGAGACCACCTACAACCTCACTGAGCCCCGCAACCACAGCTACATCGTCAACGGCGTCGTGGTGGCGAACTGCTCGGAGTACATGCACCTCGACAACTCGTCCTGCAACCTCGCGAGCCTCAACCTCATGCGGTTCCTGCATGACGACGGATCATTTGATGCGGACCGTTTCGCGAAGTCGGTTGAGCTCGTCATCACGGCGATGGACATCTCCATCTGCTTTGCCGACTTCCCGACCGAGGCGATCGGCGACACCACCCGCAAGTTCCGCCAGCTCGGTATCGGCTACGCCAACCTCGGTGCGCTGCTGATGGCGTCGGGCCTGGCCTACGACTCCGAGGGCGGGCAGGCGTTGGCCGCATCCATCACCAGCCTCATGACCGGCACCGCCTATAAGCGGTCCGCCGAGCTGGCCGGCGTGGTCGGCCCTTACGAGGGGTACGCCCGCAACGTCGAGCCGCACAAGCGAGTCATGCGCAAGCACGCCGAGGCCAACGCGCAGATCCCGTCCATGCACCCGCTGGACATCGCGGTGAAGGACAAGGCCGCCGCCGCGTGGGAGGCGTGCCTGTCGATCGGTGAGGCCAAGGGGTGGCGCAACGCCCAGGCCAGCGTCCTGGCTCCGACGGGGTGCCTGACAGGGGACACCTTGGTGACGACGAACCGGGGTCTCGCGCGCCTGTCGGAACTGGGCGACGTCTGGGGCGACCGCTGGCAGGGGCTCGACCTCGAGGTTTCGACCGACGACGGTCCCCGCCGCGCGACTCAGTTCTTCGTCAACGGCGAGGAGCCGACCCGCCGTGTCGTGACGGCCGGCGGCTACCGCATCCAGGGGACTCTCGCCCACCGCGTCAAGGTGATCGACCGGGAGACCGGCGGCTGGCTGTGGCGGCGGCTTGCTGATGTCGCCCCCGGCGACCTCGTCCCGATCCAGTTGGGCACGATGGTCGGGAGCCCGAGGCGCGTCCCGCTGCCTGTGCTCGACCAGGCCTACTACGCCGGCGACCGCTACGTGGCGGTGCCGGACAGCCTCGACGAGGGCCTCGCCGAGCTCGCCGGGTACTTCATGGGCGACGGCAGCCTGCACGCCAAGGGCATCCGCTTCTGTGTCGCGAACACCGACCTCGACGTCGTCGAGCGCCTGCGCGTGCTGGGCAAGGACCTCTTCAACCTCGAAGCGGTGGTCACCTCCCAGAAGGGTTACCAGGAGGTCACGCTGCAGTCGGTGCGCCTCGCCCGCTGGTGGCAGGCGGCGGGTCTGGCGAAGGACCTTCCCGGGGTCGACCACTCCGGCAAGGGATGGACCCCCCGCGTCCCGGCGGTGATCCGCGAGAGCAACGACCCAGCGATCTACCGCGCGTTCATCCGTGGCGTCTTCGAGGCCGACGGCACGGTGCTCGAAGGAGTTCCCTCGGTCTCGACAGCCTCCCAGCTGTTCGGCGACGACCTCCGCACGCTGCTCTTGGCGGTGGGTCTGCCCACGACGACCCGCGAGACCACCTCGGGTTGGGGTGGCCCGCAGTTCCAGGTCCGGGTGCGCAACCGTGACCACGCCATGCGGTTCGGGCGCGACATCGGCTTCCTGAGTCACCGCAAGGCGGGGCTGGTCGCGACCGACCTGGGACCTCAGGCCGGCAACCGTGACCGCATCGTGCTGGCCGGTGACGAGTGGCTGTCGATCGTGCCGGTGGGCCACCCGCTGCGTGGACTGGTCCAGCAGGCCGTCGCCCCTGGCGTCGGCCTGAGCCGGCGGCTGGCCGAGCAGGTTCTCGCCGCCACGGGCGACGCCCGCGTCGCCGATGCCCTCGGGTACCTCTACGAAGAGGTGCAGGTCAACGAGGACGGCGGCCTGCAGCCGACCTATGACCTGTCGGTGCCGGACAACGTCACCTACGTGGCTTCAGGCTTCGTGTCCCACAACACCATCGGCTTCATGATGGACTGCGACACCACGGGCATCGAGCCGGACTTCTCGCTGGTGAAGTTCAAGAAGCTCGTCGGTGGCGGGTCCATGCAGATCGTCAACCAGACGATCCCGCGGGCGCTGCGCAAGTTCGGCTACTCGGAAGAGACGATCGAGGCGATCGTCGCCTACATCGCCGAGCACGGGCACGTCGAAGACGCGCCGGGCCTGCGCCCCGAGCACTACGAGGTGTTCGACTGCGCGGTCGGCCGGCGGTCCATCAGTGCGATGGGCCACGTCCGGATGATGGCGGCGGTCCAGCCGTTCCTCTCCGGCGCCATCAGCAAGACCGTCAACATGCCGGAGGAGGCCACGGTCGCCGATGTCGCCGAGGTGTACCTCGAGGGCTGGAAGTCGGGCCTCAAGGCGCTGGCGATCTACCGGGACAACTGCAAGGTCGGTCAGCCGCTCAGCACGGGCAGCTCGCGCAAGGCCGACAAGGCGGCCGAGGCCGCTGCCGAGGTCTCGGCCGAGGCGGCAATCGAGGCTGCGCCGGTGACTCCCGAACCCGAGGTCCGGATCGAGTACCGCCCGATCCGCAAGCGGCTGCCCAAGAAGCGCCCCGCCACGACGACGAGCTTCACGGTCGGTGGTGCCCAGGGCTACATGATCAGCTCGTCGTACCCGGACGACGGCCTGGGTGAGCTGTTCCTCAAGATGGCCAAGCAGGGCTCCACCCTGGCCGGGGTCATGGACGCGTTCTCGATCGCGGTGTCCATCGGCATGCAGTACGGGGTCCCGCTGCAGACCTACGTCGAGAAGTTCACCAACATGCGGTTCGAGCCGGCCGGCATCACCGATGACCCCGACGTCCGCATGACGTCGTCGATCGTCGACTACGTGTTCCGCCGCCTCGCGCTGGACTACCTGGACTTCGACACCCGGTCGGGCATGGGCATCTACTCGGCGGAAGAGCGGCAGCGCCAGCTCGAGACGGGCTCGTACCTGCCGACGGACGAGGACGACCAGGGCTGGGGCCTCGGTGACGGGGACCTCCACCCCACCGCCCCGGTCCAGGCGGTCGCCGCACCCGCCCCGGCGGCACCGGCGGAGCACGACCACGCCGACGAGTCCGCCGGCCACGACCACAGCCCCGAACGGTTGACGGTCGAAGCCCCCGGCGCCATCCCCGCAGCCCGCCCGGTGTCGTCCGAGATCCACTCGTCCGCCGAACTGATGGACGCCCTCCAGGGCCGTACTGCCGATTCCCCGATCTGCATGACCTGCGGAGTCAAGATGCGCCCCGCCGGCTCCTGCTACGTGTGCGAAGGCTGCGGCAGCACCTCCGGCTGCAGCTGATGTGTGTGACCAGATTGTATCGAGGGATCTGACCTCCCTTTGTCGAGGGGTGATTTCTTTGAGGCAGTAGGGAGAGCGAGGGCTTCGACGTTGTCAAGGCAGGAAACGGCTCGGCTGGGGCGCACGACCGGGAGCAGGCGATTGCTCGCTCCCAAAGGCGCTGACTTGGGTGCCGGGTGAGCGGCAAATCCGAGAGCGCGGCTTACGGGCGTGGGGGCAAGCGTGTGGACGTGTCCGCACCAGTGGCTCGTCGCGTCTGGACGGCCTCCGGCGGCCGATGCGCGTTCTGCAACAAGAATGTCCTCGACGACGATGCGACCGGCCGGCCGGTCTTCACGGGCGAGCTGGCCCACATCGTGGGAGCGACGAGTGGCGCAAAGTCGCCGCGAGGCGAGTCGCGTCTCAGCCTGAAGGAGCGTGCGGAGGCGGACAACCTCCTGCTGCTGTGCGGCGACGAACACAAAGTCATCGACAGCGACGAGTTCTGGGACCGCTATAGCGACGAGGACCTGCGGCACCAGAAAGCGTGGCACGAGCAGGCCATTCGTGACCTCACTTCGCTACGGAGTCGACCGCGCACGGCGGTTGTCCGCGTCGTCGGGGACATCCGGGGCAGAGTCACCGATTTCAGCCGGGACACCGTCGTGACGGCCCTTTTCGCCCAGGGCCGCTTTCCGGATTTCCCGTTGCAACGCAGCGGACCAGACGGCTTCGAGATCGACCTACGAGGCCAGCTTGCCGGCGCCGAGGCCGCCAACGACGCCGCCTACCTCCAGTTTGCGACGACGCAGCTGCGGGAGCGTCTCGCGCCTCTGCGCCAGCACCTGACCCACCATGGCCTAGAGCACCTATCCGTGTTCGCTCTCGCTCGCATCCCGCTGCTCGTCCTGCTCGGAACACTCCTGGACGACGGCACGCGGGTAACCGTGCAGAACAAGCGCCGTGACAGCGACATCGGTTGGGGCTGGCCGAGCTCCGATCCCTCGGACGGGCTAACCGTCGCCGTCACGGTCACGCAGGGCAGCGGTGACCCGGTTGTCGCCGTCAGCGTGAGCGGCCCGGTCAATCTGCAGGCACTTCCGCCCGAGCTCGAAGATCGGCCACGCTACGAGCTCACCCTCACGGGCGTCCCGCCCAGTCCCACCGCGCTCCGCAGCGCCGCCGACCTCGAGATCCTCATCGAGACTTGGCGGGGTCTCCTCGCCATGCTGGAACGCGACTATCGAGGCCGTCCCGTGAACCTACTCGCGGCCGTCCCAGCCGCGGCTGCGGTCGAGCTTGGACGTGCCCACATGAACGGCACACACCCCATGCTGCGCGTCTATGACTGGAACGCCGACGCGGGCACGTACATCTTCGCTTTGGAGGCTGGCCAATGACGATCGAAGATGCCTTCGCCGACTTCCTGACGCGTAAGGTGAACATCAGCGACGCGATGATGATCAAGCTCAACGATCGCGTCGACGCCGTCACCAGCTTTCTGCGTGACCAGTGGGAACATGCGGGGTACATCGACGACTTCGTCCCGCAAGGCTCGCTGGCCCAGAAGACGATCATTCGGCCGGTGAACAAGCCGGTGTTCGACGCGGACGTTCTGATGCTGATGCGTCAGCCGCCCGGATGGAGCCCGGCCACCTACACGTCAGAGCTCAAGCGAGCCTTCCTCGCGAGCGCCACATACGCCTTGATGGCACACAAACGCACCCGTTGCGTGTACATCGACTACGCGGACGAGTTCCACATCGACGTCGTCCCATACGTAGTGCCGATGTCGTCGATAACCAACAACAAGACTGACGCCTACGAGCTCAGCCTCCCCGAGGCGTTCAACAGCTGGCTCGACGGCAAGGACAGGCTGGCGAACGGGAAGCTTCCCGAGATCATCCGTCTACTGAAGTTCCTGCGTGACAAGCGCCAAAACGCCACAAGGTCCTTGTTTCTCACCGTGCTCGTGGGCGAGCGCATCCGATGGTGGGACGATGGCTGCTACGACACCCTCCCGACGGCGTTCGCCACCGTCGTGGCCGACCTGTCGCAGTACCTTGTCGACAACCCGTCGTTGCCGTTCCTGCCCGACCCGGCCGGTACCGGTTGCAACCTTGCTGACCGATGGACCGAGGAGGGCTACACGGCCCTGCGGAACTGGGCGACGAACAACCTTGCACCCAAGGTCGCTGATGCAGCCGCCGAGACTGAGACGGTCAAGGCGGAGCTGCTGTGGCAGGACGTGTTCGGCAGTGACTTCAAGCTGACCTCAACCGCCCTCGCAACGAAATCCGCGGCGGCCTTGGTCCCGAGGTCCGAGCAGTTCCTGCTTCGCGACCTGGACATCCCCAACCGGCTCACCGGTGAGGTCAGCCTTGTCGGACGCGTCCGCGCCCTGGGCGTGGCGAACAAGGCCTATGACCTGCCGACAAGGGGCAACCGCGTCGGCAAGGGCCGCGTCATCGACTTCGAGGTCCGCAGTTGTGACGTCCCAGCGCCATACGAGCTGTACTGGAAGGTGCGCAACCGCGGCGACGAAGCGAAGCAGGTCGGCGAGCTTCGCGGTGAGATCACCAAGGCGCCGCCGGTCAGCATGTCGCGTAAGGAGCGCACCGCGTACCGGGGCTCGCACTTCGTCGAGGTGTATGTCGTCAAGAACGGAGTGTGCGTTGCCAATGACCACCAGGAGGTTGTCGTGACTCGCTGACCCTTGTCGGGTCAGGAGCAGGCTGAGACCTCCCGGCGTGTCCGGAGACTCCCAGCGTTGGGAGCATCTGGTCATGGCGCGTCCGAGCAGGTACCCGCTGCAGTTGCGGGAGCGGGCGGTGCGGATGGTCGCGGAGGTGCGGCCGGACTATCCGTCGGAGTGGGCGGCAGACCTGGTCAACCGGGACTTCACCGCGACCGCGCCGAACCGGTTGGCGGCCGCAGTCGACGCCGTGCTCGATGACGAGCAGGTGCGCCGATGGGACTCGGCGTTACCTGCGAGGCTGCAGTCGTCGCTCGGTGCCCACATCACCGCGTGTCGACGCCGCCTGTAGGAGTCGCTGAGCCGAGGGCGCTGATTGCCTGTCGGGCGGCTCCGCCCCTGGTCATCGCCACGACGGGGGCGGGCGAGCGCCTGCGCCGCCACGTGGCCGCGATCGCGAGGGAGGCGCGGGTCGCGTCGGAAGTGTAGACAGTACAGGTTGACCTGTGTTCGTTTCCCTACGTGTGTGGAGGATCCAGTGCTTCCGCCTGGTGAGGCAGCGCGGCTGCCTGACGCCTTCACCTACACCCAGGCCATCCAGGCCGGGGTGACCGAGCGGCGGCTGCGCGCCATGACGGCGGCCGGCCTGCTCGAACGGGTCGCCCGAGGGACCTATCTCCGGAGCGACACCGAGCGCGCCGACGTCGAGCTCTTCAGCATCGCCGCCCGGGCGCCGGACGCCACCGTGTGTCTGAGGTCCGCGCTGTCGCGTCACGATCTCATCGACGACATCCCGTTCAAGCTGGACATCGCGATCCCGCGGGGGCGACGCGCCCCCAGGACATGGGCCCCCACGCGCTGGCACCACTTCGACCGTGCGACGTTCACCCTGGGACGCGTCGACCTGTCGCTGACGAGCGAACTCACCATGGGCCTCTACACGGCGGAGCGCAGCATCATCGACGCCTTCCGGCTCCGGCACCAGGAGGGCACGGAGCTGGCTCACGCCGCCCTCAAGGAGTGGCTCCGTCGTCGGGGCTCGCATCCTGGCGACCTGATGGACATGGCGGCCCACTTCCCGAAGGCCGAGTCGTCGATCCGCCGGGCGCTGGAAGTGCTCCTGTGACGGGGTGATCGCGCTGAGGCGCGTCACGAGCCGCCGTTCCCGTCGGCGACGGTTGGCGACGACGCGGTCGGCTGCACAGGAACTGCCCGGTTGGGTGGCGACAGCCGGGTGTCCCACCGCGTGCTCGCCAGCCGCCGCTCCGTCCACGTCAGAAGATCGAAGACCTCCGTGGCGAGGTAGCCGGTGGCCCCCCGGTCGACACTCCGCCGGGTGAGGACGCCCGCGTCCGCCAGCTCTTCGAGTCCCGCCCTGGCCACGGGGAACGAGACCCCGAGCAGGCGCTGCGCGGTCCGAGCGGTGAGGATCGGCGCCTCCACGAGCATCCGGAGCAGCCGGGTGCTCGCAGCCTCCCCTCGCGGAGTACCGCGCAGGCCTCGCGACACGCGGGACTCGGCGAGCCGCCGTTGCCACGCCTCGGACAGCGTCGCCACCTCCGTGGCGAACCGCTGGGCCTGTTCCGCGGCGGTGTCGGCGGCGTCGACGAACACTGTGAGCCATCGCTCGATCGCCTCGCCGGCGACGGGCGCGCTTGGCTCACCCTCGTATCGGTAGCTGGTGAGCCCTGCGACGTACCGGTCCCCGAGCGTGGCCAGGACCAGGCTGATCGGGAGGATCCCGGACGGGGTGAGGCCGCGGCGGGTGAGGACGGTGTGGATGAGCGCGCGCCCGACCCGCCCGTTGCCGTCCGTGAACGGATGGATCGTCTCGAACTGGGCGTGGACGAGGGCCGCCTGGACGAGCGGTGAGTGCACGGCACCGTTGAGGTAGCCGACGAGGTCGGCCATGAGCCCGGGTACGAGGTCTGGGGGTGGTGGGACGAACCGGGCGTCGATGGGGTGCCATGACGACCCGCCGATCCAGTTCTGCACCTGGCGCAGCCCGTGGTGACTCTCGTCCGGCAGCAGCGCCGCGTGCAGGGCGACGATGTCGGCGACCGTCACGGCGGTCGGTGTCGCCAGGTCCTCGGCCGCGTGCCGGAGGACGGTGATGTTGTTGGCCACGAGTTGCGCCTGGTCGCTGAACCCTCGGACGGTCTCGTCCTGTGCGAGCTCGGCCAAGGCCACCTGCTGGGGGGACGGGGCCAGCCCCTCGATCATCGAGCTGGCGATCGCCTCGGACCGCAGCAGCAGGCGGGCCAGCCCCTCGAGGCCGGCCGCTCCCCGGTGATCAGCCAGGGCGCGCACGGCGTGCTCCACCGCCCCCACTCGCTCCGACAGGGCCGGTCCCACCCGGAGCGGCACGTCCCGCAATCGATCAGGGATGTACTGGCGGTAGGCGCCGTGCCGACGGTCCCCCCGGGGCAAGCCCGTCTCCCACGACGGTTCCCACACGTCGTCGCGCCATCCGGCCACTTTGTCATCCCTTCATGATCGAGCCATCCGTTAAGGGATAACACCGTATCCCTTAACGGAACCATGATCTATGAAGGGTTACGGCGGGTCGAGCACGTCGACGGTCGCCGACCCAGCACCCGCCCGTTCACCTGGACGTCGATCGTGTGCTCGCCGGGGTGGATCCGGCGGATGCTCACGTGGGCGAAGGCGTGCTCCCGCGTGACGGTCACCGGCTCGCCGGCCGTCAGCGTGCGCCGCGTTAGCTTGAAGACCTTGGGCGCCTTCGGGCCGCGCGCGCCCAGGTAGGCGACGCGGTAGTCAATGACGGCGTCGGCCTCCTCCGGCGTGGCCGTCGCGGGGCTGGGTGGCCAGCACCAGCCGGGCCCGGTCCAGGATCCCGGCGGCCTCGCCGGACGCGACCTGCCGACCGCACCGGCACGGGTTCGCCGGGCCCACGAGGCCGCATCGGTTGTCGATGACGTGACGCAGGGTCCGCCGCCCCCGCGACACCCCCTGCCGGAACGCGGCCGGGCCGCAGCCGACGATCTCGGCGCCCACGACGTCGGTCACGCCCAGCACGTCGGCCAGCAGGTACGCCGCGCGCTGGTCCCGGGTCAGGCACAGCAGCATCCCGTAGGTGCAGCTCACCCGGACCTCCTCGCACAGCAGCCGGTACTCGGCCTCGTCCGCGACGGTGTCGGTCTCGCCCATCCCGGCGTCGAGGAACGCCGCGAACGCCGCCGCCCCCCGGACCGAGGACTCCACCGCCCGCTTCCGGGTCCGCAGCAGGGACCGGACCGCCACCGTGTACGCCCACGTCGAGAACCGCGAGCGTCCCTCGAACGTGGACAGCCGGGTGACGATCCGGACCAGGACCTCCTGGGTGGCGTCCTCGGCGTCGTGCGGGTGCCCGAGGAAGCGCAGCGCCAGCCGGTACATCGGGGCCTGGAGCTGCCGCAGCACCCTCCGTCATCGCGGCCCCGTCGCCGCCGGCCGCCCGCCGGGCGAGCGCCTCGAGGTCGGGGGCGAGCCCGTCGTCCAGCAGGTCACCGGACGGGCCACCCGTGGCGCCGCCGGTCCCGGCGGGCACGTTGCCGGTGCCGACCGGCGCTGCGCCGGCGGTCACGCCGCCACGGCCCCGCGGGAGTGGCGGACCTCACCGCGGTCCACGCCGATGACCTCGCCCATAAGGGCGTGCAACCGGTTCAGGGCGTCGAACTCGCCCTCCCGCGCCATCAGCCGGTCCTCCCCGTCCGCCACCGACCAGGTGATCACCTCCAGCCACTGGTCCTCGGACACCTGGACGAGTTCCGCGCGCAGCAGCTCGGGGCACAGCCGCTGCGCCTCGGCGATCCCCTCCTCCCGGACGGCGAGCAGGTCGGCGACGGACTCCGCGGGCACCCGGACCCGCCAGACGGCCATGTGGGTCATCGTCTCTCCTCGTGTCGGCGACCGGTCGGGCCGGCCGTCGACTGATGAGAGACGTGCAGACCGGTCACTGTGACCGGGATCGGGTGGGCTTGCGCTCCCCGTTCCGATCAGTGTCACTAAACACAGAACACTGAGACGGAGGCCCCGTGGCTCTCAACCCCCGCGAGATGGGCGAGGCGATCGCCCGCAATCTCCCCGCGAGGACCGGCCGGTCCCTCGACGAGTGGCTGGCCGTGCTCGACGCCGAAGGCCCGGCGACGCCCGGCGAGCGCGTCCGCTGGCTCGAGCACCAGCACGGCCTCGGCCGCATCACGGCGCAGACCGTGGTCGGGCACGCCCCGGGCGGCGGTGACGTCACGGACGTCACCGCGTCCGACGATCCCGACGCGCTGGTCTCCGCGCTCTTCGGCAACCCCAGTGCGGATCTGCGCCGCCGCTACGAGCAGCTCCGCGGGGACATCGAGGCCATGGTTCCCGGAGTCCGGGTCACGGCCTGCCGCGGGTACGTCGGCTTCGCGACCCGACGCCAGTTCGCCGCCGTCCGCGCGCGCCGGGGGGGAGCTGCAGCTCGGCCTCCGGCCCGGTGACGTCGAGGCGCCGGGGGAGACCCCCGTGAGCGGCCTCGGTGGCGGGTCGCTCACCCGGGCCGTCATGGTGACCAGCCTCGACGGCGGCCTCGACGACCCGACACGCGCGGCGCTCGCGGACGTCGCGAAGGCCTGAGGCGGTCGCCGTGCCACGAGCACCCGCATCCGACGTCTACCGCGCCGTCGGTGACCCCCACACGCCGGGCCATCCTCAACCTCCTGCTGTCCGGGCCGAAGGGCTTCCAGGACCTCCACGGCCGCTTCCCGCTGACCAAGGGGGCCGTGTCGCAGCACCTCAAGGTCCTCGTGGAGGCCGGGCTCGTGGAGATCGACCCGGACGACCGCGCCCGGCGCTACCGCCTGACCCCCGCTCCACTGCACGAGATCGACCAGTGGCTCGCCGCCTACCGCGACTTCTGGGCCGACCGTCTCGACGCCCTCGACCGCGCCGTCCGGGCCCGCACCTCCGGGCCCATGCCGGATCAGCCCGCCGACCAGCCGACCGACCAGTTCATCGACCAGCCGAGCGACCAGGAGATCCCGTGACCGGCACCATCCGTCTGTCCCGCGAGTACGACGCCCCCGTGGCGGACCTGTGGGATGTCGTGGCCACCCGGGACGGCCTGGCCTCGTGGCTCATGGAGAACGACTTCGAGCCGGTGGCCGGCCACGCGTTCACCTTCACCACCAAGCCGCAGCCGCCGTTGTTCGACGGGGTCGTCGGCAGCCGCGTGCTCCGCATCGAGCCCGCCCCGGCTGCTGGCGATCGCGTGGACCGGGGGCGGCGTCGACACCACGGTGACCTTCGCCCTGCATCGTCGACACCGACACTGAACCGTCCTGGGGTCGCGAGAGGCTGAGGTTCAGGCCACCGCGCCCTGGTGGGCAACGGTGTCAGCATAGCGTGTTTCGTGTTCGAGTGGTGTCGCATAGTCGATGGACGAGTGGATTCTTTCGTGGTTGTACCAGCGCACCCACTCCGCCGTCTCGCGTTCGACCTCACGCTGCCCGGACCAGTTCCGTCCGGCCGCTCCCGGAACAATCAGTTC
>JBHJOS010000099.1:0-8704 GCA_050329415.1 Kineosporiaceae bacterium
CTCGTCGACACCGACCACGCCGGCCGACCCCGTCGTCGCGGCCGCGCCGGATCCCGTGGCGGCGGCCGACGACCTCGTCGTCATCGACGGCATCGGACCCAAGATCGCTGCCGCGCTCACGGCCAGCGGGGTCAGCTCATTCGCCGCGCTCGCCGCCACCTCACCGGAGCGGCTGCGTGAGGTCCTCGCCGAGCACGGGCTGCGGTTCGCACCGACCCTCGAGACCTGGCCCACGCAGGCTCGCGCCCGGCTCGCCTGACGCCGCCCGGCTCGCCTGACGCCGAGCGCCGGCCTGTCTCAGGGGCCGGGCTCGCGGGCGTGCAGCTCGACGAGGGTGGCGAGGCGGTCCGCCTCGCGCCGGGCGAAGGTGCCGTCCGCCTGCTGGATCGCCATGACGTTCGCGGTCGTCCCGTCGTCGAGGTCCAACTGCGCCCACGTCGAGTCCCGGCCGAACGACACCGACACGATCGCCCGCCACGGGTACCGGCGGACCTGGACGAGGTTGCGGACGGTCAGGCCCTCCTCGTCGGGCAGGGCCGACACCCGGGCGAACCTGCTGAGCAGCAGGACCAGCACGGCCGCGAAGGCCAGGAACGCCAGCCGGTCGCCGACGCTCGCTCCCGGATAGGCCGCCGCCACCGCGACGAACACGCCGCCGCCGGCCGCCGCCACCGCCCACGGCACCCACCGGCCCCAGCGCGGCCGGAACGGCTGGTGCAGCCGCGCCCGCAGTCGCGCCCGCTCGTCGTCGCGCGGATCGGCGGTCACAGCCGGCAGGCGTGGATCTCGGTGACAAGGATGGCGCGGGCGCCAACGTCCCACAGCTCGTCCATCACCCGGTTGGTGTCCCCGCGGGGCACCATGGCCCGCACCGCGGACCACCCGGAGTCGTGCAGCGACGAGACCGTCGGCGACTCCAGTCCCGGAGTGATAGCAACGGCCTTCTCGACCAGGTCGGTCGGGATGTCGTAGTCCATGAGGACGTACCGGCGGGCCACGAGAACCCCGGAGATGCGCCGCAGCATGACGTCGAGGCGGGGGTGCCGCGGCCGGTCCCGGGCCACGACGAGCACGGCCTCGCTACGCAGGATGGGCTCGCCGACGACCTCGAGCCCGGCGGTGCGCAAGGTGGTGCCGGTCGAGACGACGTCGGCGACCGCGTCGGCCACTCCGAGGCTCACCGCGGACTCCACGGCGCCGTCGAGGCCGACCACCGTGGCGTCGAGCCCGTGCTCGGCCAGCCACGCCCGCAGCAGGCCCGGGTAGGCGGTGGCGACGCGTCGCCCGGCGAGATCGGTGAGCGACGACAGCGTCCCCGGCACCGCGGCCACCCGGAACGCCGACGCCCCGAACCCCAGCTCCAGCACCTCCTCGGCCGGCGCCCCGGAGTCCAGCAGCAGGTCGCGCCCGGTGATCCCGGCGTCCAGGGTCCCCGACCCGACGTACACGGCGATGTCGCGGGGTCGGAGGAAGAAGAACTCGACGTCGTTGGCCGGGTCGACGAGGACGAGCTCCTTGGGGTCGCGCCGGCGCCGGTAGCCGGCCTCGGCGAGGGTGTCGACCGCCGTCTCCGACAGGGCGCCCTTGTTGGGCACGGCGATGCGCAGGGTCGGCCGGGGATCCATCGGGTGGAGGGTACGCCGCGACCGGCCCGCCCCGGCCTCGGGAGCAGCGTCTCCCGTAGCGTGGACATGGTGTGCGGTGTCAGCGGCGAGATCAGGTTCGATCCGACCCCGGCCGACGTCACGGCGGTCGCGGCGATGTGCGAGGCCCAGGCCGCCCGGGGTCCCGACGGCCAGGGGGTGTGGAGCCAGGGCCGGGTCGCGCTCGGCCACCGCCGGCTGCGGATCATCGACCTGTCGGACCACGGGGCGCAGCCGATGGTCGACGCCGAACTCGGCCTGGCCCTGGTCTTCAACGGCTGCGTCTACAACTACCGGGAGCTGCGCGACGAGCTGGCCGGCCACGGGTACCGGTTCTTCTCGACCTCCGACACCGAGGTGATCCTCAAGGCGTACCACCGGTGGGGCGTCGACTGCGTCCGGCGGTTCCACGGGATGTTCGCCTTCGTGATCCACGAGCGCGACACCGGCGTGGTCGTCGCCGCCCGGGACCGGCTCGGCGTCAAGCCGCTGTACCTGGACGGGACACCGGCCCGGCTGCGGTTCGCGTCGTCGCTGCCGGCGCTGGTGCGGGCGGGGCGCACGGACGGCTCGCTCGACACCTCGGTGGACCCGGTCGCCCTGCACCACTACCTCAGCTGGCACGCCGTGGTACCAGCGCCCCGGACGATGCTGCGCGGCGTCCGCAAGCTGCCGCCCGCCACGGTCGCGGTGTGGCAGCCCGACGGCAGCCGGCAGGACCACCGCTACTGGGCCCCCGACTACGTCCGCGACCCCGACCGCGCGGGCTGGTCGGACGAGGACTGGACCGACGCGGTGCTCGACGCCCTGCGGGTCGCGGTGCGCCGACGGATGGTGGCCGACGTGCCGGTCGGCGTGCTGCTGAGCGGCGGCGTCGATTCCAGCCTGGTGGTCGGCCTCCTGGCGGAGCAGGGCCAGCGCGGTCTGGCGACGTTCAGCATCGGCTTTGAGTCGGCCGGGGGCCGGGCCGGCGACGAGTTCCGCTGGTCCGACGTTGTCGCCGAGCGGTTCGCCACCGACCACCACCGGATCCGGGTCGGTTCCGACGAGCTGGCGGGCGACCTCGACGCGACGGTCGCGGCCATGAGCGAGCCGATGGTGAGCCACGACGTCGTCGCGTTCCACCTCCTGTCGCGCGAGGTGAGCCGCCACATCACCGTCGTACAGTCCGGGCAGGGAGCCGACGAGGTGTTCGCCGGCTACCACTGGTACCCGCCGATGGCGGAGGTATCTGCGGCCGACGCGCCGGCCCGCTACGCCACCGCCTTCTTCGACCGCGACCACGAGGCGATGCGCGAGGTCCTCGCCCCGCAGCTGTGGGAGGCCGGTGGCGAGGACTTCGCCGGGGACGGCCCCTCGATGCGCCTCGTCGCCGACCACCTCGCGCGGCCCGGCGCGGCCACCGCGGTCGACGCGGCGCTGCGTCTCGACACCGAGGTCATGCTGGTCGACGACCCGGTGAAGCGGGTCGACAACATGACGATGGCCTGGGGTCTGGAGGCCCGCGTTCCCTTCCTCGACCACGAGCTCGTCGAGCTCGCCGCCGCCTGCCCGCCCGAGCTCAAGCTCGCCGACGGCGGCAAGGGCGTGCTCAAGGCCGCCGCCCGCCGCGTCATACCCCGCGAGGTGATCGATCGCCCGAAAGGGTACTTCCCCGTGCCCGCCATCACCCACCTCGAGGGCAAGGTGCTCGACGTCGTCCGCGACGCCCTGCACTCCCCCGCCGCAGCGGGGCGCGGGCTGTTCCGCCCCGAGTACGTCGCCGCGCTGCTCGGCGACCCCAATGCCGGGCTCACCCCGCTGGGCGGGAACCGGCTGTGGCAGCTCGGCCTGCTCGAGTGGTGGCTGCAGAGCCACGAGGTCGGGTGAGGCCGGTGACCCCCGCGTCCCGGCGCCGACGGCCCACCGCCCGGACCCGCCAGTCCGTCTCGTCCCGCCCCTGGGAGCGGATGCCGGCGCAGCTGCGTTCCCGGATGCGCGGCAACGCCTACGTCGACATGGGCTGGGGGCGGATCGTCTTCGGCCAGACCTTCGCCACGCTGCCGGACATCGTCGACGTCCTGCGCGCCGAGGCTGCCGGCCGGCGCGACATCTGCATCTACCCGCCGGCCCACCAGGTGCTCGTCGGGATCGCGCCGAGCGAGCTGTTCGTCGACCCCTCCTACGTCATGCGGCTGCCGCTGCACCGGTACCGCCCGCCCGAGCGGCGGCCCCGGGACGTGCTGATCCGGACCGCGGGCGCCCGCGAGGAGCTCGTCACGGCGAGCCGCATCTGCGCCGCGGTCGGCATGGTGACGGGCGACGTCGACGTCATGTGGGCCAACCAGCGGACCCGGACGTTCAGCCATCTGGTGGCTCAGGACACCCTGACGGGCGACATCGTCGGCTCGGTCACCGGGGTCGACCACGTCCTCGCCTTCGGCGACCCCGACGGCGGTACGAGCCTGTGGTGCCTGGCCGTCGACCCGCAGGCGCGGGTGCCCGGGGTCGGCGAGGCGCTGGTGCGCACCCTGGCCGAGCGCTACCACGCCCGGGGGCGGCAGTACCTCGACCTCTCAGTCATGCACGACAACGCCTCGGCGATGGCGCTGTACGAGAAGCTCGGCTTCCGGCGCAGCGCGGCCGTGTGTGTCAAGCGCAAGAACCCGATCAACGAGCCGCTCTTCGCTCCGCGCCCGCCCGGCCTGGACGCCCTCAACCCGTACGCGGCGATCATCGCCGAGGAGGCGCTGCGGCGGGGCGTCACCGTGGAGGTGACCGACGCGGCGTCCGGGGAGATGCGCCTGTCACTGGGCGGCCGGGTCGTCCTGACCCGGGAGTCCTTGTCGGAGCTCACCACCGCCGTGGCGATGAGCCGCTGCGACGACAAGCGCGTCACCCGGCGGCTGCTCGCGAGGGCCGGGATCCCGGTGCCGGACGGGCTGGAGCTGGCTGACGGCCGGGTCGACGACGCGGCCGCCGCGTTCCTCGCCCGCCACGGCGAGGTCGTCGTCAAGCCCGCCCGGGGCGAGCAGGGGCGGGGCATCACGGTCGGGGTCCGTGACGCCGGGGAGCTGGCGGCTGCGGCCGAGGCGGCGCACCGGTTCTGCCCCGACGTCCTCGTCGAGCAGCGGGTGGCGGGCGAGGACCTGCGCGTCGTCGTCATCGACGGCGAGGCCGTCGCCGCCGCGGTGCGCCGACCCGCCGCCGTCGTCGGCACCGGCCGGGACACCGTGCGCGACCTCGTGGTCCGGCAGTCCCGCCGCCGCGAGCGGGCGACCGGCGGGGAGTCCCGCATCCCCCTCGACGCCACCACGGAGGCCGTGGTGGCAGACGCGGGGTACGCGATGGACGACGTCCTGCCCGAGGGCGAGATCCTGGAGGTCCGCCGGACCGCCAACCTCCACACCGGCGGCACGATCCTCGACGTCACGGCCGAGCTGCACCCCGACCTGGCGGCCGCAGCGGTGCAGGCCGCGGAGGTCATCGGGATGCCGGTGGTGGGGCTGGACTTCATGGTCGGGTCGGTGTCCGGGCCCGACTTCGTCGTCATCGAGGCGAACGAGCGGCCCGGCCTGGCCAACCACGAGCCGCAACCCACTGCCCAGCGCTTCCTCGACCTGCTGTTCCCGGTCTCGGCGCGCTGAACCGCGCTGCCGCCCGGGCCGGGTCGGAGCCGCTGGGGCACGATGCCCCGGTGACCCTCTCCCCCCGTGCCGACGGCGACCGGGACGCCGCCGCCCGCCTCCTCCCGGTCGACGCCCAGTTCCTCCAGGACACCATGCTCGACCTGCTGCGCACCCCCAGCCCGTCCGGGCGTACGGACGCGGTCATGCAGTTGGTCGGGGAGATCGTCACCGACCTCGGCGTCGACCTGAGCGTCACTCGGCGCGGGATGCTGCGGGCGACCGTGCCGGGGCTGCGAGCGGCCAACAGCCGTGCCGTCGTGGTTCACGCCGACACGATCGGGTGCATGGTCAAGGACCTCACGCCGAACGGTCGGCTGCAGGTGGTCCCGGTCGGGACGCACTCGGCGCGGTTCTCCGAGGGCGCCCACGTCCAGATCTTCACGGACGAGACCGACGTCACGTACACGGGGACGGTGCTGCCGCTGAAGTCCAGCGGCCACACCTTCGGCGACGAGATCGACACCCAGGGAGTCGGGTGGCCCTACGTCGAGGTGCGGGTCGACGCCCCGGTGACGTCGGGCGAGGACGTCGCCGCCCTCGGGATACAGGTCGGGGACTTCGTGGCCCTCGACGCCTCACCGCAGATCACGTCCCTGGGCTATGTGAAGTCCCGGCACCTGGACGACAAGGCGGGGCTCGCGGCGTGCCTCGCCGCACTCAAGGCTGTCGTGGAGTCGCGGGTCGTGCTGCCGGTGACCGCCCGGCTGCTCGTCACCATCGCCGAGGAGGTCGGGCACGGGGCCACCCACGGCTTCGACACCGGCACGGCCGAGATCGTGGCCGTCGACAACGCGGTGGTGGCACCGGGTCAGAGCTCGCGCGAGGACTGCGTCAACGTCGGGATGCTCGACTCGACCGGGCCGTACGACTACCACCTGTCGCGGCGGCTCGTGGCCCTGGCGAAGCGGCACGGCATCCCGGTGCGCCGCGACGTGTACCGCCACTACCGCTCCGACGCCGCGCCCGCGGTCGAGTCCGGTGTCGAGGCGCGGACCGCGCTGCTGGGGTTCGGGGTGGACTCCTCGCACGGCCATGAGCGGACCCACCTCGACGGGCTGGTCCACCTGGCGAGCCTGCTGGCGCTGTACCTGCAGACCGACCTCACGTTCGGCGCGTGGGACCGCCGCGACTCCGGCCCCCTCGGCGACTTCCCGTCGACCAGCGTCCAGCCCGCCCCCCTGGAGCCCACCGAGGTCGACCGACGCGGCCAGTCCTGAGGGGCGATTGGGCACTTTCACACCCGCACGGGCCCCACTGAAGGGGCGATTGGGCACTTTCACACCCAGGACGGAGCCTCGCGGGGCGCGATTGGGCACTGACGCGCCGGGACGGTCAGGGGGCGGGGCAGAGGCGGTAGGCGATGAAGCCGGGCTGCCGGGTCAGACGGGCGTGGTCCTCGGGGTGATGCTCGGCCATCGCAGGGAGGGGACGGTGCTCGACCAGGCGCTCGACGACCAGCCCGGCGGTGGTGAACTCGTTGAACCACGCCTGGAGGGGCTGGCGCCACCACCTGGTGCGCAGGCCCGAGCGCCAGGTGTCCTCGACGTGCCTGGCGACGAAGTAGCCGTCGCCGTCGAGCAGCCAGTCGGCGGTCGGATGGGACGTCGACAGGACCGCCCGCCCGCCAGGGGCGAGGACGCGACGGAACTCCCGCAGCGCCCCCACGCGATCCTCGAGGTAGTGGACGACCAGGGCGCAGACGACGAGGTCGACCGAGGCGTCCGGGACCCAGGACAGCGGGCGCTCCAGGTCGTGGGTGCGCAGCGGGACGTCCTCCCCCAGCCGGCGCCGGGCCACCCGCACCATGTCGGCGCTGACGTCGAAGCCTTCGTAGCGCGCGCCGCGGGCGATGAGCTGCTCGCCGTACAGCCCGGGCCCGCACCCGGCGTCCAGCACCCGTCGACCGCGGAGGTCCCCGCACAAGTCGAACACGGCCGGGCGGTCGTAGTAGGCGTTGTACGGGCTCCCGGCCGCGTGTGACTCGAACATGTCGGCGAAGCCGTCGTACATGGCCGGCCCCCGAGGAACTCCGCTGTCCATGGGGTCATCCTGCTGCCGCCACGGGTCGCCGCCGCTACAGATCGACGACGGCGAGGGTCGGCTCGCTGAGGCTGCCGAGGTAGAGCAGCCCGTCGTGCTCGCGGGCGCCGGTGCGGAAGGCGACCCGGCCGGTCGGGTCGTGGAGGGATCGCAGGACGGTCCCGTCCTCCGTCAGCTCCAGCACCAGGCCGTACCGGGCAGGTTGCGGCTGCCACGACTCGGGCAGCGCCGCGACGAGGCGCCGGATCCGGGGCCGCGGGAGCAGGGAGTCGAGGGCCCCGCTCCGCCCGTCGGGAAGGGCCAGCCAGAAGGTGCCCCGCGGTGAGCGGGACAGATTGTCGGGGAAGCCCGGCAGGTTGTCGGCGGCCACGGACACCTCGTCCCCGTCCAGGGGCACCCGCAGCACCCGGTACGTGGCCGTCTCGGCGACCAGAGCGGCAGTGCCGTCAGCCGTGAGGGCGACCCCGTTGGCGAAGTACAGGCCCTGCGCGACGACCGAGGGTTCGCGTGCCCCAGGCGGCAACGCCATGAGGGAGCCCGACGGCTGGTGGGCGAGCAGATCCCGTCGGTAGTCGTGGACCCCCGCGATGGCCGAGGAGTTCGTGAAGTAGACCGTCCCGTCCGGGCCGATCGTCGCGTTGTTGCAGAAGCGCAGGCCGCCGGGAACAGCCGGGGAGCCCGCCGCCACGAGGACCTCGACGGTGCCCCCGTCGTCGACGCGCACCCGCAGCAGCCCTCGATCAGAGTCACAGACGATCAGCGAGCCGTCGGCATCGACCTCCACGCCGAGGGGTCGCCCTCCGGTGCTCGCCACGACTGCCGGTTCACCCTCACCGCCGGGCTGCCACCGCAGGATCCGGCCGTCGGCGACGGCGCTGAACACCTCCCCTGCGGTGCCCACAACAGCGTCCTCCGGACCGGTGCCGCCCGGGACAGGCACGAGTCGAGCACCGGTGAGCGCCTCGTTGGGCGCCAGGAGACCGACCAGTTCGGGCGGTGCGGGCGGCCGCCAGGCCGCGAAGCCGCTCACAGCCGCGACCGTAGGGCCTCGTCACAGGTGGCGTACGGCTGCTGACACCCTGGGCTCCATGGGCATGGCGCCGTTTCCGACAGACCCGGTTCTTCCCGTTGAGCGACTTGCCGGCGCCGCTGTTCCCCCTGACCGGCCGGTCCTGGCTGACGCCGTCGCCGGACATCAGGGAGTCCGCCTGGGGTGAACCCTCACAGGTGGCGGTACACGTCTTCGAGCGACAGTCCCTTGGCGATCATCATGACCTGGAGGTGGTAGAGCACCTGGCTGATCTCGGCCGCCAGCTCCTCGTCGGTCTCGTGCTTGGCCGCCATCCACACCTC
>JBHJOS010000133.1:0-6783 GCA_050329415.1 Kineosporiaceae bacterium
GCCTGGTCCCGGTAGTTCGGCAGGATCTCGCCGAACTGGACCGCGCTGATCGTCAGGGCCAGCACGAAGAGCGAGATGCCGAGATAGGTCATCACCATCGTGATGAGGGCGGCGGCCCACCGGGGCATGTGACGGTCGAGCGCCTGCTGCACCGGGTAGACGCCGACCGCGATGACGAGGGCCAGCACGATGGGCGCGACGACGGACGCCGCCGCCCGCAACCCGCCCAGGACCGCGATCGCGGCGGCGATCCCGACGAGCACGACAACGGCCGGCGGGACCGTGCCGAGGCCGGCCGTGGGGGCAGCGGCGTCCGGCGCCGCGTTGGTTCGGCGATAGCCGTTGTCCGCCACGACGTGCAGCGTAAGCGCTGTCCGCGGGCGGGTGCCCGATCCGGCTGCCCGTGTGGACCGCGAACGGTGCCCCGGCGGGTCCTTACGGGAACGGCGGCGACGCGGTGGAGCGGCTGAGTGGCCGGGGCGACGACGTCCGGGTCAACTGCGAGTACAGCTGCTTCCCCCAGAACGAGACGAGCATCGCGGTCAACCCCGTCGACCCTCGGAACCTCGTGGGCGGGGCGAACGACTACCGGCTGGGCTGGGGCAGCTCCGGTGTGTACGCGAGCACGGACGGCGGCCGGACCTGGGTGGACCGGCTCATCCCGTTCCCGAGTCTGCCGAACGGCGACAACCTCGACGGCGGCGGTGACCCGGTGATCGCTTTCGACCGCACCGGCGTCGCCTACCACCTCGAGATCAACTTCAATCGCACGGACGACACCAACGGCATCTTCGTCAGCCGCTCGACGGACGGCGGCTTCACCTGGAGCCGACACTGCGTCGCCCTGGCGACGGACCCGCCCGCCTGCGGCCCGGCGGGCGACCCGCGGACGCCCGGGGACGGAGTGGTGATCTTCACGGCGGACGACGACACCGCGCTCAACGGCAGCGTGCCGTTCAGCGACAAGCCGTGGCTGGCTGCCGGGCCGCGCGCCGAGGGCGTCGAGCCGGCCTGCTTCGACGCCCGCACGCGCGACGCCGTCCCGTGCGCCGAGGGCACCGTGACCGAGGACCGCCTGTACGTCACGTGGACCGTGTTCGCCGACGACTCCCAGATCTTCCTCAGCCACTCCGACGACGGCGCCCGGTCGTGGTCGCCGCCTCGCTCCATCAGTGGCAGTGCACCCTTCTGCGTGGGCGGCGATGCCGTCGGCGGGGCGCCGGACGCCTGCAACACCAACCAGTTCTCGGTGCCGACGGTGAGCCCGGCCACGGGTGAGCTGTTCATCGCCTGGGTGAACTTCAACACCCTCGACGAGAACCAGTACGTCGTCGTCCGGTCGTCCGACGGCGGCGCGACGTTCACCGGCCCGCGGTTCGTCGCGACGACGTTCGACGCCAACTACCCCCGGGCCGGGAACCCGGCCGCCAACCCCGCCCTGACCCGGCCGGACTGCACCGCCCGCGGGCAGCAGACGTCCCGCGCGGTGCTGACGAACAGCTGCTTCCGGGTCAACTCGGGCGGCAACGTCGTCGTCGACAAGCGCGGCGGGGCCTACGCCGACGACCTCTACCTGGTCCTCAGCGACAACCGCAACGGCACCCGGGAGAGCTCCAACACCGACGTCTTCCTCATGAAATCCACCGACGGTGGTGAGACCTGGCTCGGGCCGACCCGGGTCAACGACGACCGGTCCGGGCCGGCGGGCGACCGGGACTGCGCCGTCGGGGTCCCCGGGTGCGCCGGCGACTTCGGGACGGACCAGTGGTTCCCATGGGTCGACATCGGGACCGACGGCGAGCTCAACGTCGTGTTCAGCGACCGCCGCCTCGACACCGCGTCCACCGCGTCCGAGTGGCCGGACAGCCGCAGCCGACCCGGCAACTACCTGGTGTGGCACGCCGTGGCGCAGTGCCGGGTCGACGACGCCGACTCCCGCGAGTGCGTCGCCGACGAGGCAAAGGTCGTCCCGCAGCCGACCGGCCCCGTCGACCCCGGGCCCGGTCCGGTCCCCGGGCAGTCGCAGGCGGAGTTCCCGTTCCGCAACGCCGTGGTGTCGGACGTGCCGTCGAACTTCGACTACGGATTCCGGGCCGGCATCTTCCTCGGCGACTACAACAACGTCGCGGTGACGGGGGACGACGCGGTGACGTTGTGGACCGACGCGCGCAACGGACGGTCCTCGCGGAACCAGCCGGGCCGTAACCCGGCGTGCGAGCAGGCCGACGCCTTCCTCGACGTCTTCGACGCCACCCGTGCCCGTGGCGACGCCCGGGCGCGGCCCACCGATGCCCTGTTCGCCGTGACGGAGTGTCCGGTCAGCTGAGACCGGCCGCCCGCAACGGCGCGACCGCGGCGGGCGCGGCCCTCGGGCGGGCGTAGCGCTCGACGAACCGGCGGACGAGCACGGGGGGATGGACGACGGTGCTCGCCCGCGCGGTCGCCTTCAGCGACTCGGCCTCGTCGGGGTGGAAGTAGCCGGCGTGCCGGTACACGTCGATCCGGGTGCAGATCCCCTCGGCGTCCAGCTCGGGATGGAACTGGGTCGCGTACCCGTGCCGGCCGATCCGGAACGCCTGGACCGGGCAGCGGGGGGACGTCGCCAGGAGGACGGCGTGGCGGGGGAGCCGGCTCACCGCCTCCTTGTGGCCCACGAACGCGGTGAAGGCGTCCGGCAGGCAGGCCAACAACGGATCCTCGCGTCCCTCGGGCGTCAGCGCGATCTCGATCGGCCCGACCGGTTCCCCGTAGCGACGATCGACGACCGCGCCCTGGTGGACCCCGAGGGTGCCGACGCCGTAGCAGGCGCCGAGGAACGGCACGTCCGCGTCGACGATCCGGTCCAGCAGGCCGGCGAGCTCGGCCTCGACCCGGCGCTGCACCGGGGACTTGCCGTCGTCCGGGTCGCTGGTGTTGAACGGGCCGCCGCCCAGGATCACCCCCGACCAGTCGGCGAGATCCAGCTCCGGGAGGGGGTCGCGCTCCAGCCGGACCCGGCGCAGCTCGCGCTCGGCGAGCCCGCCGAACCGGAGGAACGCCTCGTACTCGCCGTCCGCCGCGGCGTCCTCGGCGCGGGTGGCCAGCAGCAGGAACGGCCGCACCCGCGGAACTGTAGGGCCCCGGGACCTTGGGCCGGGGTATCCGGCCGCCGGTGGGGAGAGGCTGGCCGGGTGGCCTCGCGGCATCGACGCCGCGGGCGGGAAGGCGGTCATCGTGACCGACGCCGGACCCACCGACCTGCCGGTCGCGCTGCTCGCGCACGACGTCGACCGGCGCACGTTCCTGTCCTACTGCGCCGGCCTCACGACGACCCTGGCGCTGCCGGCGATGCACACCCAGGACATCGCCGCCGCCCTGGCCGCCCCCGACCGGCCCCCCGTGGTGTGGCTGGAGTTCCAGAGCTGCACCGGGGACACCGAGTCGCTGCTGCGAGCACACAGCCCGAGCGTCGGGGACCTCGTGCTGGACCAGATCTCCCTCGACTACCACGAGACCCTCATGGCCCCCTCGGGTCATCAGGCCGAGGACTCCCTCACCGACGCACTCGAACGCGGCGGCCACCTGCTCGTCATCGAGGGGTCGGTCCCGCTCGCCGACGGCGGCGTGTACTGCACCATCGCCGGGCGGACCGCGGAGCAGCACCTGACCGAGGCGGCCGCGAGCGCCGCCGCCGTCATCAACGTCGGGACCTGCTCGGCGTTCGGCGGCATCCCGGCCGCGGACCCGAACCCGACGGGCGCGGTCGCCGTCGGCGACGTCGTCTCGGGCGTGCCGGTGCTCAACCTGCCCGGCTGTCCGGTGAACGCGGACACCATCACGGCCACCGTGGCGCATTACCTGGCGTTCGGCACGCTGCCGGCAGCGGACGACCTGGGCCGGCCGCTGTTCGCCTACGGCGCCCGGATCCACGACACCTGCCCGCGGCGCGGCTACTTCGACGCCGGGCTGTTCGCCCTGGAGTGGGGGGACGAGGGCCATCGCCAGGGGTGGTGCCTGTACAAGATGGGCTGCAAGGGCCCCGCGACCTTCCACAGCTGCCCGCTGGTCAAGTGGAACCAGGCGACGAGCTGGCCGATCGGCGCCGGGCACGGCTGCGTCGGCTGCTCGGAGCCGGCGTTCTGGGACACCATGAGCCCCTTCTACGAGCGGCTGCCCGAGGTCGAGGCGCTGGGCTACAGCGCCACCGCCCAGACGATCGGGCTCACCGTGGCCGGTGCCACGGCGGCCGGGTTCGCCGCCCACGGCGTCGGCAAGTACGTCCAGCACCGGATCGGTGTCCGCCAGGACCGGCAGGCCGCTGAAGCGGCGAGCACCGGTGAGGGCCGGGGGACCGCCGAGGCGTCCGCGACCGAGGAGGCGAGCCCGTGAGCCGCATCATCGTCGACCCTCTCACCCGTATCGAGGGCCACCTGCGGATCGAGGCCCGCGCCGAGAACGGCGCCGTGGCCGAGGCCTGGGCGTCGGCCACCATGTGGCGCGGCATCGAGCAGGTGCTCGCCGGCCGCGACCCCCGCGACGCCTGGCTGTTCGCCCAGCGGATCTGCGGGGTGTGCACGACGGTCCACGCGCTGGCGTCGGTGCGCGCCGTCGAGGACGCCCTCGACATCTCGATCCCCCGCAACGCCCACCTGCTGCGCGACCTCATCGCGACGTCGCAGTTCGTCCACGACCACGTGATCCACTTCTACCACCTGCACGCTCTGGACTGGGTGGACGTGACCAACGCGCTGCGGGCCGACCCGGCGCGGGCGGCGGCGATCGGCTCCGGGCTGTCCGACTACCCGCGGAACACCGCCGGGCAGCTCACGGGGGTGCAGCAGCGGCTGCAGCGGTTCGTGGACTCCGGGCGCCTCGGACCGTTCGCCAACGGCTACTGGGGGCACCCGGCGTACTCGCTGGCGCCCGAGGTCGACCTGCTGGCCGTCAGTCACTACCTGGACGCCATCGACTTCCAGCGCGAGTACGTCAAGATCCATGCCTTGTTGGGCGGAAAGAACCCGCACCCGCAGACCTACCTCGTCGGCGGTATGGCGAGCCCGGTCGACCCGTCGAGCGCGGCCGCGATCAACGCGGGCACTCTCGCCCAGCTGCGGCGGCTGGTGCAGCTCGGTCTGGACTTCGTGCGCCAGGCGTACCTGCCCGACTTGCTGGCTATCGCGGCTGCCTACCCGGAGTGGGCGGCCCTCGGGGCCGGACCCGGCAACTTCCTCGCGTTCGGCGACCTCACCGCCGACCCGCGGCGCCCCGGCGAGCCCGCGACCGACGGTTTCCTGCCGGGCGGGGTGGTCCGCGCCTCGGCGCCGGGCCGGGTGGAGCCGGTGGATCTCGCGCTCATCAGGGAGCACATCGACCGCTCGTGGTTCACCGGTCCGGACGGCTCCGCGGCCCATCACCCGTACGACGTCGACGTCACCCCCGCGTACACGGGCCCCGAGCCGCCGTACGAGGAGCTGGACGTCGACGCCGCGTACTCGTGGCTACGGGCCCCGCGCTACGACGGCCTCGCGATGGAGGTCGGCCCGCTGGCGCGGATCGTCATCGCGTACGCCCAGGGGCACGAGGTCCTCGCCCCGCTGGTCGACGACTCCCTGGCCCGCCTCGGCGTCCCGGCGTCCGCGCTGGACTCCACCCTGGGCCGCACCCTGGCCCGCGGACTGGAGACGCGGGCGCTCGCGGAGTACCTGCTCACCCTGGTCGACCGGCTGGAGGCGAACCTCGGCGGCGGTGACCTCCAGGTCCACGACGGGGCGAGGTGGGAGCGTCGCACCTGGCCGGCCACCGCCCGCGGGGTGGGCCTGCACGAGGCGCCGCGCGGCGCCCTGTCGCACTGGGCGGTCATCACCGGCGGACGCCTCGAGCGGTACCGGGCCGTCGTCCCCACCACGTGGAACGCCAGCCCCCGCGACGCCGACGGCACTCCCGGTCCCTACGAGACCGCCCTCGTCGGCACCCCGCTCGCCGACCCGGAGCGGCCGCTGGAGATCCTGCGGACCATCCACTCGTTCGACCCGTGCATGGCCTGCGCCGCCCACGTCGTCGACGCCGACGGTCGGCGCCTGGCCCAGGTGAGGGTCTCGTGACCGCGCCGGCGGCCGAGGGCGCGGCGGCCCGTGAGGCGTCCGGGCGCCGCCTGGTCCGGGTCTACGTGTGGCAGATCCCGGTCCGGGTCATCCACTGGGCGCTGGTCGGCGACGTCCTCGTGCTGTCGCTCACCGGCTTCTCCATCGCCCGGCCGTTCGTCGCCGTCAGCGAGTCCGGCGCCGCCGGGGACCAGCTCATGACCTGGGTCAAGGCGGTTCACTACGGCGCCGGGCTGATCTTCACGGTACTGCTGGTGGCCCGGGTGCTGTTCGCGTTCGTCGGCGCCAACCACTGGGCGCGCTGGCACCAGTTCGTGCCGGTGCACGCCGAGCGCCGCCGTCTCGTCGGGTGGTCGTTGCGGTACTACCTGTTCCTGCGGCGCGACCCGCCGCCGGTCACCGGCCACAACCCGCTCGCCGGGCTCACCTACCTGGTGCTGTTCGTGATGTTCACGGTAGAGGTCGTCACGGGCTTCGCGATGCGGGGGCTCGAGGTGCCGGGGAGCCTGTTCGACCGGTACTTCGCGTCCTGGGTGTTCGACGTGGCCTCCCCCCAGACCGTGCGGTTCACCCACCACCTGATCCTGTGGCTGACGGTGGGCTTCGTCATCCACCACGTGTACTCGGCGGTCCTCATCGACCACGAGGAGCGCAACGGGCTCATCTCGTCGATCATCGGCGGGTCCAAGACCGTGCCCGAGGA
>JBHJOS010000051.1:0-25310 GCA_050329415.1 Kineosporiaceae bacterium
CTGCGCTACGGGGCCTCAGCAGAGGCGTGCCCCCAACGGGATTCGAACCCGTGCTACCGCCTTGAAAGGGCGGCGTCCTGGGCCGCTAGACGATAGGGGCGGGACGAACGATCCGTTGCTGGCCGCCCCAGCATAGGGGGGCACGGCCCCGGAGCCAAACGCCGAGCCCGGCGGCCCGCCACGCCCGCCAGCCCGCTCGGCCCGGCGCCCGCTCAGCCGCGCAGCCAGGCCAGCACCGCGAGCACCCGGCGGGAGTCGCCGCCCGACGGCAGCAGTCCCAACTTGGTGAAGATCGAGCCCACGTGTTTCTCGACCGCGCCTTCCGTGACGATCAGCCGCTCGGCGATCGCCGGATTCGACCGCCCCTCGGCCATGAGCTGCAGCACCTCCCGCTCCCGAGGCGACAGGGTCGCCAGGGGACTCGCCCGCTTGCGCGCGAACAGCTGCGCGACGACCTCCGGGTCGAGGACGGTCCCCCCGCCGGCCACCCGCGCCAGCGCGTCCGCGAGCTGGTCGAGCTTCGCCACTCGGTCCTTCAGCAGGTACCCGACGCCGCCCTCGCCCGAGGCCACCAGCTCGTCGGCGTAGGCCTGCTCGACGTACTGGCTGAGCACGAGCACCGCGGTCCCCGGTACCCGCCGCCGGGCCTCGACCGCGGCGCGCAGCCCCTCGTCGGTGAACGTCGGGGGCATCCGGACGTCCACCACGGCGACGTCCGGGCGGTGCCGCTCGACCGCGGCGACCAGGCCCGGCCCGTCGCCGACGGCCTCGGCCACGTCGCACCCGGCCTCGTCGAGGATCCGCACCAGCCCCTCGCGGAGCAGCAGGGAGTCCTCGGCGAGGACGACGCGCAGGCGGGCGGCGGAGGTCGGGGTCACCGGACGGGGATCTCCGCGACGAGCACCGTGGGGCCACCGGCCGGGCTGTCGACCGTCAAGGTGCCGTCGACCGCGGAGACCCGGT
Organism: Kineosporiaceae bacterium; assembly: GCA_050329415.1. Lineage (GTDB taxonomy): Bacteria > Actinomycetota > Actinomycetes > Actinomycetales > JBBAYJ01 > JANNOG01. The sequence continues at coordinate 964 of JBHJOS010000051.1, forward strand.
CGGCGAGGCCGGCCAGCCCGTGGCCCTTGGCGAGCGACGCCCCGCCGACGCCGTCGTCGCGCACCTCGACCCGCACCGCGCGGACCGCGGCCCTCACCTCGTCCGGCACGGACCCATCCTGGCCCGGCCCGGGCGCCGTGGCGACGCCGACCTCGCACCGCGTCGCCCGACTGTGCTTCGCGACGTTCGTCAGGGCCTCGGCCACGACGTAGTACGCGGTGCTCTCGACCGGCGACGGGAGCCGCGAGCCGTCGGGCAGCCGGACGTCGAGTCGCACCTGGACCGCCGCCCGCGCGGCCAGAGCGGACAGCGCGGCCGACAGCCCGCGGTCCACCAGGATCGGCGGCGCGATGCCCCGGGACAGGTTCCGCAGCTCGCTGAGCGCCTCGTCCACCTGGGTCTGCGCTCCCACCACCAGGGTGCGGGCGGCCTGCGGGTCGTCAGCGAGGCGCCGCTCGGCACTGGCCAGGTCCATCTGCAGTCGCACCAGGCGGGCCTGCGGGCCGTCGTGGAGGTCGCGCTCGAGGCGCTGCAGCGTCGTGGTCCCCGCCTCGACGACCGCCGCGCGGCTCGTCTCGAGGGTGTCGACGCGTTGCCGCAGGCGCGCCACCTCGGAGTTGGCGACGAGCAGGCGCGCCAGGGCCGCCTGCGAGGCGGCGAGCAGGCGCATCATCGGCGGCAGGGTGAGCAGGAAGAGAAGCCCGGTGCCCGTGTACAGCCACACGTCGTCGTCGGGGCCCCACCCGATCAGCTCGGCGAGGGAGAGCTGGTCGTCGTCGACCCGGTTCTCGGGCAGGTAGCGGCTCCAGAACCAGTACGTGAGCCCGCCGAGTGGCATCGCCCACCACACGACCGTCACGACGAAGGTGACGATCGCCACCGGGAAGCCGAGGACGGCGTGCAGCACGGCGAGCCACGACTCCGCGTCCCCCAGCGGAGCGAGCCAGCCGCGCAGGCCGCGTCCTCGGCGCACGACCGGACCGCTCAGCGGCAGCGGGCGGTCGTCCAGTGTGCGCAGCCGGGCGCGCTCCACGAGGGCGAGCCCGCGGGCGGCCGCGAGGGTGGCGACGGCGACGGGGATGCCGAGGAGAGTCACGAGGAGGCCGGCGGAGAGCGACAGCCCCGTGACGACGACGACGAACGCGGTCACGGCGAGGGGGAAGCCGAGCAGGGTGTAGGCGGTGTCGCGGCCCAGACGGCCGAGGAGGGTCGTTCCCATGCCGCCACTCTCCGATCCGCCCGGCGTGCTCCGGGAGCCTGCACGTCCCCGTCCGGAGGGTAGGGCGGACCCCCGCACCGGACCCGGAGCTCGGACATGGCACACCCCGTGCCATGTCTCGTGCCATGTCTCGTGCCATGGTTCATGGCATGATGTCCACCATGTTGGTCAACGTGGACAAGTCGGGACGGATGGTCCTGCCGGCCGAGATCCGCCGTCGGCTCGACGTCCAGGGCGGCGGCCGGGTCGACCTCACCTGCCTCGGCGACACCGTCGAGATCCGCCCTGCCCCGTCCGACGTCGAGGTGGTGTGGGAGGACGGGCGACCGGTGGCCGTGTCGCCGGGCGCGGAGCCGCTGACCGACGAGATGATCCGCGAGACGCTCGAGTCGATCCGGCGATGACCGTCGCCGTCGACACCAGTGTCGCGGTCCCGGCCATGGTGACGTGGCATCCGGAACACAGGGCCTGCCGCGGTGTGGCGGAGGATGCCGCGATCCCGGCCCACGCCGTCCTCGAGTCCTACTCCGTCATGACCCGGCTTCCGGGGAAGCGGCTGGGCGCCGAGGCGGCCCGTGCTCTGATCCTCGGCTGGTTCGACGGCGACAGGATCCTCGCTCCGGTCGGCGTCGGCGTGCTCGACCTGGTGACGACGGTCAGCGAGACCGGTGTGGTCGGGGGTGCGACCTACGACGCGCTGGTCGGCGCCACGGCCCGCGACCACGGGCGCGTTCTGGTGTCCCGGGACCGCCGCGCGGCAGCCACCTACCGCCGACTCGGCATCGACTACGAGCTCGTGTGACTCTCAACCCCAGCCGAGCTCGTGCAGCCGGTCGTCGTCGATCCCGAAGTGGTGCGCCACCTCGTGGACCACAGTGATCCGGACCTCGTCCGCCACCTCGTCGGCGTCCTCGCACATCTCGAGCAGCGGCCGGCGGAAGATCGTGATCCGGTCCGGCAGGGAACCCGCCCAGCCATCCCCACGCTCCGTGAGCGGCGTGCCCTCGTAGAGCCCCAGGGTCTCCGAGTCGACCTCGGGGGGTGGCTCGTCCGCCACCAGCACCACGACGTTGTCCATCAGTTTCGCCAGCTCCGGCGGCAGGGTGTCGAGCGCCTCGGAGACGGCGCGGTCGAACGTGGAGTCGTCGAGCTGGACCGGCACGACGCCATGGTGGCGTCTCGCACTGCCCGAGCGGGCACCCAAGGTAGTCCCAGCCCGGATCGGGTGCGCCCGGTGCTGGACGTCGGCGGCCGATGGTGGCGTGATGGGTAGGTGAGCGTGTGTGAGGCCGACCCGACCCGGCGCAGCGGCCGTGCCCGGTCCTTCGGGGAGCCACTGGACACGTGGTGGGAATCCGGGCCGGCCGGACGGCCGACCCGGGCGATAGACCAGGGGATCTTATCCCCAATATGGGGATTATGAAGGAGGGGGTGGCCACCAATTCTCGATACGACTCGTTACCGGCCGAGTGTTCCGGGCACACTGTGGGGCGCCACACCGATCCGGAACCAGACGGAGGACGCATGACCGCGTACACGCCACGGTTTCGTGGTGTCGCGGACGGCGACGGACGCGAGCCCGAGGGCCGCCCCCCGCGTCGTCTGCTGCGCCTCCCCGACGCCGTCGCTCAGGACGAGACCGATCCCGGTCGAGTGCCGGACGAGACGCCGGGGGGCCGCGACCGGCGCCACGTCGTCCGCCTGCCCGACGACCGGGAGGGCGTCACGCTGCGCGTGCTGCCCGGCCTTGGTGCCCAGGCGCCGGACGGCGACCTGGACGACCGGCCGCTTCGCGCGTCGCGCAGGGCCGCGACCCCGGCTCAGCCGCTCCCGCCGGCGGCCGCCCCGCTCCCGCCGGCGGCTGTCCCCCGGGTGGCTGCTCCCCAGGCTGCCGCCGGTCCGGTGGCCCACCGCAGTGCCCGCCGGGCGCGCCACGGTAGTGGCACCGGGGCGCCGGGTCCGGCGCCGGACGCAGGCGCTGCGGACACTTCCCACACCGCGTCCAGCTCTTTCGCCGAGACTGCGGACCGGCCGGCCGTGACCTCGCGTCAGCGCGAAAGCTCCCAGGGGGATCCCGGCCCGACTCCCGCGACTCCCGCGACTCCCGCGGCGCACGCGGCGCACGCACCCCCGGTGCACGCGGGCGGCACCATCCTGCCCGGCCGTTCGGCCCGGCGCGGGACCGCTGCCGTTCCCCCGGTTCCCCCGGTTCCCCCGGCCCCGCCGGTTGCCCCCCCGCGCCCGGCCGCCTCGGTCCCGCCCGGCCCTGAGGCCGCCCCGGTGGCCGCCGCGGCCCCCGCCGCGACCGTCCAGGCGCCCGTCGCCGTCCCGGCCGGTTCCTCCGGAGCGTCCGAGAGGGACCCCAGGCCCGCCCGCTCCGGCGCCCGCCACCGGGCAGCCCCACCCGTCACCCTGGTCCGTCATCGCACGCGCCAGGTCGTCACCGTGGCGGCGGCTGCCGTGGTCGCCCTCGCGGTCCTGCTGTGGGCGGTCGACGGCGGGCTCGCGGCGTTGTCCTCGCCCGCTCTGGCCGTGGAGTCCGTGGGTCGCCTCGCTGGGATGGCCGGCTCGGCGCTGCTGGCCCTGCTGGTCGTTCTCGTCGCCGGGGTGCCTGCCATCGAGAACGCCTTCGGCCGGGCGCGCCTGCAGCGGTGGCATGTCGCGGTGGGGGCAACGTCGTTCTCCCTGGTAGTCGGACACGCCTTCCTCGCAGTGGCGGCGTCCGCGCTGGTCGAGGACGACTCCGTGCTCGAGGCCGCGTGGCGGCTGCTGTCGGACTTCCCGGCCACCACGCTCGCTGCGGTCGGGCTGGCGCTGCTCGTCCTGGTCGTCGTCACGTCGCGGGCGGCGGCGCGTGCGACCCGGGGCCGCGATGCCTGGCACCTCCTGCATCTCTACGGCTACCTCGGCGTCTTCCTCGCCCTGCCGCACCTGGTCGTGACGTCCGGCCTGCCGGGGGCGCTGTACTGGCTCGCCCTGTACCTGGCGGCTGCCGGGGCGGTCGTGGTCTGGCGGGTGCAGTCGCCGCTGGCCCGCTCGCTGCGCCACCAGCTCGTCGTCTCGGAGGTGCTCCCCGAGTCCGACGCGACCGTGACCGTCGTCCTGCAGGGACGGCGGCTGGACGAGCTGGCCGCCCTGCCGGGCTCGGTGGCCCGGCTGCGTTTCCTGGACGGGCGCCGCTGGTTCGCCGTCCACTCCGCCGCTCTGCAGTCGCCGCCGACCGGGTCGGAGGTGCGGCTGTCCGTGGTGCGCTCGGTCGGCGACGGCCGGCCGGCCGGGGTCGCGCGGGGGACCTGGGTCCTGCTCGAGGGGCCGTCGTCCGTCTTCACGGCCGACTCCCGCACCCGCGAGCGGGTCGCCGTCCTCGCTGCCGGGACCGGGATCACGCCGCTGCGGGCGCTGCTGGAGGACCTGCCCTACGACGCCGGCGACGCCGTCGTCGTGCATCGGGTCCACGAGGCGGCCCGGGCGCCTTTCCGGGAGGACCTCTCCGACCTGTCGCACCGGCGGGGTGTCGAGGTGATCCCACTCGAGGGGCCGCGCTCCACGGCCCGGGCGTCCTGGCTTCCCGCTGACGCGGCCGAACGGATCGGTGACGCCGAGGCGATCACACATCTCGTGGCGGACATCGCCGACCGCGACGTCTATGTCAGCGGTCCGCCGGAGTGGGTGGCACTGGTGCTCAAGGCGCTCCGGGCCGCCGGGGTCCCGGCGGATCAGGTCCACGCCGACTCCTTCGTCGGCTGACCCCTCGCGACGGCGCCCATCAGAACGGCACGTGTTCGCCCGCAACCGCACAAGGAGTCGCGACGGGTGCCGGACCTGTCGCCGAGGCGCCGGGTGAGCACCGCATGCAGGTCACGGATCGGGAACAGCGGGGGGTGAGGGGTGTGCGCTGCCTTGACACGGCCGTCGCGGAGTGGGCACTCTCGCGTGCGGTCTCTGTTCGGTCGATCAGGAACCACCACGGCGACCACCGGGCAGAGGTCATGTCGACTCACTAGGAGGCAATGGTGCCGATCCGTCGAAGCGTCCCCCGCGCCCTGTCCCTGCCGCGGCGCTCGCTCCACCTGCCGTCCACCGTGTCCCGCCGCACCGTGCTCCAGGGCGCGGCCGGAGCGGGGGCGCTCACGGCCATGGGCGGCCTGGCCGCCTGCGGTGGCGAGGACTCGGGCGGGGCGGGTTCCACGACGGTGACCCTCGGGTCCAACCGCGGTGACGAGGTGCCGAACCAGGCCGAGCAGGCCATGATGGACGCCTTCGCCGAGGAGTCCGACTTCGAGATCACGCGCAACGTCCAGGACAACGAGACGTTCCAGGAGTCCATCAACAACTACCTGCAGGGCGACCCCGACGACGTTTTCACCTGGTTCGCCGGGTTCCGGGCCCGCTTCTTCGACGACCAGGGATTCATCGGGGACGTCTCCGACGTCTGGGAGGACATCGGAGGCGGGTACTCCGACGCCTTCCGTGCGGCGTCGTCGAACGGTGACCGACAGATCTTCGTCCCGATGTACAACTACCCGTGGGCGATCTTCCACCGCAAGAGCGTGTTCGAGGAGAACGGCTGGACCGCGCCCGAGACGCTCGAGGACTTCGAGGCCCTGTGCCAGGAGATCCAGAGCGCCGGCCTCGTCCCCGTTGCCCTGGGCAACCAGGACGGCTGGCCCTCGATGGGCACCTTCGACATCCTCAACATGCGCCTGAACGGGTACGACTTCCATGTCGCCCTCATGGCCGGCGACGAGGACTGGGACACCCCCGAGGTCGGTTCGGTGTTCGAGCAGTGGGCGGCCCTTCTGCAATACCACCAGCCCGACCCCAACGGCCGCACGTGGCAGGAGGCGGCTCAAGCCGTCCAGACCCGCGAGGCCGCCATGTACTTCCTCGGGATGTTCGTCGGCGAGCAGTTCGAGGAGGGCGACGACGAGCGCGGCGACCTGGACTTCTTCGCCTTCCCGGAGATCGACCCCGCGATCGGGGCGGGTGACATCGACGCTCCCATCGACGGCTACATGCTGACCGCCTCGCCGGAGAACGCCGACGGCGCCAAGGAGTGGCTGCGCTTCGCCGGCTCCGCGGCGGCTCAGGACATCTATGTGGCCACCAGCCCGAACGTCATCGCCGCCCACAGCGACGCCGACACCAGCGGGTACACCGACCTGCAGAACAAGGCCGTCGAGCTCATCGAGAACGCGACCGGCATCGCCCAGTTCCTCGACCGTGACACCCGTCCGGACTTCGCCTCGACGGTCGTCATCCCGACCCTCCAGGCATTCCTCAACAACCCCTCCGACATCGACGCGGTCCTGGGCGACCTCCAGGCCGGCAAGGAGCGGCTGTTCGTCGAGGGCGGCAGCACGCGCTGACCTCCGTCGGGTCCAGACTGGACCGGACACCTGCCGAGACCCGCCGACGCGTCTGGAGCAGCGCATGACAGCCACGAGCGTGCCCGCCCCCCCGGCCGATCTACCGAGGGGGCGGGCGCGCCCGCACCGTCGCCTGCGGCTGCTGACCACGAGCGACCGGCTGGTCCTGGCTCTCATGATCGGAATACCGGCGCTGTTGGTGCTCACGATCGTGTGGCTGCCCGCCATCGGCACCGTTCTGCTCTCGTTCACCAACTGGAACGGCATCGGCCCGGTCCGCGACATCGAGGTCATCGGGCTGCGCAACTACACCGACGTCGTCACCAACTACCCGCCCTTCGAGACCGCGGTCCGCAACAACCTGCTGTGGCTGGCCGCCTTCTTCGTCGTGGCGACCCCGTTGGGCATCTTCATGGCGATCCTGCTCGACAAGGACCTGCGCGGCACGTGGTTCTACCGCAGTGCCCTCTACCTGCCGGTGGTCCTCTCCCTCGCCCTGGTCGGCTTCATCTGGCAGCTCATCTACAGTCGGGACCAGGGCCTGCTCAACGCGATGCTGGGACTTGACGGCGCCGACCGGATCGACTGGTACGGCGACCCCGACGTCAACATCTGGGCGGTCATGGTCGCTGCGACCTGGCGCCACGTCGGGTACATCATGCTGCTGTACCTGGCCGGCCTCCGGGGGGTCGACCCCACCCTGAGAGAAGCGGCCGCCGTCGACGGGGCATCCGAGGTCCGGACGTTCGTCAGTGTCATCTTCCCGGCGCTGCGACCCGTCAACATCGTCATCCTCGTCATCACGGTCATCGAGTCGCTGCGGGCCTTCGATATCGTCTGGGTCATCAACCGGGGACGCAACGGCCTGGAGCTGCTCAGCACTCTCGTCGCCTCGAACATCATCGGAGAGGCCAGCCTGGTCGGCTTCGGGTCGGCGATCGCCACCCTGCTCCTCACGGTGAGCACGGTCTTCATCGTCATCTACCTCACGACGATCCTGCGAGGGGAGCAGCGATGAGCACGGTCTCCACGCGCCCGGGCACCGTCCGCACCAGGGCCCCGGGGCGGCCCGCCGCCCCCACCCGGGGACGCCGCCGCCCCACCGTGGGGCGCGTCGTGCTCTACGCCTTCGTCACCCTCATGGCGCTGGGGTGGCTGTTCCCGGTCCTGTGGTCGGTCTACAATTCCTTCCGGGACTACGCCTTCACCGCGATCAACGGGTACGTCTCCTTCGGCGGCTTCACCCTCCAGAACTACGTGGAGGCCTGGGACCGCGGGAACTTCGGGCGCACGTTCCTCAACTCGCTCATCATCACCGTGCCCGCGGTCGTCCTGACCCTCCTGCTGTCGTCCATGGCCGCGTTCGTGCTGGCGAGGTTCTCGTTCCGGTTCAACATCGCCATGCTCGTCTTCTTCACCGCCGCCAACCTGCTCCCGCCGCAGGCCCTGCTCATCCCGCTGTTCCGCTTCTACGTCAACACCGATCTCTACGACACCTACTACGCCGTCATCCTCACCCACGTCGCCTTCCAGACCGGCTTCTGCACCTTCGTCCTCAGCAACTACATGCGGGCCCTGCCCAGGGACCTTTCGGAGGCGGCGTACGTCGACGGCGCCGGTGCGTTCCGCCAGTATCGGCAGGTGATCCTGCCACTGTGCCTGCCGGCGCTCGCGGCGCTGGGCACCCTGCAGGTGACGTGGGTGTACAACGATCTGTTCTGGGCGGTCGGCTTCATGCGGACGGCCGACAAGTTCCCGGTCACCAGCTCGCTGCAGAACCTCACCGGCCAGTTCTTCATCGACTACAACCTGCTGAGCGCCGGCTCGGTCATCATCGCGATCCCCACTCTTGTCGTGTTCTTCGCGCTCCAGCGCTACTTCGTGGCCGGTCTCACCCTGGGAGCCAGCAAGGGATGACGGTCCACGTGCTGCGCGGCGGTGGCGCCGCGCTCGTCGTCGACGTGCCCGACGATCGCCTGCCACGCGTACTGCATTGGGGTGCCGACGTCGGGGACCTCGCCGAGGCCGATCTCGCGACGCTGCGAGCCACCTCGCTTCCGGCCGTCGGCATCAATCTCCAGGACGTCCCGTCGCTGCCCGGCCTGCTGCCCGGCGAGGCCGACGGCTGGTTCGGCCGCCCCGGCCTGAGCGCGCACCGCGGCGGACGGCCGCTGTACCCGCGCTGGACCTCGGCGACGCTCGGCGCCGCAGCCGGGGCGCTGCGGGTCGAGGCGGTGGACCCGGTGGCTGCGATCCGTCTGGAGATCGCTCTGGAGCTGGACGGCGCGGGTATCGCCACGGTCCGCCTCGACCTGCGCGACGAGGGCGACCCTGCCGACCCGATGCACGTCGGTGGGCTGTTGCCGTACCTGCCGGTGCCGCACGCCGCCCAGGAGGTGCTCGACCTCACCGGTCGGTGGGGCCGGGAGCGCATCCCGCAGCGCTCGGCGTGGCTGCACGGCGGGCGCACCCGGGAGTCCCGGCGCGGGCGGACCGGGCACGACGCGACGCTGCTGCTGGCCCTCGGCACGCCGGGCTTCGGGTTCCGCACCGGCGAGCTGTGGGCGGTGCACGCCGCGTGGAGTGGCGACCACGTCCATCTCGCCGAACGCCTCCCGGACGGGACCGGGCCCCACGCCGGGCTGCTCGGCGCCGGGGAGCTGCTGCGCCCCGGCGAGGTCGTCGGTTCCTACGTCGCGCCGCCGGTCCACTTCGCGTGGTCGGACCGCGGCCTGGACGGGGTCTCGGCGGCCTTCCACACGCATCTGCGGGCGCGCCCGCAGCACCCGTGCCGCCCGCGACCGGTGACCCTCAACTCGTGGGAGGCCGTGTACTTCGACCACCGCCTCGAGCGGCTCTCCCGGCTCGCGGAGGCGGCCGCGTCGGTGGGGGTCGAGCGGTTCGTGCTGGACGACGGCTGGTTCGGCGCCCGCCGGGACGAGACCCGCGGTCTCGGGGACTGGGTCGCGTCGGGGGAGGCGTGGCCGGACGGCCTGGCCCCGCTCGTCGCGCGGGTGCGCGAGCTCGGCATGGAGTTCGGCCTGTGGGTCGAGCCGGAGATGGTGAACCTCGACTCCGACCTCGTCCGCGCCCACCCGGACTGGGTGCTGGCCGGGGCGGATGCCGGCGACACCAGGCGGCTGCCGCTGCCGTCGCGCCACCAATACCCCCTCGACCTCACCAACGGGCAGGCGTCGGCGCACGTCCTGGAGCGCCTCGACGCGCTTGTCGCCGACCACGACATCGCCTATCTCAAGTGGGACCACAACCGGGACCTGGCGGAGGCTGTCGGCGCCGGCGGCCGGGCCGGGGTCCACGCCCAGACGCTGGCCTTCTACGCCCTCGTCGACGAGCTGAAGCGCCGCCACCCCCGGCTGGAGATCGAGTCCTGCTCGTCCGGCGGTGCCCGCATCGACCTTGGCGTGCTGGCCCGGACGGACCGGGTGTGGACCAGCGACATGACCGACGCCGTCGAGCGGCAGGCGATCCAGCGGTGGACCGGCCTGCTCGTCCCGGCGGAGCTGCTCGGCGCCCACGTCAGCGCGCCGGAGTCGCACCAGACCGGGCGCACCCTGTCGCCGGCGTTCCGATGCCTCACCGCCTTCTTCGGCCACGCCGGGATCGAGTGGGACGTCTCGGCGTGCGACGAGGCGGACCTCGCACGGCTGCGCCGCTGGGTCGCCCTCCACAAGCGCCATCGTCATCTGCTGCACTCCGGCGTCGCGGTGAGAGGCGAGGAGGCGGGGCCAGGAGCCGAGGGCCGGTGGCTGTACGGCGTGGTGGCTCCGGACGCCTCGGCTGCCCTGTACGCCTTCGTCCAACTCACGACGTCGCCGGACGCCGTCCCAGGCCGCCACCGGCTGCCGGGCCTGGACCCGGCCCGTCGGTACGCGGTCGAGGTGGTCGACCTCACCGGGGACGGCCTGCCTCCGGCGGCCGCGGCGGCCCAGGTCCCGTGGGTCGAGGCGGGCCGGGTCGAGCTGCCGGGTGTCGTGCTCGGCGCCGTCGGCCTGACCATGCCGGCGCTCCAGCCCGCCCACGGCGTCCTGTTGCACGCGAGGGCGGTCGACTGAGCCGATCCCTCCGCACGCGGTGACGACGATCAGCCGGGACGGGCGTCAGCGGAGGATGTCGTCCAGCCGCAGCGTGACTCCGAGCACCGCGAGGTCCACCGTGGCCCGGGCGCGACGACGCCCCCGGCGCCGACGGCACCGGGGGCGTGGGACGGGACGGCTACTTCAGCCAGGGCGCCCGCTGGACGAAGGCCAGCCTCTCCCAGACCGCGCCGATGCCGAGGAAGCGGCCGGCGCCGACGGCGGCGAGGAGGAAGAGCACGAGCGCGTAGACGATGTGGTCGTCCATGAAGGGGTTGTTCTCCGGGGGCAGGACGGCGGTCCACATCATGAGGAGCAGCAGCCCGCCCGCGACGGCCGAGACCCACAGGCCGATCCCGAGGATCACGGCGACGCCGACGGCCAGCAGGCCGATCTGGAACAGCCAGTCCACCCAGGCCTGGCCGGCCAGGTCGTTGTAGAACTCGCTGAAGGGTCCGGTGGGGACGTTCGACAGGTAGCCGGCCGTCGGTGACCCGCCGTCGATCCACGCGTTCTCGCGCGGGGTGGCGTAGCCGAAGCCGAAGGTCTTGTCGAGGAAGGCCCACAGGAAGATCCAGCCGATGCCGAGCCGCAGGGCGGCCAGCAGATAGCCGACGCCGGACGGCAGGGTGCGCTGCGGTGGGGCGGGCTCACCGCGCGGGCGCTGGGTGGGAACCGAGGAACCTGTCGGACGGTTGATGTCTGTCGAACTCATGGCGACGCTCCTCCTCGTCGTCGCAGGCGTGCCTGCGAATGTGACGAACCCATCGTCGCCCCAGGTGACGGGTCTCACACGAGGCGTAGGTCCCGACCCGCCGAGGTCGTGGGTCGCGAGGCGGGCGCCTACCCTGGGGTCGTGGACCTGAGCACGCTGGAGTGGCTGCTGCTCTCCGTGGGTGGGGTCCTGGCCGTCGTCGGGCTCGGCGTCGTGGTCCTCCTCGTCGTCGTGGCGACCCGGTACCGCCGCCTGCTGCCCTCGGCGCTCGCCCTCGTGGGTGCCCTCCTCTACGGGGTCTCGCCCATCGACCTGGTGCCCGAGGCCCTGGTCGGCCCTCTGGGTGTCCTGGACGACGTGGGGGTGCTCGGAGCGGCGCTGGCGTTCTTCATCACCCAGGTCCGCCGCAAGCGCGCCCCGGACCCTGGTTCCGATGACCCGATCACCGTGCGGCAGTTGCCCGACTGACCCCGGCCCGGCTCCCGCAGGTGGCACACCACACCTCGGCATCGCTCGCGCGCAGGCCGCCCTCGGTCCACAGCCGGGCCACCGCCTCGTCCCGGGGGTCGACCGCCGTGCGGCACCGGACGCACACCAGGCCCTGGTGCCGTCCGAGGCTGGGTCGGCACGTCGCGAGGAAGGTCCGCCGCCGCTCGTCGACGGCGGCGCCGGTCGGCCGCTCCGCCGGGCCCTCCCAGCGCGGTCCGCGGCGTCGGCGGGTCGCCTCGATCGCGGCCGCGGCGGTCTCGCGACTGTAGGAGGCGCTGACTCGGTAGAACTCGTGGCCGACGATCCACCAGGTGTGGCGGGACTCGGTGTGCACGGTGACGGGCCGGACGAATCGCTCGCCGTAGTCCCGGGGCAGGGACCGCAGAGTCCGCCACGGCAGGCCCGATCCGGTGAACTGCACTCGCCGGGAGAACAGCCAGCCGCGTCGGTCCACGACCAGCCGGGCGTTCGGGTCCCGGCGGTACGGCCGGTCGGCGTCCGGCACGGAGTGCAGGCGGGGGGCGCCTCGGCGGGGGCGGACCGCACACCGCCAGAGGGCGGCGAACACCAGCGGGCCGACCGCCACGAGGCACGCCCCCACCACCGTGCTCGCCACACCCGACCGTGGCATCGGCAGGTGCACCGAGGCTGGGACCAGGGCGACAGCAGTCGCCACGTACCGCCAGGCGAACGACAGAGGCCACGGCATACGCGGAGTGTGGCGGAGAATGACGCTCCGTGTCCGGCTTTCTCTCGGCGCGGCCGGTGACCGGCGACGCGCTAGCGTGCGCTCACCCGCCCGTCAGGAGCCGTCATGACCGAGCTGCTCACCCCGTCCGGCGCAACCACCAGCGCCGATCTCCTCCGGCGCCACCAGGCGGTGATGCCCCGATTCGTGGGGCAGTACTACGACGAACCCCTCGCGCTGGACCACGGCAAGGGCCGGTACGTCTGGGACGTCGAGGGCACCCGCTACCTCGACTTCTTCGGTGGGGTGCTGACCACCCTCGCCGGGCACGACGTCCCGGAGATCACCCGGGCGATCAGCGAGCAGGCCGCGAAGATCATCCACTCCTCGACCCTGTACCTGTCCGAGCCGATGATCGAGCTCGCCGAGATGATCACCGAGCTGTCGGGCATCCCCGACGCCCGGGTCTTCTTCACGCCCTCGGGCAGCGAGGCGAACGACTCCGCCCTGCTGCTGGCCACGATGTTCCGCCGGAGCAACCAGGTCCTCGCGATGCGCAACAGCTACCACGGCCGCTCCTTCGGGACCGTGGCGGTGACGTCGCACAAGTCGTGGTCCCCGACCAGCCTGAGCGGGCTGGACGTCCACTTCGTCCAGGGCCCCTACCGGCTCCGCAGCCCGTTCCGCGACCTCGACGACGAGGGTTACACCCGGGCGTGCGTGGGCGACCTCGTCCAGCTCCTCGACATGGTGTCGGCCGGGGAGCCAGCAGCGATGATCGCCGAGCCGATCCAGGGCGTCGGCGGCTTCGCCGTGCCGCCGGCCGGCTTCTTCGGCGCCATGAAGAAGGAGCTGGACAACCACGGGATCCTGTTCATCTCGGACGAGGTCCAGACCGGGTGGGGCCGCACCGGCGAGCACTTCTGGGGCTACCAGGCGCACGGGATCGTCCCGGACATCCTCACCTTCGCGAAGGGCGTCGGGAACGGGCTCGCGCTCGCTGGGGTCATCGCGCGGGCCGAGATCTTCGACGCCGTCCCGACCTACTTCTTCTCCACCTTCGGGGGCAACCCGCTGGTCGCTGCCGGTGGGGTCGCCAACCTCCGGTACCTGCTGGACCACGACCTGCAGGGCAATGCCCGGGCGATGGGCGAGCGGTTCCGGGCCCGGGTGGCCCCGGTGTGCGAGGCGACGCCCTGGATCGCGGAGTTCCGCGGCACCGGCCTCATGTGGGCGATCGAGGCGGTCCACCCGGGTGGGATCGAGCCGGACCCGGCGCGGGCCGGGCGGCTGCTCGAGGAGACCAAGGCCCGTCGGCTGCTCATCGGCAAGGGTGGGCTCTACGGCAACATCCTGCGAATGGCGCCACCGATGTCGATCACGTCCGACGAGATCGACGAAGCCGCCGAGGCCGTGATCGACGCCATCCGCGTCATCGCGTGAGCCTGTGGGCGCAGGCCCGCTCACGTGAGACTCCGTGGTCCTGCCGGCCGCCTCCGTAGCGAGTCCGCTCCGTCTCCGTAGTCGCTACGGATGCGCCCGGTCGACGAGCGGAGCCACTGTCGACGGCATCGGCGACGAATCGGCGCTCACCTGTGCCGAGGTGTTCGCTCATGTCGACAGGAGGAAACGGACATGAAGAGAAGGACTCGGCTCCGGGGTGCTGCCCTGGTCTGCGGGGGAGTGCTCGGTCTCTCGCTTGTGGGAACGGCCGCCACGGCGGTTGCGGACACCGAATCGGGGGGCACCTCACCGCGGGGCAGCACCGAGAACGAACGGACGGCCGCCCCGACCCGGGCGACCGTGGACACGACGGCGAGCCACCTGGCGCGGGAACTGGGCATCGACATCGACGAGGCGACCCGACAGGTCCAGTCGCAGACGCGGCAGTCGGCTCTCGCGACCCCCCTGCTCGACGAGCTCGGTGGCCGGACCGGGGGCGCCTACTTCGACCCGTCCGGAGACCTCGTGGTCACGGTGACCGACGCGGCAGCCGCCGACCAGGTCCGCGCCGCGGGCCTCACCCCTCGGACCGTGGGGCGCAGCCTGGACACGCTGCGTGGCGTCGTCACCGAACTGGACACCGAACCGGTGGTGGTGGGCGCCACCGTGGCCGTCGACGTGGACAGCAACCAGGTCGTGGTGTCGCTGCCGGCCGACGCCGTTGCCCGGCAGGATCCACAGGCCGTGGGCCTGCGGGCGGCAGCCGAGCGTCAGGGCTCGGCGGTCCGGGTCGAGGAGACCGACGACCCGGCGCAGATCACCCGTGACGTCGCCGGCGGGGATCCCATGCGGGCGTACGCCAACGTCAACGCGTACTGCTCCGCGGGTTTCAACGTCAGGTACGGAAGCGGTGCGTACGTCCTGCTGGCCGGGCACTGTTTCCAGCCAGGCTTCGACACATGGATCAACTGGGATGGCTACTACCTGGGCCACCGGCATGCTGCCAGCTTCCCGGGAGTGGACTACGGGCTGATCAGGATCACCGATCCGGTCAGTCAGATTCCCGGCGTCTACACCTACAACGGCCAGTTCCAATGGATCAACCACGCAGCCGACATGATACAGAACCAGTACGTCTGCAAGTCCGGTGCGACGACCGGCGTGACCTGCGGCACGGTCCTGTTCAACGATGCGACCGCCTACTACTGGGAGGGCGCGGTGTACGACCTGGACGCTGCTCAGATCTATGCAGCCGGTGGCGACAGCGGCGGCTCGGTGTTCGCCGGCACCGCCGCACTCGGACTCGTGTCCGGTGGCAACGTGTCGACTTCGAATCCTCTGCTGTTCGTCCAGCCGGTGAGGCCGGCGATGGCCGCCTACCAGGTCAGCCTTTCCTGAGCGCAACGCCCTGAGCCGGTCGCGTCGTTCGCCGTAGTGCCGTGTGGGTGAGCCTGTCGTCGCGTCGGCAGGCTCACCCGCCCGGTCCGACGCCCGACATTCCGTGCCTTTCCTTCCTTGTCGGGCGGGCTTCTTCGAAACCACGATGCCGACGACGAGTGCTCCTATGGTGTGAGCGATGAGACACGCCAGAAAACTCCCCCTGTACTCGGTCATCGCTCTCCTGCTCGCCGCCACCTCCCTGATCGCGCCGGCTGCGTGGGCGACGGCGGGGACACCGGTCCTGTCCGCGGGTCAGACACTGCGGGCGGGTCAGCAGCTCGTGGCGCCCGACGGCAGCCATCGCCTCGTCATGCAGACCGACGGCAACGTCGTCGTCTACACCCGGGCCAACCGGGCCGTGTGCTCCTGGGGGACCCGCGGCAGCGGCAACCGTCTGGTCATGCAGGGTGACGGCAATCTCGTCGTCTACAGCCCCGGCAACCGCGCGCTGTGGGCCAGTCGCACGTCCGGGACCAACGTGCGGTTCGTGATGCAGTCCGACGGCAACGCGGTGGTCTACTCGTCGACCAACCGGGCGCTCTGGAACTGCAAGGCGGCGGTGCCCGTGTCCCGGCCGGCGGCGGGCAATGTCCTCGCGTCCGGGGCGACGTTGCCTGCGGGTGCGCAGCTGGTCTCGCCGGCACGCTCCCACCGTGTCGTCGTGCAGGCGGATGGCAACGTCGTGCTGTACGGGCCCGGCAACGCCGTCCGGTGGGCCAGCCGGACGAGCGGCACCGGCAACCGGCTCGTCATGCAGGGCGACGGGAACCTCGTCGTCTACACCACCGCCGGACGGGCGGCCTGGAACAGCGGCACGTCCGGCAATCCGGGCGCCCGCGCGGTGCTCCAGGACGACGGCAACTTCGTCGTCTACCGGCCCGACGGCCGGGCGGTCTGGGCGAGTGCTGCCCCGGCCGCGCCGTCGCCACGCCCCGGATGCGACGCCGCCTACCCCGACGTCTGCATTGCGCCGCCGCCGCCGGACCTCGACTGCGGCGACATCCCGCACCGCCGGTTCCGGGTGCTGGCGCCCGACCCCCACAACTTCGACTCCGACCGCGACGGGGTCGGCTGCGAGAACTGAGCGGTCAGCGAGGTTCCGTGGGCCGCGGCGCGGGCGGCCCGTGGCACCTCCGGAGGCATGGACGCGGCCGCGCTCGGCCCGTCACGGTCGGCTGTCGAACGTGACCCAGGTGTCCGGCGGTAGCTCCGGACGTCCCGGGACGGGTCTTCGCTCGATCCGCCACCGTGGGTCCACGAGGCCGGCGAGTCGGCACCAGAACCGGGCCGCCGGCAGGTTGGCCTCCTGGTGGGCGACGGTCCAGGTCGCCGGCGGGTCGCTGACAACGGTGCGGGCGAAGGCAGTGCCGAGTCCGGCTCGCCGGACCGGTGCCACGAGGAAGAGGCTGGAGAGGACGGGCACCGGTCCGTCCGGGCCCCTCGCGAGCGCAAACCGATGGGATGGGCTCCCGCCTGGGAGGCAGGGCGACGACACGGGCGTCCGGGGCGAGCCGACGAGCAGCTCTGACGGCAGGCAGCATGTCGCTGTCGGCGGTGACGAGCAGGGCGACCCGGTACCGGCGGAGGGCGGCGTCCTCGACGAGCTGAACTCCGAAGCTGACGTCGGACTCCTTCTCCTCGTGGGCACGTCGACGGGAGCCCCACGAGCGGCATTCATGTGTCGTCGTCTGGAAGCGTCCGACGTGCACCTGGGTGACCCGCCCGTGAGCGCTGAGGGCGTCCAGGTAGGCCTGCTGGCGGGGACGGCCGGGACCGTCGACCAGTGCGGTGAAGCAGTGCAGTCCCGTGAGCTCCTGACCCGGGCGGAGCAAGGAGGTGCAGAGACTCTCGAGGTCGAGCCACAGACCGCGACGGCCGCGTGCCTGATGCATGCCGTGATAGAGATTGAAACCGTCGACGTATGCGATGACCTGGTCGTCCCCCGACATGGGGGACAAGCCTGCCGGGTCCGGGTCCGGGTCCGGGTCCGGGGAGCGGCCGTGGTGCGCTGCGCTCGTCTGATCCGTCGGACTTGCGGCGAGGTGTCCACGTCGACTTGCACGGCTGGAGCGTCGCGGACATCATGCTGGGTACCCCGCCGGCCTCGGCCGGTCAGACGGCCCGCTACGGCGGGCCGCTTTCCTTTCTCCGCCGGCGGACGACGACGTCCCCGATGCGTGACGACCGGCCCGCGGCGATCCGGACCTGCCGTCAGGACGCCGCCAGGCGCGCCTTCTCGGCCGCGATGTCGAAGTCCGCGGGCGGCCACGTGAGCTCGAGGTCCCGCAGGGCGCCGAGCAGCAGCGTGGCGACCGTCAGCCGGGCGTACCACTTCCGGTCCGCCGGCACGACGTACCAGGGCGCGGCCGGTGTCGAGCAGCGCCCGAGGGCCTCGGAGTACGCCGCCAGGTAGTCGTCCCACCGGGCGCGGGCGCGGAGATCGTCCGGGTTGTACTTCCAGTGCTTGTCGGGGCGGTCGAGCCGTTCGGCGAGGCGGTCCCTCTGCTCGTCACGGGAGATGTGCAGCATGACCTTGACGATCGACGTGCCACTCGCCGCGACCTCGCCCTCGAAGGCGTTGATCAGGTCGTAGCGGGCGCGCCACTCCGCCTCGGGTACCAGGTCCTCGACCCGCACGACCAGGACGTCCTCGTAGTGGGAGCGGTCGAAGACCCCGATGTGACCGGGGGTCGGCAGCGCCCGGCGGATCCGCCACAGGAACCCGTGGGCACGCTCCTCGTCCGTCGGCGCCTTGAACCCGCGGATCATGACGCCCTGTGGGTCGGCTGCGCCGACGACGTGACGGACGATGCCGCCCTTGCCCGAGGTGTCCATCCCCTGGAGCACCAGCAGCACGGCACGCTCCGCGATCCCCGCTCGGTGCTGGGCGTAGAGCCGCTCCTGGAGCCCGGCGATCTCGTCGGCGGTCGCGGTCAGGGCCGTGCGCCCCGCGGCCTTGTCGCCGGCGAACCCCGGGGTCGCCCGGGTGTCGACCCGGCCGACGTCGAACTCGTCGCCGACCGGCACGGCCAGGAGGGAGCGCAGCGCGCCCACGTCGGGCGGGCAGGACGAGGCGGCAGTCATCGTCGCAGGGTACGGGTGCCGCGTCGGCACCCGCGGGTCATCCGGGGTCGTCGATCCAGCTGCCGAGCCACCGCTCGCGGGCCTCCACCCGGACGCGCACCATGCGGCGGGCCGCGTTCGCGGCGACCCGGGCCTGGCGCTCCCGGCTGAGCACTTCGTGGAAGACGTCCCGGCACAGGGCGTCGAGTCGCTCGGCGGTGTCGCCGGGCTGCCCGTGCAGGGTGACCGCCAGCTTGAGCCGTTCCATGGTGCTGGTGGGCGAGGTCCGGCGCATCCGGTGGTACTCCACCTGGGCGTCCGCGACCTCCGGGTGAGCGAGCACGGCGGCGAGGACCATCCGCCAGCCGGACTCCGGCGACGGCGGCGACGGCGCGGCGGGGCCCCGGATCTCCCAGCTGGCCCAGATCGGGTGCCCGGTGCCGGGGCGCGGCTCGGGCATGGCGACCGGCGGGCTCACCAGGCAGCGGTACCCCCGGGCCGGGGTCCGGTCCGTCCCGCCCGGTGCGCCGTGCCGCGCCAGGTACTCGTCCAGGTGGTAGTCGCCGGCCGGGACCGCGCCGTCGGTGACCATCAGCATGAGCGCGCTGACGTCCTGCATCGACAGGGCCGTCAGGGCCGCCGCGGCGACCCGGGCCTCGCGCAGTGCCGCGAGGACCGAGACGAACGAGCCCTGCCGGGCCGGCCCGAGGACCGTGACCTGCTGCAGCCGGGAGGGGTCCCCGGCGGCCGGCGCCGGTCCCGCGGCGGGCTCGCTCGGCGTCGTCGGCTGGGCCAGGCCCTGGACCGGAACCCATCGTCCGGTCAGCGGGCCGAACCGGCGGTCGGCGACGTGCAGGGCGGCGCCGTGGCGGCGCGCGGTGGCCACCACCCGGGCCAGCAGCGACTGGCGGGACTCGTGGTCGCGGTCGTCGAGTCCCACGGTGATGCGCACGTTGACACCGCGGGCCAGCAACGGGTCGCTGGCCTGGGACCCCCACGGGCCGGAGCCGGGGTCGGCGAAGTCGAGGGGTTCCGCGGGAACGTCTCGGAAGCCGACCGACGGGCTCCGGACGAAGGTCACCGGGCGGTAGTGCGGTGGTGCGGCGATCTCCGCCAGGACGTCACACGTCAGCGCGGTCACCCGCGCTGCCGAGGGCCGGTCCGTCGGCGACCACTCGCCGGGCGACAGGGTCAGCAGGAGGTCCACCTTGTCGGTGAAGGTGTAGAAGAACGCCGCTTCCGTCCGGACCAGCGCCGTCCACTCCGACGGGCGCCGTGCCACTGTGCGGGCCGGGCGTTCCCGGGCCACGCGCACCAGGGACGCATCGTAGGGGGAGCCGCCGGGTGGCTCGCCGGGATGGTCCTGCACTTCCGCCGGTTCCGCGAGGGCGCCGGTGACCAGCCGGTCAGTGGTGACCCACTGTCGGACGTCGTCGACGTCGGTGAGGAAGCTCTGGGCGTGCACCCGGGCCGGAGCCCCGTCCCGGGAACCGTGGACGTGGCGGATGTGCACCCGGACATGGACGTCCTCGCTGGCCCGCAGCGTGACATCGACGAGAGTGGCCCGCGGCAGGTAGCGTCCGGCCCCGGCACCCCGGTCGTCGTCGGGCAGGGTGACGAGCTCACGGGGGCGCCCGTCGAACGACATGGTGGGCACGAGGGTCCGGCCGTGGCCGCGCAGCCAGCGGGGGACGAACTCGAAGGGCGGGTGGCGCAGTCGGTCCACCGCCCGTCCGATGGCCATCAGGACCGTGAGCGCAAGCACGGCCAACCACTGCAGCGCCACCAGGACGATCGCGGCCGCGGTGAGCACCCGGGCCGGGCCGCTCCCCGTCGCTGCCACGGCGTCCGCGGTCAGGGCCACCACCGCCAGAAGGATGTTGCCGCCGATGGCGGGCCAGCCGATGTAGTGCTGGGGCAGGACGACGAGGGAGCGCAGCCGGCGGCGCTGCTGCAGGCTGATGAGGGCGATGATGAGGCCCGGTACGAGCAGGAGCAGGGTGAGCAGCGGCTCGGCGGCGTCCCCCAGGCGGCCGGGGCCACCGGCACTGGCCAGCAACAGCCCGAAGACCAGCGTCACGAGCAGGGCGTTCGCCAGGAGGGCGGCGAGCAGGCGCCCGGCTCCCGAGGGGCGGGCGTCGACCAGCGTGGCCAGCACGTGGGCCCTCACCGACCGGTAGGACCCCAGGCCCAGCCCCGCGCCGTGCCGGCGCCACTGCACGTGCCCGTTCGCCTCTCGCGGGTCGTTGTCGACGTGCAGGTCGTAGTCGAGTTCGTCCCGTTCGATGGCGTCGGCCACGGCATCCGCCCAGGCCCGGCGCCCGGAGTCCGACAGGACCGGGACCGGCCCGTTCCCCAGTGCCACCGGCGGGACCGACGACCGTGCGCCCGGCAGCCGACGGTCGCGCAGGTAGCGCGCGTACTCCAGGGCGTCCTCGCGGCGGCGCAGCACGAGTTCGCCCATCCGGGCACCGGCGCTGCCGGTCTCGTACCGGAGCAGGCTCTCGGTCGGCTGCGGGGTCTCGGAGGCCGGGTCGGGGGTGGCCGAGACAGAGGACCTCGCCAGCAGGAGGGCGTCCGCCCGCAACGCGCGCACCGCCCGGCGGTCGGCGTCGCTCGTCATGAGCATGTGGCGGACCGACATCTGCTGCGGTACCTGAAGGGTGACGTGGTAGGAGTCGAGATGGCCCGGGATCGTCGTGGTGTAGGCGACGCTGACCTGCTGGGTCGAGACGAGGGCCGACAGCGACCCGCGCCGCGGCGGCGAGGCCCGCAGCTGGGGCGCGTCGTAGGACACCCGGGTCTGGTGGGGTTCGGCGGGCAGGCGAACCACGACGACCTGGTCCCGGGCGATGTCGTACAGCAGGCGGTGGAACGCGGGCGGGACGTCGAGCCAGGTGAGGGCCTCGTCGAGATACGGGCCGGGGGCCGCGCTCTCCGACGGCACCGGCCAGTCCACCCGGCCGTCCTCGACGATGGCGGACAGCGCCGTCTCGACGAGCCACCGCGCGGGCTCGCCGATGTGGCGGGGCGGCGGGGTCCGGGTGGGCGGCCCTCCCGGGGGGTGCGCGCGCAGCTGGCGGAGCACGGCGATGACGGCGGCGGCCATCAGCCGGTTGACCTCGCGGCCCGTCATCCGGGGCAGGACCGTCCCGGCCCCGTCGTAGCAGGTGACGGGTCCGAGGGAGCGCCGCTCGTGGCGGGCCACCGGCAGCCACAGCGTCGGGCGGCCGTCCGGGTCCCGCCAGGGTTCGAGGGTGAGGGCCCGGCGGCGGGCGCGGGTCAGCCGGGCGAGGTCGACGTCGATGTCGACCCGGCGGTCGAGATGGCTGGCCTCGACGAGGGTCAGGGTCTGGGACACCCGGTCCACGTGCTCCCACCGCAGAGACGCCAGGAGCAGGTGCAGCCCCACCCGCTGCCGGGTGGAGCGGTCGGGCCGCGCGGGCGGCACCGGCAGGCTGCGGATCGCCGACTCGAGCAGGGCACGGCCGGCCCGCCCGCGGTCTTCGTCGCCGTCGTCCATGCCCCCCCCGGGTCGTGATCGGGGTCCCAGCGTTGGGGAACACCTGCGCAGGCGTCCAGGACCTTTCGGGCAGGTCTCCGGTTCAGCTACCCCCCGTACCAGGCCCAGAGCAGCACCACGACGGCCAGGGCGAGCACCCCGGCCGCCACGGCGAGCGCGATCTTCCAGGCGCTCCACGGCCGCTCCCCGACGACCTCGCCGGTGTGGGCGTTCACCATGACCTGGAAGACGCGGCCGCCGTAGGCGTAGGCGGCGATCCACAGCGGGATGAGCAGCAGCTTGAACGTCACGGCCGCGTAGCGGGTGTCCATCGAGTGGACCCGCTGCTCGTCGCCGCCGATGTCGGCGCGGCAGTCGTCCTCGATGACCTCGGCCATGAGGCGCCGGGCGTCGGCGAGCCCGGCGTCGGGGTCGACGTCGTAGCGCAAGGCCTGGTGGCCGGCCAGGTACTCCGGCTGGTACGCCACCGCGGTCTCGACGTGGTAGGGCTCCAGCTTGTCGAGGCGACGCCGCTCGACGAGGGTCGTCGCGGGCACGACGACGTCGTCGAACCAGCGTCTGACGTGCCCGGACGCCGGCCACCACCGGATCCGGCGGACGGTCCGGGTCCGGGTCTGCGGCCGGCCGTCCACCATCTCGGTGTAGGTCTCGGTCGTGTAGTAGTACTCGCCCCGCTGACCGGTGTAGTCGGTCGCCGTGTCCGCGTCGAAGGTCCAGAACGGCAGGTAGGTGCCCTCCATCGCCTCGGTGGTCGAGACCTTCTTGAGGGCGTTCGGCGCGAACCAGCGCGACCGGATCCAGCGCCGGACCGACTCGTCGGCGACCCGCTTGTCGACGACGAACGGGACGACCCCCTCGGGCGCGACGGAGGCGTCGGCCGCGATGTCGCTCACCAGCGGTGACCCGCAGAAGGGGCAACGGGTCGACACGTGGTCGCTCTCGGTCCGGGCTCGGCAGGTGCCGCACTCCAGGACCCGGACCCCGGTCGGCAGGGGCACCTGGCGTCGCCGTTGCCAGACCTCGAAGGGGGTCTCCTCGACGACCCGGTCCA
Source organism: Kineosporiaceae bacterium (assembly GCA_050329415.1). GTDB lineage: Bacteria > Actinomycetota > Actinomycetes > Actinomycetales > JBBAYJ01 > JANNOG01. Next base: position 24,058 of record JBHJOS010000051.1, read on the forward strand.
CGACCGCGAGCTGCTGGGAGGTCCCGCAGTACGGGCAGGTGAGGGACAGCGTGCCCGGCGCGTACGCCAGCTGGGCGCCGCAGCCCCGGCACGGCCACTGGGCCGCCGGCGCCGACCCGGTGGGCTGGGTCACGGCCGGGTCACTGGGGCGGCAGCGGCGGGGGTGCGGCGGCGAGGACGGCGGCGACCTCGGGGATGTCGGCCGCGGCCGTCCAGGCGCTCATCCCCTGGGCCCACGTGAGGGTCTGCGGGGTCAGCTCTCCCGAGGCGACGGCGGCGCGCAGGCCGACGGTGTCGTAGGGGCCGCGTTGCTGGCCACCGACTCCGAGGTACCAGCGGGGCGAGTCGGCCCCGGGCAGTGGCGGCGGGCCGCCGGTGGCCGGCGGCGCCGGTGCCGCCGACTGCTGCGGCCGCAGCGACTCGGCCATCTGCTGGCCGACGGCCATGCCCATGCCGAGGCCCACACCCTCGCCCGCGCCGCCCGGATTGTTCGCGGCGTCCTCGATCGCGTTGGCGGTCTGGAGCTTGGTGTACCGGTCGAGGTCGCCGAGCACGCCCATCTGGGTCCGCTTGTCGAGGGCCTCCTCGACCTCCGGCGGCAGTGAGATGTTCTCGATGAGGAAGGTGGGGATGGCGACACCGACAGCTGCCAGCTCCGTCGTCAGCGCCGTCGCCAGGGTGGTCGCGATCTCGGTCTGCCGGGTCACGAGGTCGATCGCCGGGACGCCGGCCGCCGCCAGCGCCGGGCCGAGTCGGCTCACGATCATCTGGCGGAGGTAGTCGGACACCTCCTCGGTGCGGAACCGGGGGTCTGTGCCGACCAGCTCGGTGAGGAACCGCGGCGGGTCGACGATCCGGGCGGCGTACGCGCCGAACGCGCGCAGCCGGACGACCCCGAACTCGGCGTCGCGCATCATCACGGGGTTCTGGGTGCCCCACTTGAGGTCGGTGAAGAGGCGGGTGTTGACGAAGTAGACGTCGACCTTGAAGGGCGAGTCGAAGCCGTGTTTCCAGTTCTGGAGCGTGGTGAGGATCGGCATGTTGTTCGTCTCGAGCCGGTACCGCCCTGGCGCGAACACGTCCGCGATCTGGCCCTCGTTGACGAACACCGCGGTCTGGGACTCGCGGACGGTGAGCTGGGCGCCCATCTTGATCGCGCTGTCATGTCGCGGGAAGCGCCAGACCATGGTGTCCCGGCTGTCGTCGAGCCACTCGATGACGTCGACGAACTCGCCGCGGATCCGATCGAACAC
>JBHJOS010000180.1:0-13754 GCA_050329415.1 Kineosporiaceae bacterium
GCCTCCTCCAACGGCACCCAGGCAGCGACGATTCCCGCCTCCTCCTGGGTGCGCACGTGCCGCCGGCCCTCGGGGACCGGCCGGACGTCGCGTGCGAGGAACACCCGGTGGGCCTCGTCGGACCCGCCGGGCGACGGCAGGTAGTCGACGAGGACCCGGTACTCCCCCGCCTCGAGGTCCGCCTCCTCCGCCAGTTCGCGCGCCGCCGCCAGCGCCGGGTCCTCCCCCGGCGCGTCGAGCAGCCCGGCCGGCAGCTCCCAGAGGGTCATCCGGACGGGGTGGCGGTACTGGCGGATCACCAGGATGCGCTCCACACCCGGCTCGCCCGCCATGGCCAGGATGCTGACGGCGCCCGGATGCCGGATGTACTCACGACGGTGCCGGCCGCCGCCGGACAGGTCGACGAGGTCGGAGACGACGTCCCACACGAGACCTGCGTAGACCCTCGCCGTCTCGACCACCGGTGCGTCGGCCGGACCGTCGGCGAGTCGCGGGCGCCCACCCGCGGCCCCGACGACGCTCACGGGGCGGTGACCGGCGTGCGCGCCGTGCCCGTGAGGTCGAGGCGCTCGGACTCCTTCACGTCCAGCGCGGCGCGGACGAGGCCGGCGAACAGCGGGTGGGGCCGCGTCGGGCGGGACTTGAACTCCGGGTGCGCCTGAGTGCCGACGTAGAACGGATGCGTGTCGCGCGGCAGCTCGACGAACTCGACGAGTTCGCGGTCCGGGCTGACGCCGGACAGGACGAGGCCGGCGGCGGTCAGCGGCTCGCGGTAGGCGTTGTTGACCTCGTAGCGGTGGCGGTGCCGCTCGTCGCACCGGCCGCGCCCGTACATTCCGGCGACGAGGCTGCCCTCGGCCAGCACCGCGGGGTAGGACCCCAGGCGCATGGTGCCGCCCAGGTCACCGTCCCCGGCGACGATGGCCCGCTGCTCGGCCATGGTCGCCACCACCGGGTGGGGGGTGTCGGGGTCGAACTCCGTGCTGCTGGCGTCCTCGAGACCGACGACGTGGCGAGCGAACTCGATGACCATGCACTGCAGCCCCAGGCACAGTCCCAGCGTGGGGACCTGGGTCTCGCGGGCCCAGCGCAGTGCCCCCACCTTGCCCTCGATCCCGCGGACCCCGAACCCGCCCGGCACGCATACCGCGTCGACGCCCTGCAGCGCCCGCCGCGCCTCGGCCGGGTCCTCGCACTCGTCAGCGGCCACCCACCGGATCCGCACCCCGACGTCGTGGGCGAAGCCGCCCGCGCGAAGGGCCTCGATGACCGACAGGTAGGCGTCGGGCAACCCGGTGTACTTGCCGACCAGCCCGACGTCGATCGTCTCGGCCGGGTGGTGGGCCCGGCGGACCAGGTCGTCCCACCGCGTCCAGTCGACGTCGCGGAACGGCAGGCCGAGGCGGCGCACGGCGTAGGCGTCGAGGCCCTCGGCGTGCAGCACCTTGGGGATGTCGTAGATGGAGGGGGCGTCGACGGCGGCGACGACCGCCTCGGCGTCGATGTCGCACATGTTGGCGATCTTGCGCTTGACCTCGGGCGGGATCTCCCGGTCGGCCCGGCAGACGACGGCGTCGGGCTGGATGCCGATGCTGCGCAGGGCGGCCACCGAGTGCTGCGTGGGCTTGGTCTTGAGCTCGCCGCTGGGGGCGATGAACGGCACCAGCGAGACGTGGACGAAGAGGACGTTGTCCCGGCCGATGTCCTGGCGGACCTGGCGCGCAGCCTCGAGGAAGGGCAGCGACTCGATGTCGCCGACCGTGCCTCCCACCTCGGTGATGACGACGTCGACGTCCGGGCCGGCCTTGGCCCGCATCCGCGCCTTGATCTCGTCGGTGATGTGAGGGATCACCTGGACGGTGTCCCCGAGGTACTCCCCACGCCGCTCCTTGGCGATGACCGCGGAGTACACCTGCCCGGTGGTGACGTTCGCCGACGCGTCGAGATCCGTGTCGAGGAACCGCTCGTAGTGGCCGATGTCGAGGTCGGTCTCGGCCCCGTCCTCGGTGACGAAGACCTCGCCGTGCTGGAACGGGTTCATCGTCCCGGGGTCGACGTTGAGGTAGGGGTCGAGCTTCTGCATGACGACCCTGATTCCCCGGCGTCTCAGCAACTGGCCCAGGCTGGACGCCGTCAGTCCCTTCCCCAGGGACGAGGCGACCCCGCCTGTCACGAACACGTGCTGTGTCATGTTCCGCCGGACGTGATACCCGGCGCTGCCCCGCTCCACCACGGGCTTTCACGGTACCAGTGAGGAGCCCCGGACGACGGCCGGTGGCGGAGTCGACCCGCGGCGGGCCGGTCCCGGTCACCGCACCCGTCAGGAGCGTCGCCGCGCGCGGGCCGCGACCGCGCTCCGGTAGGCGGCGACGAGCGAGTCCGCCACCTCGTCCTCGCTGGGGAAGGTCCCGGCGCGGCGGGCCGCCCGCCGGGCGAGCCGCAGCGCCCGGTCCGGGTCGGAGAGCAGGGCCGCCACCTCCCCGGCCAGGTTGTCGACGTCGTCGACGTCGACCAGCACCCCGGTGTCCGAGACCAGTTCCGCGATGCCGGCGAGCCGAGCGGCGACCACGGGCAGCCCGAGCTGCATCGCCTGCTGGACGGCCAGCGGCCGGGACTCCCACCGCGAGGTGGTGACGAGGACGTCACAGGCCTGCATGAGGTCGACCGTGTCGGCACGGTCACCGAGCAGGTGCACCGGCAGCTGGCGCGCGGCCACCGCCTGGCGCAGGGACGCCACGACGGCGGGCTGGCCCTCCCCGACGGCGAGCACCTCGGGCGGCGGATGGAGCACGTTCCACCGGTCGGCGACCGACAGCAGCATCCCGGACCGCTCCGGAACCAGGCGGCCCACGACCAGCACCCAGGGTCGCTCGGGCTGCAGGCCCAGCTCGGCCGCCAACCGGGCCCGCAACCGGGTCCGGCCCCGCTCGCGGGGGACGGCGTCGGCGGCTGCGGAGCCGACGGGGCCCGACCCGGCGCGCTCGGGCGCGATCGGCGCGATGGGGGCGAGCCGGACGTCCCTGGCCCCGAGCCCGCGCGCCCGGTGCTGCAGCTCGGTACTGGTCGCGAGAGTGACGTCGGCGCTGCGCGCGATGAGGCGCTCGGCGGCCCGCACGCTGAGGATCCGGCTCCCGGTCGGCAGGGCCAGGTCATACCACGTGGTGACGAAGCCCGGTCGGGCCCGCAGGCCCCGCAGGGCGATCGTCGCCAGGGCACCGGAGCGGAATCCGTGGGCATGGACGACGTCGATGCCCGGCACGGCGCGCACGGCGCGTCGCAGGTGACGGGTCGCGGCCACGTCCCCCGCGGTGCTGGAGCGGGCGGCGACCGGCAACGGCACCAGCGCGGACCCCAGACCGCCGTAGTGGCCGGCGAGGTGCTCGGCGACGGCCAGGTGCACGAGGAGGCCGCGCGCCTCGAGCCGCGGGACGACGCTGCGCAGGTGCACCGGGACCGCTGGTCCCGGGGAAGCCAGGACCATGAGCACGACCGGGCCACCGGCCTCCCCCGTGCTCACACGGCACCCTCCTCGTGGGACGCCGGTCACCCCCTGGCGGGTGCTCCGGACGTGGCCCCTCGCAGCGAACCGTAGTGGCCGCGGTCCCCGGCCGGGAGGTCGGCGGTCGCCCGCAGGACGGCCAGGCGCCCGACGCCGGTGTCCAGGTGGTCCACGGTCGACAGCAGCGGGCCGGCCGGCGACTCCCGGGCCGCGACGACCAGGGAGGCCTCGCCGGGTCCGACGGCCTGGTCGGAGTGCCCCGGCGACGGTGCGACGAGCACCACGGGAGCGGTGGCGGCGAGGCCACCGATCAGGGCGGTCCACCCCGGTGCGGTGGCGGGCTCCACGGTCGCGGGGGCCGCGACCACGACCACCTCGGGGACCGCGTCACCCGGTGGCGTCCCGGAGAGCAGACCCGCACCGGCCAGCACCCCCCAGACCGTCGCGGGCGAGGACCCCGCGGCACCGCTCCCGGTCGCGGCGCCCGCGAGCAGGACCGCGAGGGGGTCGCCGGCGCTCAGGGGCTCGGCACCGAGCTGGCGGGTGAGGCCGTCGCGCAGCACCGCCCCGGCCGGGTCCGTCCACGACGGGTCCACCGTGCCACGCAGGGACACCACGGCCCCGGCGGACGACAGGTCGGCGACCACCGTCTCCGCCACCGGATCCGCAGCCGCGCCGAGGGCGAGCACAGCGACCTGGCGCCCCCCGAGGGACCCGGCCACGATCGCGGCCAGGGACTCGGCCAGGAGCTGGTCGGCCTCGCCCTCGGTCGCCGGGGCGGCGGTGGCGGCCGTGGCGGGTGCCCGCGGCGCCAGGACAGGTTCCCCCGCGGAGGTCCCGTCCCCCGGTCCCCCGGCCGCGACACCCGCGACGAGTCCGGCGGCGAGCGCGAGCAGCACGGCACCCAGCGAGGCCAGGTGATGCTGCAAGCTCATGCCCGCGGTCCCACGTCACCCGGCAGGCCGGCCCACAGTCCCTGCGCGGCACCGGCCAGCCGGGCCAGGGCGTCGGCCACGGCCTCCGGGAGCGGCCAGTCCCCCGGGGTCCACCCGGCGAGCACCCCGAGCGCGGCCGCGAGGGCCACGAGGCCGGCCACCGCAGGAACGGCCCCGGCGGCCCAGCCCGCCGGGGCCGAGGTGAGCGGCGGCAGCGTCGCCGCATCGACCACATGGTGCCCGACCGCCGCCGTCACCAGAGCGGCCCCGGCCATCTCGCGCGGCGACCGGTCGGCGAACTCCAGCAGGCCGTGCGGGAACCCGGCGGTCACGGCCAGCGGGGCGCCGGCCGCGACCGCGAGCAGGACCGCGGCGTCCGCGGACCCCAGCCCGGTCCGCCACGACTGGGCGGTCGCGCCGGCCCGGTCCAGGCGCTCCCGTGCCTCGGCGACGTCCTGCGCCCCGGCGACCGGGGGAAGCAGCTGGACGACCGCGGGGCCTGCGGCCAGGGCCCGGGCGGTGGCGGCCCGGGCGTCCCCGACGATCACGGCGGGCGTCAGGCCCCGGGCCAGGGCGGTGTCGGCTCCCTCGACGGTGGCGACCACCACCGTGGTGCGCGGGAGCCGCCGCCGGGCCAGATCCAGGTCCGTCGCGGCGCGCGGCCCTCCGGCCACGACCAGCACCGCCCGGCGGCGCAGCGCTCGCGCCGCGGCGCGCCGGCGGCGCCCACCGGCCGCGGTGAGCAGCGCGGCCAGGTCCGGGACGGGCTCGTCCCCCGGGGGCAGGACGGCGTGGCAGTCGGCGTCGAGCACGCCGGCCGCGGCGGCGCCGAAGGCCGCCACGTGGGCCCCGAGCGACGCCCGCCCGGCCTGCATGACCCGGGCCACGGCCGGCTCGTCGAGGACCCGGCCGGTGGCCAGCATCGCGCCGCCGCGGAGGACTCGGCCGTCGGCGGTGACGGTGACGACATCGCCGTCGTCGAGCGCGGCGAGCAGGTGGGGGCCGGCGTCGTCGACGACCCGAACCCCGCCCGCCACGAGAGCCGCCGCGCCCAGTCCGGGGGCACGACCGCTGGCCGAGGAGGTGATGTTGACGACCGCCGCGGGACGCCGCGCCAGGAGCGCGTGGGCGGTCACGAGGTCGAGGTCGAGCCGGTCGAGCACCGCGACGTCCCCGGCGGCGAGCCGGGCGGCCAGTCGGGCTCCGCGCAGGTCGACGCGGACCGTCCCCGTCCGGTCCGGTGCCGCGGCCGGCGATCGTCGCGCGGAGGGCGTCGCCGGGCCGGCTCCTGCACCCGGCGCGGCGTCGGGCGCGGCGTCGGGCGTTCCGTCGGGCGTGTCGTCGCCCGCGGCGCCGGGCACTCGCTCGAGCGGTTCCGAGCCCGTCACCGACCCGCCGGGGCGCTGCTGAGGGACACGCGGGACCAGCCCTGTCGTCACGCTCTGATGATGTCAGTAATACGGAAAGTAGTGGGTCAGGCTCGCGTGGGGCGCCGTCGGCGAGTCCCGGCAGGCTCGACGGCAGCCCCGGCCCGCTCCGCCGCGCCCGCCTCGAGCAGCTCCGCAGCGTGGGCGAGGGCGACCTCGGAGTCGGCGGTCCCCGCGAGCATCCGCGCCAGTTCGGCCAGGCGCTCGGGACCCGTCACGGGCGTCACCGTCGAGACGACGGCCGCCGCGTCGTCGGACTTCTCGACGACCAGGTGATGGTCGGCGTAGGCGGCGACCTGGGCGAGATGGGTGACGACGAGCACCTGGGCGGTGCGTCCCAGCCGGGCCAGGCGGCCACCGACCCCCAGCGCGGCAGCCCCCCCGACCCCGGCGTCGACCTCGTCGAACACGAAGGTCGCCACCGGGTCGGCGGCTCCCACCACGACCTCCACCCCCAGCATGACCCGGGAGAGCTCCCCACCGCTGGCCGCCCGGGCCACGGGGACCGGGTCTGCACCGGCGTGCGCGGCCAGCCGGATGTCGACCTCGTCGGCCCCCTCGGGTCCGGGCGCCTCGGCCGGTGCCACCTCGACCACGAGCCGGGCCCGGGGCAGTGCGAGCTCCCGCAGCTCGGCGGTCACGGAGGCGCCGAACGCCTCGGCCGCACGGCGGCGCACCGCCGTGAGTGCCGCCGCGGCGCTGTCGCGGTCCGCGCGCGCAGCCGCCTCGACCGCCGACACCGCGGCCTCGTCCCCGGCGACCGACAGCTCGGCGAGCCGCGCCCGGGCGCGCTCGGCCCAGGCCAGCGCCTCGTCCACGCTGCCGTAGCGGCGCACGAGGCGGGACAGGTCGTGCCGGCGGGCCTCGACGGCCGCCAGTCGTTCGGGATCGGCGTCTACACCGGTGGCGTATCCGGCGAGGTCCGTCACGAGATCGGCCGCCAGGTAGGCGAGTTCACCCGCGCGGTCGGCGAGACGCGCGACCTGCTCGTCGTGGTGGCGGGTGGCCTCCAGGGCCGCCCGCGCGTGCGCGAGCGCGGCCACGGCCCCCCCGTCGGCCCCACCGTCGACCTCGCCGCCGCCGAGGGCCTCACGGGCGGTCTCGGCCGCGCGACGGAGCTCGTCGGCGTGCGCGAGGCGTTCCCACTCCCGCAGCAGCGCGGTGTCCTCACCGGGCTCCGGAGCCAGCGACACCACGAGGTCCAGCCCGGTCTGCAGCTCCGCCACCTCCCGATCCCGCTCCGCCCGGTCGCGCCCGAGGGCCTCCAGCGCCCGGGCGGCGGCCTGCCAGCGCCGGAACGCCGCGCGACAGTCGTCGAGCACTCCCGGCGGTGTGCCGTCGACGGTGAGGGCGTAGCGGTCGAGCAGCGCCCGCTGGCGCGCGGGCGAGCGCAGGAGCAGCTGGTCCGCCTGCCCGTGCACCGTCCAGAGTTCGTCGGCCACATCGGCCAGGACCGCCGCCGGGACGGTGCGCCCACCGGCGTGAGCGCGGGCGCGGCCGTCGGCCGGCACGGTGCGGGCGACGACGAGCTCGTCGCCGTCCAGCTCACCGCCGGCCTCCAGGACCCGGGCCGCGGCCGTCCCCTCGGGGGCGACGGCCAGTCGGGCCTCGACGAGGGCGGCCGCGGCGCCGCGGCGGACCAGGGCGGGATCCGGCCGCCGGCCCATCAGCAGGCCGAGGGCCGTCACCACCATGGTCTTGCCGGCCCCCGTCTCGCCGGTCAGCACCGTGAGGCCGGGCCGCAGCGGCACCGTCGCGTCGGCGATGACACCGAGGTCGCGGATTCGCAGCTCCTCGATCATGCCCGCCCCCTCAGGTGCCCGCCGCCGGGCCCCGCCACCCGCCCACGGGCAACCGGAACTTGTTGACCAGCCGCTCGGTGAAGGGCACCGGGGCGAGGCGGGCCAGGCGCACCGGGTGCTCCCCCCGGGTGACCTCGATCCGGGCGGCGGGCGGCAGGGCGAAGTCGCGGCGCCCGTCGGCGACGACGAGGCCCTCCCCACCGAGCGTCGGCATGGTCTCCAGCGCGACGAGACTCGACGGCTGCACCACCAGCGGCCGGGCGAACAGGGCGTGCGCGCTGATGGGCGCGACGAGGACGGCCTCCACCTCCGGCCACACGACGGGGCCGCCCGCGCTGAAGGCATACGCGGTGGACCCCGTGGGCGTCGCGACGACCACGCCGTCACAGCCGAACCGGGTGAGCGGCCGGCTGTCGATCTCGATGACGACGTCGAGCATGCGCTCCCGGCTGGCCTTCTCGAGGGTCACCTCGTTGAGCGCCCAGTCCCGGTGGAGGACGCGACCGCCCGACAGCACCCGCACGTCGACCGTCATCCGCTGCTCGACGGGGTAGTCACCGGCCACCACCCGATTCACCATGCGACCCAGATCGTCGGGGTCGTTCTCCGCGAGGAAGCCGAAGTGGCCGAGGTTCACCCCGACCAGGGGCGCCTCGCGGCCACGCACCAGTTCGGCGGCCCGGAGGATGCTCCCGTCGCCACCGAGCACCACGACCGCGTCGGCGCCGTCCACGGCGGCCCCGGGGTCGCCGCCGCCGGGCGGCGGGAGGACATCCACACGGGGCGGGCGGGGGTGGTCACGGCACAGCACCCGCCACTCCGGCTCGACCACGGCCACGTCGACGCCGGCGGTCACCAGCCGGTCGACGACCTCGAGGGTCGCCGCCCGCGCGGCCGCCCGGCCGACGTGGCTCACCACCAGGACGCGCCGGGCCGGACTCACGGCGCCTCCCCGGTCGCGGTGGTCCCCCGGACGGCGGTCGCCACCGACGCCCGCCACTCCGGCCCGGGCGCGCCGCGCCGCAGCCAGACGACGTACTCGACGTTTCCGGCGGGACCGGGCAGCGGGCTCGCCGTCACGCCGTGCAGGGCCAGGCCGAGATCCCCCGCCACCTCGACGACCCCGAGGACGGCGGCGAGTCGGACCTCCGGGTCCGTCACCACGCCACCGCGCCCGACCGCCTCCCGGCCGGCCTCGAACTGAGGCTTGACGAGCAGGACGAGGTCGGCATCGGGCGTGGCGACCCGCGTGAGAGCGGGCAGGACGAGTCGCAGGGAGATGAAGGACAGGTCGGCGACGACCACCCCGACGGGCCCGCCCACGAGGTCCACCGTGACATCCCGGACGTTCGTGCGCTCGAGCACGGTGACCCGGGGATCAGTGCGCAGTCGCCAGGCCAGCTGCCCGTAGCCGACGTCCAGCGCGACCACGTGGCCGGCGCCGCGACGGAGGAGGACCTGGGTGAACCCACCGGTGCTGGCGCCGGCGTCGAGGCAGCGCCGGCCCTCGACCAGCGGCATCGCCCCGGCGGCCGCGAACGCGTCGAGAGCACCGTGGAGCTTGCGAGCGCCCCGCCCGACCCAGTCCTCGCCGGGCTCGTCCGCCACCGTGAGGGCGTCCGCCGGGTCGACCTGCGTGGCCGGCTTGCCGGCGGGCCCCCCGGCGCGGTGGACCCGGCCCGCCGCAATGAGCTCGGCGGCGTGGTCCCGGCTGCGGGCCAGACCGCGGCGGACGAGCTCGGCGTCCAGGCGGCGCCTCACCCGTGGAGCCCCGGTTCCGGAGCCTGGTCCATCGCCTGGTCGACGGCCTGGTCGACGGCCTGGTCGACGGCACGGTCGACGGCACGGTCGGGCGGCGCATCGACGGCACCGTCGGGCGGAGCGTCGAGGCGGGCATCGAGATCCGCGGCCAGCCGCTCCAGGCGGGCCAGCCGGTTCCGGACGTCAGTCAGCTCCCCCCCGACCGGTGCCGGTGCGACGGCGTCCGTGGCGGGGAGATCGTCGCCGATGATGCCCGTGGAACCCATGACGAGGCGACGCTACCCGCCTCGAGCGCCGGACGGCGCGCGTCCACACCCCAGCAGCGGCACCACGGCGGGATGGCGAGCGATCGCGTCGAGCAGTCGCGCCCGGGCGGCGTCGGGCAGGTCGTCGGCCAGGGACCAGGTGGCGGTGCAGAGTGCCCGGACGGTGTCCAGGGCGCCGTCCGAGCCGGCCATGGCGCGTTCACCCTCGCCGGCGACCGTGACGTCGACCGCGTCCCCGACCTCGGCGACGGTGACCCGGGCGCCCCGGCAGGCGCCCACCCCCGCCGCGACCAGCCGGACCGCCGGGTGCTCGTCGGTGACCGAGGCGAGCGAAGCCGCCAGCAGGTGCGGACGCCCGTCCGGGGGCGCAGCGAGAAGGTCGACGACACCGTGCACTCCGGTGAGAACGAGGGCGGCGGTGGCCCCGGCCGCCAGGGCGGCCGCGACATCGGTGTCGAGCCGGTCACCGACGACCAGGGCAGCGGCGGGACGATCCCGTGCCCCCGGCGGGAGAGCCCGGCGGATCATCACGGCGTCAGGCTTGCCGGCGACGGCGTCCGGGCCGCGTCCGGCTGCGGTGCGGACCGTGCCGACCAGGGACCCGTTGCCGGGTGCGGGGCCGTCCTCGGTCGGCAGGGTGGGATCCAGGTTGGTGGCGATCCACCATGTGCCCGCGCGGACGTGGCGAGCCGCAGCCGCCAGGTCCCGCCATCCGATGTCCGGCGAGAAGCCCTGGACGAGGGCGAACGCCTCCCCCGGCGCGACATCGACGGCGGCCGCGGCCGTCAGGCCCGCGTCGGCCAGGGGCTCCAGGAGACCGCTGCTGCCCACGACGGCGACCACGCCGGCCGCCGCCCGGCCGCGGGGACGGGCGTGGCGGGCGTTCGCGCGCTCGGAGACGAGGTCGACGGCGACCACCGCCGACGTCACGACCTCCTCGGCGGTCGCCGGGACACCGAGCGCCGTGAGGTGGGCAGCCACCTCCGCGGGTGAACGGGAGGCGTTGTTCGTCACGAACCGGACCGGCACGCCGGCCCGGCGCGCCCGGACGAGGGCGGCGTCGGCGCCGGGGACCAGCCGACGGCCCTCGATCACGACCCCGTCCAGATCCAGGAGCAGGGCCGACGCCGCAGCCCCCGCGGCCCGCTCCTGCCACGGCAGGGCGGCCCCGGCGATCGCGCCCGCGGAGGTCACGCGGGCGCCGGGCCGCTGTCGGGGCCGGGCTCGCGGACGCGGTTGCCACCCGCGGGCGACCCGCCGGGCGGACCGGCCGCCTCGCGAGCGGTGCGAGTCGCCCGGACCTCGCGAAGGCGCCGGGCGTACTCCGGCCGCTCGGGACGCATGGCGGCGGCCATCGCCAGATGAGGCTCGGCGTCCGACACCCGACCCAGACGGAACAGTGACAGACCGAGACCGAAGTGGGCGTAGTCCGAGGCGGGTTCGACATCGACGAGCAGGGCGAACGTCTCGGCTGCGGCCCCGTACCGACCGGAGTCGTAGCGCGCGCGGGCCAGCGCCTCGATCACCGAGGCAGACGTGGGTTCCGCCGCGTGCGCACGCTCGAGCAGGGTGGCGGCCGCCGCCGCGTCCCCGCGCGCGAGCAGTTCCGAGCCACGCTGCAGCCACTCGTAGAGGCCCCCGGTCGGCCCGTTCGGCCCGGCCGAGGGCGGTACCTGGTCCGTCACGCTGCGTCCTCCGTTCTCGCGACATGGGTGACCACACCCTCGGCTGTCGAACCGTACGATCCGCCCGTGGGTCGCGGAACGCTGGGGGTGCACCCCTTCCGGCTCCTTCATCCCCGCCCCGAGGGCGTGGCCCGCCTCGGCGGCCAGTGGGCCCGCCGGGGCCGAGATCTCGTGAGTGACCCGGGCGTGTACCTGGTGACAGTGAAGTCCGCGATGGGATCGGTCCGGGCCGTCGCACTGGGTGTCACCGTCGGTGAGTCCCTGCCAGCCTCGGGACTGCTGCCCCACGAGGCCGTCGACCCTCACACGGTGACACGCCGGATCCGAGCGCTGCGCCGCGCCCGCGTCGACCGGGAGCCCGTGCTCCTCACCCACTCCGGGGGATGCCTGGCAGTGTCCGCCGCGGCCCGATCCCCCCGGCCGCTGTTCACGGTCAGCCACGGCGAGGTGTCGGTCTCCGTGGCGCACGTGCCCTCGACGGATGCCGAGCTGGCGCTGGCGGACCTCGGGCGCCGGGCGGTCCTCGTCGCGGACGGGCACCACCGGCTCGCAGCCGCTGCCGCGCACGCCCGGTCGTGCCAGTCCGCGGGCGCCGTCGACGGCGACTGCGTGCAGGTGACCGCCCTGGTCGTCGACGGTGACGACACACCGCTCCGGCTGGCCCCGATCCATCGCCTCCTCCAGCGCCGCGCCCCCGCCCCGCTGTGCGCCGATGACCTGCTCGCGGCACTTCGCGCCGTCGCCGAACCGGTCGCCACCGCCGTCCGCCGAAGCGGCCCCGGAGCTGCCGGCGAGGAGCACGCAGACGCCGGGGCTCAGCACCGAGTGACCGTCGTCGACAAGTCGGGTGAGGTGTCGGTGCTGTGCCCGCCCCGGCCTCACGAGGCGCTCCCGACCACCGCGCACGTGGTCGAGAGAGCGATCGCCCAGCTGCCGGGGGCCACGGTCCGACGGCTCTCCGACGCCGAGCAGGTCGCGTCAGCGGCCGCTCGTCGCGGCGCGGTCGGGGTCCTCATGCCGCCGGTGTCACTCGCGGCCGTCCTCGACACGGTCGCCGGGGGCCTCCTCATGCCGGTCAAGGCCACGTCGTTCCGTCCGAAGCTGCCCGCGGGCGTCCTTGTCCGTCCTCTCACGTCGCACTGGTGACGAGGGGACTGACGGTCCGCCGCGCGGGCGCGGGTCATCGACATCCAGGTCGACGAACGCGCCGACACCCATGGCACCGGAACTCGCGGGGTCCCCGTTGCGCTCGAGGGGGCGAGGTGGGAGCCCGAGCCGCTCGTCGGCCTCGGTAGCCGCCGCGGGATGAGAGGCCGCCCGCCGCAGCCAGCGGTTGCCCTCGTCCTCCCGTCCCGCCGCCACGAGCGCTTCGCCGTAGGCGAACCACAACCGCTCCTGCCACGCCTCCCGGCTCCCCCGGTCGAGCAGCGGGGTCCGGAGGGTGGTCACCGCGGCGTCGAACTCACCCAGGTCCTGGCGAGCGCCGGCCGCCACGATCAGCAGCTCGACCACCTCGGAGGCGTCCAATGTCCCGAACTCGGTGGTCGCCACCACCGAAAGGGCGCGCTCCGGACGACCCAGCGCACGCTCGCAGTCCGCCAGGACGGCGACCGCCGCCGTGGAACCGCCGATACGACGTGCGGCCTGGAGATCGCGCAGCGCACGCTCGTAGTCCCCCAGCCGGTAGGCCACCACCCCGGTCGCCTCCCGCACAGCCGCCAGCCTTGAACCCCGTCGCCGGGCGACCTCGGCGTGGGCCGCCGCAGCCACGGCGTCGCCCACGTCGAGAGAGGCGTACGCCGCCACGAGCCGACGGCAGACTTCCTCGCCCCACGGCCCGAGGCTCTCCATGACCTCACGCTGCACCTGCGGGTCGAGTTCACGACCGGAGACGTGAGGGGGCACCAGGGGCCCGTCGCGCTCAGGATCGTCCCTCGATCGATGCCCCTCCCGAGGGTCAGGCGACTGCGTCCGCCCAGCCCTGCCCTTGCCACGTCCCCGAGGATCGTGTGACATCTCCGCCTGCCTCACCCAGCCTCATACGGAGGCCAACGCAGGTCAGGGCCATCCGTTGGACGGATGGCCCTGACCTAGGAAGATGTCCGGCGATGACCTACTCTCCCACGCAGTGTCCCGCGCAGTACCATCGGCGCTGGAGGGCTTAGCTTCCGGGTTCGGAATGGGACCGGGCGTTTCCCCTCCGCCATGACCGCCGTAACTCTTTCGAGAGCGCTCCCGCATCTCGGGAACCGCACAGTGGACGCGAACAGTGTGAACAAGTTGTCGGCATATTAGTACCGGTCAGCTCCACGTGTTGCCACGCTTCCACTTCCGGCCTATCAACCCAGTAGTCTAGCTGGGTGCCTCTCGGGTTTCCCC